>JBDGRG010000268.1:23805-34109 GCA_042218355.1 Bradymonadaceae bacterium
TCCTCGATTCGCTGGTTCGGCTGTACCGCCAGACCGAGCGGTGGGACCAGTTGCTCCGCGCGCTGGAGACGAAGCGCGAACAAGTCGAGGACCCGGCGGAGCGGTCGGCACTGGAGGTCGAACGGGCGGAGCTGCAGCTCGAGCGGCTCGACGATGCGGAGGGGGCGCTGGAGACGTACCGGGCAGTGCTCGAGCGCGATCCCGATTGCGACGAAGCGCTCCAGGGGCTCCGGTCGTTGGTCGAGCGGACCGACGTCGGGGACCGCGCGACGGATCTACTCGCCGAGCGGTTGCGCGAGAACGAGCAGTGGATCCAGCTGCGCGAACTGCTCGAGAGTCGGATCGAATCGGTCGACGACCCCCATCGGCTGGCCGAGCGTTACCGCGAATTGGCGCGCGTGCTCGAGGAGCGGCTCGACAATCCGGACATGGCGTTCATCGCGCTGGGCCGCGGACTGAATCACACCCCCGGCGAGGAGGAGCTTCGCGCCGATCTGCGTCGGCTGGGCGAGGAGCTCGACAACGGCGAGGACCTCTATGCGCTGTACGAGGATGCGATCGACGGCGGCGTCGAGGACGAGTCGACGCGGCTGGCGCTGCATCGCGAGGCCGCGGACATTGCCGAGGAGCAGCTCGAGGACGTCGACGCCGCGATCGACCACGCGCGGACCACACTCGAACTCGACGAGGAGCACCTCCCGACGCTGGAGCAGCTCGATCGCCTCTACCAGCGCCAGCACGCCTGGGGGGATCTGGCGGACATCCTGCAGCGGCAGCTCGACCTCGCGGGGGGGGACGAGGCGCCGGAACTCGAGTATCGACTGGGATATCTGTTCGAACAGTACCTCGGTGACCGGCGTCGGGCCCTCGAGTCGTACCGTCGGGCGCTGGAGGACGAGCCGGGACAGGTCGGGGTCGTCGAGGGGCTCGAACGGCTGATCGACGACGAGGAGCTTCGCGGGGAGGTGCGTTACGCGGACCTCGTCGACCTCCTCGATCGGCGCCGAGAGGTGGTCGAGGGCGACGGTCGGCGCGCGGAACTCCTGCTCGAGTCGGCACAGATCAGAATCGAGCGGTTGGACGAATTCGAGCTGGGATGGGCGAATCTCAGCCGAGCGCTTCGAGCGGAGCCCGGCGCCGATGATGTCCTGGAGCGGCTCGAGGCGACGGCCGACGAGTACGGCCGACACGAGGAGCTGGTCGCTCTGCTCGAAGAGGTCGCCGAGGAGTCCTCCGACCCCGTGACCTCGGCGCGGCTGTTGCGTCGGGCCGGGCGACGGGCGCGGGAGGAACTCGATGACGCAGAGTGGGCGGCGCGTCTGTTTCGCCGCGCGCACGATTCCGAGCCGGACGACCGAGAGGCGCTCGAGGGCTTCGAGTCGGTCGCGCGCGAACTCGACGACCCCTCCTCGCTGGTCGAGGCTCTTCGCCGGCGCGCGGAGACCAGCTACGAACCGGACGACCGGCGCCAGGCGTTCCTCGAGATCGGGGAGATCGAGGCCGACCGGGGGCGGACCGAGGAGGCGATCGACGCGTATCGGGAGGCGCTGGAACTCGACGAGACGGATCGCCGCGCGATGCGCAGTCTGGTCGATCTGTACGAGGAAACGGATCGGCACGCGGAACTGGTTCGGACGCTCGAGCGGCTCGAACGGACGGTCGACGACCCCGACGAGCTGACCGAGATCCACGAAAAGATCGCGCGGTACAGCCGATCCGTTCTCGAGGATCTCGACCGCGCCATCGAGGCGACGCGGTCGATCCTTCGGTTCGAGCCCGATCATCGGGCGGCGCTGGAGGAACTCGAGGATCTGTACCGGGAGACCGAGCAGTGGGAGAATCTCCGCGACGTACTGGTGCGGGAATTCGAGATCGCCGAGGCGGACGACAGGCCCTCCGATGCCCGGCGAGCGGCGAGGCAGCTGGCAGAGCTGTCGCGCGATCGGTTCGAGGACGTCGGCGACGCGATCCACTGGTTCGAGCGCGCCGCCGAGTTCGCCGAGGCGGGCGAGGAGATCGAGAGCAGTCTGGCGGAGCTGTACGGACGGGCCGAACGGTGGGGAGCGCTCGCCGAACTCTACGAGTCGCGGTACGAGCGGGCCGACGTCGACGACGAGCGGCTGGAAGCTGCACTTCAGCTGTCGCGTCTCTGTCTCTCCCGACTGGGGGACTTCGCCCGGGCGGAGGAATATCTCGAGCGGGCCGAGAACATCGCCGGTCCGGAGACCGAGGTGCTCGATCTGAAGGCCGATTTGCACCGGGAGCTGGGGCGTTGGGACGAGCTGGCGGGTCTGCTCGACCGTCGGGCGTCGGCGGCGGAGTCGGCCGAGCGCGAACTCGAGTTGCGGCTCGAACGGGGCGAGTTGTTGCGCAGCCGACTCGACTCCGCGGCGGCCGCCGTCGAGGAGTTCGAACGTGCGCTCGAAGTCGATCCCGACGACGAGCGCGCGATGGCGGCCCTCGACGACTTGTATCGCCAGCTCGGACGCTCCGCCGACCGGTTCGACATCCTCGCTCACCACGTCCAGCATGCCGACGATCCCGACGTGCGTGCCGATCTGGCTGTCGACATGGCGGATCTCGCACGGGTCGGTCAGGGGGATCGTCTGACGGCGATCGAGGCGCTCGAATCCGCGCTCGACCGGGCGCCGGCCGATCCGCAGGTCGCCCGGCCACTGGTGCGCCTGCTGGAGGAGCAGGGGGAATTCGACCGAGCCTCCGAGGTCGTCGAGCAGCTGCTCGAGGAGGGCGACCTTCCGGACGACGAACGAGTGCGGCTACTCCACGCTCGCGGCCAACTGGCCGAGCAGGACGACCGACCGGAAGACGCGCTCGAGCAGTACCGGGCGGGGGTCGAGGTCGACGACGCCCACCTCCCGAACCTGATGAGCCTGGGGAAGCTCGAATACCGCCTCGAGGAGTACGAGCAGGCCAGGGAGCGCTTCCAGCAGCTGCTCCTGCACCAGATGAAGCTGGACAGCGACGAAAAGAAGGTGCAGGTCTACTATCATCTCGGCCTGGTCGAGTCCGAGCTGGGCAACGACCGGCGTGCTCGCGACATGTTCGACCGGGCGCTCGGGGTCGATCCGGATCACGAACCGAGCAAACGGGCCAAAGAGGCACTCGGGTAGCGAGGAACGGGCTGGCCGACGACCAAGGGAGAGGGAACGAGACTGGCTCGGCGAACGAACGGTCCGTTCCGACGAGGAGGGAGCGCGGAACTCGCGCCGAGAGCGAACTCTCCGCGAACGACGGGACTCGGCGCGCGGGACGTCTCCGCGGAGGGCGTCAGAGAAGCCCCCGCCAATGGACCGTCTGCGGCACGTTCTTATTCGTCACCATGGACCATCGGGACGAATCGGACCTTTTTGAGGTCCGTCTCCACGACGGATCCGTCCTCTTTCTTTCGGACGACACGTAGTTCCTGAACGTGCTCGCCGACCGGGGCGACCAGTCGGCCGCCGCGGGCGAGTTGGTCTACGAGCGTATCGGGGAGTTCGTCGGGTGCAGCGGTGAGGATGATCCGGTCGAAGGGGGCGTGTTCGGGCCAGCCCTCGTAGCCGTCACCGCACCGGACGTGGACATTGTCGTACCCCTGTGATTTCAGGGTCTTGCGGGCACGTTTGGCGAGTTCGCAGACGATCTCGACCGAATAGACCTCCGCACCGAGTTCGGCGAGGATGGCGGCCTGATAGCCGCTCCCGGTCCCGACCTCGAAGACCTCGTGACCCTTCCGGACGTCGAGCACCTGGGTCATGTAGGCGACGATGTAGGGCTGGGAGATCGTCTGGCCGTGGCCGATCGGCAGCGGGGAGTCGGCGTAGGCGCGACTGCGCCACCGCGGGAGGACGAAACGGTGGCGCGGAACCGTCCGCATCGCGTCGAGCACGCGTTTGTCGGTGATGTCCCGGCCCTTCAGCTGCTGCCGCACCATCCGACGGCGGCGCTTCGCGAACCGTCCGGTGGCCTGCCGGGCGGTGGTCGCGTCGGCATGCGCCGTACGAGTCTCCGACGAGTCGGGCTCCTCTCGGTCGTCCGTCGCGGCCGGGGACTCGGGCTCGCCGGTCGATCCGCCGGCCGCCGGCTCGCCGCTGGCCTGCGGTTCAGGGGCCTCGGACGCAGTTGGTTGCCCCTCGTCGGTCCGACAGTGTCGCTCGCTCGCCCCGCAGGAGGCGACGACGACGGCTGCAAGCAGGGCTCGGACCGTTCGATGTTCGAGCATGGCGGATCGTGCCGAAGGTCAAAACTGCCTGCGCGGGATGTCGTCCTCGGTGTCGTACGCGAGCTGATCGCGGTCGGTGCGCCAGAGATAGGCGAACTGTTCGAGCATGAACGAGACGCCCTCGTTCGGATTCTCCGCCGAGAAGGTGTCGACGAGGATTTCCATCGCGTAATCGACGCCATCGACGTCGGTTTCGAATCGGTACAGCTCCTGAGTGCCGTCGTGTTCCAGTTTCGAGATGTTCGAGTCGCCGGGTTCGGGGAGGTCGTCGGGCCAGTTGCTGTAGGTGAAGCCGGCTTCCTTCAGTGCGTCGAGTGTCGGCATGGTCGGTGCGCGGAGTCGGGAACGAATTGAGTGCGACGGGGGTCGACCCGGTGGTGGGCCGGCCCCGGAATTCGTCGTGGGCGACGATTGCGCTTGAGAGTATACACGGTCGGCTCGACACTCGCCAGTCGTCGTGCGCGTCGGCGGGGGCGACCGTCGGGCGCTGTTGAGCAGAGACCGCTCGGCGGGTAGACAGGCACGTGTGCCGGCGACGTCCGGCCGGCCGCTGTTCGTCGACCCCTGCGGAGGCTCCCATGGCGCGCCCAGCCGTCCTCGTCACCCATCCGCGGCACTTTCGGATCGCGGGGGGGGCAAACCCCCACACTCGCGAGAGCGACGACTCGCTGAAGACGGTCGACCGCGACCGGGCGCGATCACAGTGGCACTCCTACGTCGATGCGCTGTCGGATGGGGGGATCGACGTCTACGTCGCCGAGCCCGAGCCCGAACTGACCGGGATGGTGTTCACGGCCAATGCCGGACTGTTGGTGCACCGCCTCGACGATCGACCCATCGCCGAGAAGACCTTCTATCCCAGTCGGTTCACCGCTGAGCACCGGCGTCCCGAGGCCGATCGGTTCGAGTCGTTCTTCCAGCGGTTCGGCGTCCCGACCCGGCGGTTACCGGAGGGACTTCGTTTCGAGGGCGAGGCAGACGCCTTTCCGGTCGGGCGGAGCGAGCAGCGGCGGCAGATCTTCACCTGGGGGTTCCGTTCCGACGCCCGTGTCGGCGACTGGCTGGCCGAGACGGTCTGGGAGGAGCCACCGCTGCGGCTCGAGCTCTCGAACTCGCATTTCTACCACGGCGACTGCCTGTTGTGTGACCTCGGCGGGCCACTACTGGCCTGGCCCTCCGGACTGACCGACGCGGCCGCTCGACGGCTGGACGACGAGCTGGGAGACCGAGTGATCGAACTCTCCGACGACGATGCCTGGAATTTCGTCGGCAATTCGTTCTATATTGAGACACGGACGGATCGGTTGCTGTACGCCCCGACCGACATCGCCGATCGGACCGTCGACCGTATCGAGAATACCGGCGTGACGGTCGTGGAGGTCGATATTTCGGAGTTCTTCGGGAAGGGCGGCGGCGGCCCGAAATGCATGGTTTTCAACCTCGGGACGGTCGACCGCGAACCGGAGGACGTCTCCGAGGATGTTCGCGCCTTTCGCCGGCGCCGGCACGTCCGGCAGGTGCGGTCGGAGAGTGCTCCATGAGCGACGTTCGCGGGGTGGCTGATTTGAAACGCCCGCCGCGTCGCGGCACTCTCGTGTGAGGAGCGACCGACGCCATCGCCCTTGCGTTGTATCGAAGCACCCTCGAGGTCATGGGACGAACGCTCGAACGCCAGTTGGCCATTCTGTCGACCGTGTTAATCACGGCGATGGGCGGCTGTGACACGGCCGGCGATGCGTCGACGACCGGTTCGTCGGCGACGTCCGGCCCGGAGAGTTCGCCCCCGGCTGGTGAGAAATCGGGTTCGACGGAGGAAAAAAACTATCGCTACTCGCCGTTCGGGGTCCGCCTGAAGGGGAGCAAACACTTCGATTTGGTGTCGTTCAAGGATGTCGGGCTCGGACCGTCCGGAACCACCGACAGCGAGCGGCTGCTCGAGGCGATCGCCCAGTCGATCGCCTTCGAGTTCCGGACGTCGGACGTCCTGAAGGTCAACGCTCGCACCATCTACGACCGCCGCCTGGCCGACCCGGATCACCACAAGTACTGTGAAGCCGAGCGCCTGTACGTCGACGTCTGGCGCGCCGACGGCGAGGATCAGTGGGGTTACTCGCTCTGGTCCGGCTGTTCGAAGGCCATGAACTTCGCCTGGCGCGAAGTGCCGATGCCCACGGATCCCGAGAGTGGCGAGCTCGAGCGGGCGATCGAACCCCTCGCCGAGGGGATCCGGAAGTCCCTCGCGGAGGCAAAGTCGGAGCACTGTTTCCGTCGGACGTGCTGAACGGCGTTTGTCGACGTCCAGTGGATCGGGCCGACTCGGCCGTCCCGCCGTTCCTCGGACTCGTTCCGATCTTCGCGGTCGGTCGGCTCGGTGAGCGTGGCGTCGACGGCCGCCGAACGGCGAGTCGTTCGGTCACCGAGAGGCGACTGCGCGCCCCATCGGCGGCGTCTGTGTCCCGATTCAGGGGCGGTCGGAGCGTCGTCTCGTTCGGTCAGAAGCATGATCCCCTGCTCGGCGAGTCTTTTGCCGAGCCGCCGGACCGAACAGGGGCGAGCTGATCGTCGCGAGGTCGAGGATGGGCGGCACGGGGAACCCCCGTAGCGGGTCGCGCGACCACTCGGCCGCCATCCGCGACGGGAGGTTGTGAATCATGCTTCTGGTGCAGTCGCACGGGTATGCGGTTCTGTCGGTTCCTGTACGTCTACGTCGCCGGGGTCGCGGTCGGCTGTCTGCTGGGGGGCGGGTGCGCGACGACCTCGCAGAAGAGGCGGGAACGTCCGGAGACGCCGGATCGGGCGGCTCCGGAGACCCCCGACCACCCGGAGGTTCGCCGGTCGTTCGAGCGCGCGCTGGAGGCGCTCGAACGGGGTGAGTACGAACGAGCGGCCGAGACGTTTCGACGACTTCGTGCCGAGCATCGGTCGAGTGCAATCGGCCGCCGGGCATCGCTGTATGCGGCACGCGCCTCGATGGGTTCGCTCCCGGCGCCTGGATCGAAACCGTCGCGCGGCGAGCATGGGGTGTCGGATCGTGTCGTCTCGACGCTGCGGAAGCTCGCGGGCGACTCACGGATCGAGTCCGACATCCGAAGGGCTGCAGACGTCTACCTCGGTCTGGCCCATTACTACCGGGATCGGACCGAGCGCGCCGACGAGGTGTTCGGTCGACTCTCCGAGGCGCGCATGCCGGCCGCCGTGCTGGTCCGCGATCGCCCACGGGCATTCACCCTCCTGATCGGTGCCCGGCGGCGGGCGGGCGACCGCGTCGGAGCGCTGCGAGTCTGCCGGCAGCTGTACGACGGTGCCGCGGAGCTCGCGGCGTCGACTTCGGGGAGCACGGAGAAGGCCCTGCGGGCCTTCGCCGAGGTCCAGGCGTTCCGTACCCTCCGCCGCGACGTTTCGCTCGAGCGACTTCGGAGCCTCTCCAACGAGGAGTCGACGTTCGTGCGTGCCGTCGCGGGGACGGTCTTCGTCGAGCGCGCGCTGGAACGGGGCGGACTGTCGGAGGAACGCCGTCGGGAGGTGGCCGGGATTGCAGAGCGCGCCCGCGACGACCTCGCGTCGATCGGCGCCGACGATCGAGCACGGTCGCTGGCCGAGCGCGTCGAAGGGCTCACCGGATCGAAGCGGCTGGTGCTCGCCGCCGTTCTGCCACTGAGCGGTCACAACCAGGGGGTCGGCCGCCAGGCGCTCGATGGCATGTTACTGGGCCTGCGGGCCCTCCGGTACCGCGGTCGACCGCGCGTGACGCTGGTCTTCGTCGATTCTTCGTCCCCCCCGAAGGAGGTCGTCCCGCGGCTGGTCGACCGGGAGGTCTCCGCGGTGATCGGGCCGCTGAGCACCTCCGCGGCGAACCGCTACGCGAGGGCACTCGCCGACACGAAACTGCCGATGGTTCCGCTGACGTCCCGGCCGATCGCCGCGTCGACGAACGGGGGGCAGATCTTCCGCAATTTCCTCGACCCCGGTGCCGAATCGCGGGCGGTCGCCGCGCTGAGCGCGGAGCGTTGGGGGGACCGACGGGCGGTCGTGCTGCGCCCCGACAACGGCTACGGGGCGTTCGCGGCCTCGAACTTCACCCGTGCCTTCCGCCGTCGGGGCGGTGAGGTGTTGGCGTCGGTGACCTACCAGCGCGACAAATCGAACTACAGTGCCGTCGCCGAACGCGTGGCCGGCCTCCAGCCCGATGCCGTCTTCATCCCGGACGCCGCTCCGAAGATCGCCGAGTTGAGTGCCTTTCTGGCCGACCAGGGCGTCTGGAGCGCCGAGGGGGAGGGTTGCTCGAATCGATCGTCGTCGATCTGTGTCCACTATCTGGGGACGAGTCTCTGGCGCGATTCGATGTTGACCGAGCAGGCCGGTTCGTACGTCGACGGCGCGGCGGTCCCCGCCTGGTTCGCACCGGAGGCGAAGGAGTCGATGGCCGCTCGGTTTGCGCGGCGGTTTCGCGCGTCCTTCGATCGAGCACCGGGTCAGACGGAGGCGTTCGCCTTCGATTCCGTGCGATGGCTGAGAGAGCTGCTCCTCGAACGGGGGGTCGGCTCGCCGACTCGACTCCGACGGGCGCTCGCCTCGGAGCGGCGGTTCGAGGGGGCGACCGGCGTCGCCTCGTTCCGAGCCGACGGGACGGTCGTCCGTTCGCTCCGTTTCCTCGCTCCGCGTCCCTCCGGCTTCGAGCTTCATCCCTTTACTCTCGAGGTCCACGTCCGCTCGGTCGAATCGAGCGGAGACGGCCGGTCGACCGATGCCGCGGACTGAGTCGTCACGTCGAACGGCGGCGGTGGTTCTGACGGTGGCCGTCCTCGCGGCGATGCCGGTCCCCGCCGCGGCGGCCGATGGGACTGCCGACGATTCGTCCGCTTCCGGCGAGACCGGAGCGGAGGCCGACCGGGCGTCGGGGGACGAATCCGACGACCCCGCTCCCCGCCGTCCGCGGCGGCCGGAGAAACCGATCGAGCAGATGTCCAAGGCGGAGGCCCGACGGGCGGGGTTCGTCTTCGGGGGAGAGCGACGTGCGTCGGAGCGGACGGCGGCGACCGCGGTGGCGGCGACCGGGGGGCTGTTCATCCACGGTGCGGGTCACTTCTTCGGGGGGCAGAGCCGGACGGGCTGGATGCTGGTCGCGATGGAGGGAGTGGGGCTCGCACTCGCCGGATCGGGGTTGCTGGTCGAGTTCGTCGGTCCACCGACGTCCGCGGCGTCTGCGTACGCGACCACGGCGTTCACCTCCGGTGTGGGCGTCTTCGGACTCTCCTACCTGGCGGACATCATCGGGGCGGTCCAGGGCGACGAACTCCGGTTACCGGTCAACGACCGGCAGGTGCGCGGGGGTTGGCTCGCCGTCGACTACTCCTTTCTGCGGACCGGTAGCCTGCCCGTGCAGCACGTGCTGCGCGCACAGTCCCGGTTCGATTTTCGACCGGCGTACGTCTCCGTCCGCACCGACCAGGACGTCGAATTGAATTCGTCGGCCTACGAGGTGACCGCCGGGTGGCGGTTCTGGCGGGGTTCCAGACGACATACGTTCGCGTACCTCGAGGCAACCGGCGGCATGCTCGACTTCCGGTCGACCGGGGCATTTCGTCGCTGGGCCGGCGAGGCGCGGGCGGGTCTGTCGGTCGACATGGGGTCGCTCGCCGCCGGCCTCGACCAGCTAGTCCTGGGGCTCGAGACGGGATACGGTCGCAGCTGGTATCGGGCACCCGTCCCCGACGCGAGTGGTTACCGGCGACTCTGGGCCGCGCCGTACCTGCCGACTCGGGTGTACGCCCACATGAACGTCAGCGAGAAGCTCCACGCGCGCCTCGAATACCGCCGCCGGGCGGGCGAGTACTTGCAGCGGACCCGCCGCTTCGGGGGGATCGGAACCCTGGCGTTTCGTTATGACTCGTCCGAGCTCCTCGATCTGCGGATCCGCGGCGACCTCGGCGGGGGCTACGCTCTGACCGCCGGATTCGCCTTCCAGGTCTGGAAGTAGTCCGAGCGGTCGAAAGGTCGGGCGACTGTCGGCTCGACCGCTCGGTGGCCGAGACCGACCATCGAACGGGCTCTGATCGGAAACCGTGGGAAATGTTTCCCGCCG
>JBDGRG010000269.1:0-3107 GCA_042218355.1 Bradymonadaceae bacterium
CCCGAAATAACCGCCCTCCAGCAACAGATTGTCGAGCGCCTCGAGAAAACGCGGCGTCGACCGCCAGTTTCGGCCGAGGACGACTGGCTCCTCGCCCGTCCGTTCCAGCAGATGGTCCTTCGCGGATTCGTACGCCCGCAGGTCCGCCCCGCGAAAACTGAAAATCGACTGCTTTCGGTCGCCGATCAGGTAGAGCCGGTGCTCGTCACTCTCCAGAAACACCTCTCGGAAGATCCTCCACTGGTCGGGATCGGTATCCTGAAACTCGTCGACCAGTGCGACGGAGAACCGGTCGCGGAGTGAACCGAGGAGCCCCTCTCCGTCGGCGCTCGCCTCGACGCTGTCGGCGACTCTTGCCACGAGGTCGTCGTAGGTCACGGCGTCGCGCCGGCGTTTGAGCCGCTCGACCTCGTCCTCGACCAGCGGAGCAAAGGTATCCCATGCGGTCACCCGGCGCGCGCGCTCTGGAGGAAGATCGACCTCGTCCTCACTCCAGTCGACGTGGGAGACGCGCTCGCGGACCTCGTCCGGTTCCAACTCGCCAGTCTCGAGTTCTGCGCCACGACCCAGTAAATCTGCGAGATTGCTCTTCAGATTGTCGAGATCGCGGTCTTCCAGGTACGCTCGCAGCAGATCTCGGTGCCCGTCGTCGCGGGCGATCTCCTCGCGAAGCACCGTGAAGAAGGCGTCCTCGAACAACTCGTCCGAGTCAGCCAGTTCGGCGTCGAACGAGACGCCCGCCTCCAGCGGGTGGCTGTCGAGGATCTCCTGGCAGAAGGCGTGGATCGTCGTGATCGAGGCGTCGCCCAGATCTCGCAGAGCATCTCGCACCCGGGCGGCTTCCCGGGACCCGACCTCCCAAGCGCCCCCCTCACCCGTCTCTTCTCCGCTCCCCTCCTCGTAGTCGGCCAACATCCCCTGCAGACGGTCGCGGATCCGCTTGCGCATCTCGGCCGCCGCCCGCCGGGTGAACGTGACCACCAGGATTTCCTCGATCGGAGTGCCGTCGAGGACTGCATCCAGGACCAGATGCTCGAGAGTGTACGTCTTCCCGGTGCCCGCCGAAGCCGTGATCACGCAGTCGCTGCGCTCGTCGGAGGCCCGGGCGACGGCCTCGGGGCGACGGACGGTGATAGTACGTTCACGCTCCGCGGTTCGGTTCATGGCATCGCTCATCAGCGGGACCATCTACTCGTCTGCCACGTTCGCTCGGGACAAAACGGCGTTGCTACCGACCGTCTAAGTCGAAAACTCCACACATTGTATCGATCTATCTCTAAACGTGAAGTGCGCCTCTCAAAAAATCCGGTATTCGGAACTTGATTGGCGCCGGTTCTCAATTCTGTTCCTTGAACCGAGGATGGTGCTTGAAGCGTCGGTTTACAATTCCACTGATCTCTTCGTTGTCGAGAACTGGATAATCCTCCCAATTTTCGACCGGTCCGTATTCGCAAGCAGGTGTATTCCATCTGTCGTTGTTATCGTCGATCGCTTCTTCCATATCCTCATACTCTCCATCCCAAACTGCACGGACACAGCCCCAAGGCGCCAATTTGTGAAACGCGCCTTCGAGGTAGTCACAGACGATCCCTTTCAACGTTCGTCGCGCTTCACCCACACCAATATTATCGAACGAAACACGGACACTCTTCAGTTTGCCCGGTCCGTTGCTGTAGGCTTCGCCCCACAAACAGACAAACTTCCGGCTGCCCCCGAAACCTTCCGTGATCAATGCTAGATGCTCGATGTACGCTTCCAGTGAGTACCTGCGAAGTCTACCCTTATCTGAATTCGTATTTTTAGAAACTAGCTCCCATAAATTTCGCTCTTCACGCGTTGCGAGATGAGTCTTGCCGAATAGTTCGACAAAGTTGCTATGAACGTTAGAGTGATCGCGAAGATCTAATTCTATTGGAGCAATAGATTTCTCTTCCGGTCCCGGGCCAAACTCAAAAACAGTCATCGAACCTGGGTCCGGTGGCGAGATACAATCCGGATATCGCTTCGCCCGATTTTCTTCCCACCCTTCGAGTATCGATTTGTGTCTCTTCCTCGTTTGTGCCCCGAAGACCTCGATGGGCCAGTCACCGCTCGCGGTTCGACGTCTGACCTCCTTTTCGTACTGGTTCTTGAGATACGTCTTCCGCTCCTCGAAGGAATTGATATCGGCTGGAAATCCGTCTCTCAGAACCGACTCGTAGACCGAACGGGTCACGATAGCGGTATCCAAACTCCCGGCCTCGAACGGCTCGTACCGTTGCGGATCGTCGTCCTCGTCGCGCAGCCCGGCGCGGTACTGCGCCGCGGTTTGAAACGGCGTCTTCAGGTACTTCGCCAGCGTCGACAGCCGCACGCGGACGACATCGTCGCCGTACTCGTCGGGTTCGCCGTCGTCGAGATGCACGCTCCAGTCGGTGGCGAGCTTTGGCGATTCGTTGCGCCCTCCGTCACCGGTCGCTTCGACGGAGGCCGCGATCGCCCGCTCGACCGCGTCGATGTCGTCGATCTGCGGATCCAATCCGGCCTCGTCCTCCAGGGCCTCGCGCAGGGCATCTGCCCGCGCCTCGCGGACGGCCTGCGGATGGAGGACCGGACCCACTGCCCCCTTCGGTTCGAGATCCGGATCCGCGGGGCGATCGGTCTCGGGAAGGTCCGCGTCGACGTCCTCACCGGCTCGGGCGGCCTGAAATGCCCCGTTCCGGCGCTCCCAGCGGTGCAGCGGATGTCTCGTGTAGACCGGAGCGAGTGCCGTCCGGGGCAGAACGACGCGTCGGGCTCGCCGCGCCGGGTGTCGGGCGGGCAGTGGTCGAACGCTCCCGCGGACCAGTCGACCACTCGGTCGAGGTCCGACATCACCGGCGAGGCCGGTTGGGGCTCGCCCGACGTCGCGTCCCGGTCGACCCACGAGAGCGTGAGGCTCGACCGAGCGGAGGTCAGCAACTCGAGGAAGTGCCAGCGATCGCGGGCGGCCGACGAGAGATAGTCGATCTGGCCGTCGAGCTGCGAGAACGGTCGACGCAGATCGAGGGCGTCTCGACCCTGCTGGGCGGGATAGTGCTGGTCGCCCATCCCCAGACAGAAGACATGCTCGAAGGGAAGCCCACGAA
>JBDGRG010000269.1:3117-3463 GCA_042218355.1 Bradymonadaceae bacterium
GACGTCGTCGGGGACCGTCCACCCCCGCTCGCGGTGGAGGTCGGGCGTGCCGACGACCACGCCCTCCACCAGCGACTCCCCGGCCGATTCGCCCATCTCCTCGAGCGCCTCGCCGGCCGCCAGCCGCGCGGTCTCCCAGCCGACCTCCGCCTCGTCGGCGCCGGGCCGGTCGCTCAACCGCCGGAGCCGTTCTTCAATCCGATCGAGTCGTAACTTCTGCTCCGCGTACTCGACCCTGCCATCGGCGACCGGCCCGACGTACGTGTCGACGAAGTCGGCCAACAGTTCGCCCCACCGTTCGAGAGACTCCCGACGCCCGCCCCCGGCCCGCACGGCCTCTCCTTTC
>JBDGRG010000269.1:3473-5559 GCA_042218355.1 Bradymonadaceae bacterium
CCCGTCAACCATCGGACGTCGGCGATCAGCGAGCGAGCCAGCGACAGACATCCAGCCGCCGAGCCGATCCCTCCGGCGGGTACGTATTCGGCGGGATACGTCTGCGCATCGTCGAACGGCCCCGGAGCCGCCTCGACGGCACGTTCGTCCCAGTGTTCGCGCGGGTCGTCGGATTCAGCCCGAGAGAGCACCGTCCCCAGGGCCAGCCGCCGGGCCCCCTGGCGCCAGTTCAGCCGGTCCCCCGAGACGTACGTCGATTCGTGGTCGCGCGCGTCGCCGCCGTCGACGATACCCAGTGAATCGACCCATTCGCGCCAGTCCGACACGGACCCCGCCAGCCGGCCGCCGACGTTCGGATGCGTCAGGACCGGCAGCATCGAGTTGCGGTGAAAGCGCCCCTCGGTCAGTTCGAGCAGTGCCTCGACTGCTCGCAAGACCCGGCTCCCTCGATGGCCGAGCGGCGCGTGGACCGCGAACGGAAGACGCTCGAACGCCGGAAAAATCGATCGAATCAGCGAGAGATAACTCGCCCAGACCGACGAGGGGACGGCGACCGCGACATCCGCGGGTCGCAATTCGTCCTCCTCGTGCAGCAACTGCCAGATCCGGTTGGCCGCGATCTCGACTTCGCGGTGGGGATTCGGCGCCCCGTCGAATCGAATCGAGGGGCGTTCGTCGGCTCCGACATCGGCGGCCTCGACTCGATCGCCCGGATCCGGCTCGGTCGACGCATCCCGCACGCGCTCGAGCGTCGTGTCGTCCGATCGGTCGTCTCCGCTCCCCTCCCACGTCGGACTCTCTCCGGTCACGTCTTCAAAGACGCCGGCAGTGACCCTCCCGACGTCGGACCAGTGCTCGCAGATGTCTCCGACCGCCCCGGAACTCTCGCCGTCGACTCCGCCGGTCCACGCGCGGGCCGGGTCGAGACCGAACAGGCGGACGCCCTCCCCTCGGTCGGCGACGACCGCCAGCGCGCGCAGAAAGGAACGGCCGATCGCCGGGAAGCCGACCGCGAACAGCGGAGCAGTTCCGAGTTCGTCGCCGGCCCCATGCTCCAGCTCCTCCGAGGCCTCGATCAGCTCGACCGCCCGGGGCAGCGTCACGAACGTCTGCGACCGACCGTCGACTTCGCACTCGACCTGCCGGTCGTCCCCGACCGTCCGGCACCAGAGCGCACGCTGCCATTCCTCGATTCCGACCGTGGTGTCGTCGACATCCTCCGCCCCGTCGAAGATCGAGCGCCCCTCGGCCCACGCCTCGAAGATCTCCGGGCGCGAGACACTGTACTGGTAGAAACGCCCACCCACTTCGTCGGCGAGCTGATACCGACGCCGCGCCCGAGTGACGCGCTCGACGTCCTCGCCAAGCTCGAGTTCCGACTCCTGCCCGTCGATGTAGCGGCGACAGGCATCGAGCGACGTCTCCCCCCAGTCGCCCGACTCGTCGAGGCGAACGAATTCGCGCAGGATCAGATTCGTGTACTCGTCACCGCCCAGGAGTCGATACGCACCGTCCGCGTCCGGGTCGAGAGACTCCCGGACGACATCCCTCACGAACGGCTCGAGTCGTCGGAAGCGCAGGTTTCCCTCCGCGCCGTGCTGGTGCGCGAGCTCTCGACTCAGCGCCTCCTCCCACTGCGGCGACGGTACGAGGACATGCACGGGACTGAGGCGCTCGATCGGCCGCCCGCCCGAACGAGCCTGGGCAATCGACTGCTCGAGGGCCCGGACGACCCCCTCGAAATCGGGCGACAGCTCAGCCGTAAAACGATCGGTATCGAACCTCGTCATCCGTACGAATGCTCCCTGCGGGTCAGGATGATTACTCGGAGAGGGGACCGCTCGGGGAGGTGCACCGCCGACCGTTGCTCAGGCAACAGCCGCACCCGGTCCGTACCCTGATTACAGTCAATCGGACTCCTTCCCGTACACTCGAAACCGCATCGCCGAGGCATCGTCGTCGGTCGTTCCCCACGGATAGGTCAGCACTGCTTGATCGGTCGCTCGGATGACGTCCTCGAGTGCCTCGTGGATCTCGTCGAAGCCGTACACCGACCGGAACGACGCCTCGACGAACTCCGCGGCGT
>JBDGRG010000269.1:5569-5781 GCA_042218355.1 Bradymonadaceae bacterium
CACCCCCTCGTCCAACTTCTCGACGTCCCAGCCCCCGATGTGACCACCCCACTTCCTCTTGCGATTTTCCTTGTCGGGATAGTCCGACCACTCGATCACTACCAGTCGATCGGTCGTCGCGTCGTAATCGATCATCTCCGTCACTCCCGCACTGGTGCTGTCGAATGACACCTCGTATGCGTCGACCGGAACGGACTTTAGGAGAGCGGACC
>JBDGRG010000027.1:0-4764 GCA_042218355.1 Bradymonadaceae bacterium
CGCCGGGGCCCGCCCCTGCTCCGGGTGCTCCTCCCGGGCCGCCGGCCGAGGCACCGGCGCCGGCGCCCGTCGGTCCGGCGGGCGTGCCGGCGTCGGCCTGCGCACCCGAACCGTCGTCGGCGTCCTCCTGTCGCTCGCGCTCGAGCGCCTCCTGCGTCATCGTCTTGATCTTCACCTCGCGAACCCCGTCGATCGCCTCGACGGTGTCGTAGATGTCGTCCTCGAGGGCGAAGCGTTCCTCTCGGTCCCGCCCCGATTCGACCACGAGGATCATGTCGACGACGCCCGCGTCGACCTCGACCTCCTCGATCATGTGAGCGTCGATGACGTTCTCGTCTTTGGCGGGGTCCTCGACGGACTCCAGCTCGGAGATCACTTCACCCTTGATCGTAAAGTCGTCCTTCATGGTTGATACCGTTCGTACCAGTCGATTCGTGAACGCGGGCGTCGGTGACTCGCCGCCACGTGTGGCGAGCCGGGGGTTTCCGGGGAGGGAACACGGCGGCCGAGCGGCGAGCCGGGGTCGTCGCATTCGGAGGGTCCGGCACGGACGAATCAGTCTGCCGCGTTCTCCGGCTTGTTGGGACAGTCTTCGATCTCACACTCGGCGTACAGTTCCAACTCCTTCCGCCGAATGGAGTAATCCATCTCGCTGACCAGGGTCTCGATCCGCTCGTCGAGCTGGCTGTCGGTGAACTCGATGATCTTCCGACAGTCGACGCAGATGAGATGATCGTGCTGGGGGTCCTGGTTGTGGATCGGGTCGTAGCGAGTCTGACCGTCGCCGAAATCCTTGGGGAGGGCGAAGTTCTGTTCGACCAGCAGCTTCAGGGTCCGGTAGACCGTCGCGTATCCGATCTTCGGCTGCTCCTCGCGGACGTCCTCGAGGAGTTCCTCGGCCGTGATGTGCTCGTCCAGCCGGAAGAAACGCTCGACGATCAGATCGCGCTGGCGCGTCGATTTGAGGCCGTTCTCCTGGAGGCGCTTGTGAAACGCCTCCATGACATCCTCGATGCGCTCGTCGCTCGCTTCGTCCGAGCCCTCCGCGCGTTGTGCGTCCTCGTCGGACACTGTCTCGTCGCTCCCGACGCCGGTAAATTGACGGCAGCACTCCGAGTTCGAACGGGTACGGTAAACGACGGGTCCCGAGATGGCAACTCGCCTCGAACGGAGGGGGCGATCACGACCCGTCGATAACGACTGTTCGACGGGGGGTGGGGTTGGGACCTCTCTCAGATCGTGGACGGCAGCGGGAGGGAGGTGGAGTCCGCTGGGGCCTCCCGCTGCCGGCTGATGGCGCTGCGACACGTATGGGAACGCAATGGGAGAGAAAAGCCGGGCGGGAAGTGTTCCCGACGGATACGGTGCGGCACTGGCGCGGTGTACTCGGGGAGCGCACGGGAGGGCGGGGGCGGGCCGCTGCGTTCGGCAGCCGGGGGGCGCGAATCGACCAGGTGGACCGATGGACCGACCCGCGCGAAGGCGCGCGAGCCGGTCCGACGGGGCGCGGGAAGGGTCACTTCTCTTTCTTCGTGCCCTCCTTCTTACCGCCTTTGTCGGCCCCCTTCTTCGTCTCGCTCCCCTCCTTGTCCTCGGTGCCTTTCTCGTCCTTCTTCTCGTCGTCGCCGGATTTGCTTCCCTTCTCTTTCGAGCCGCCCATCTCCTCGGCGGCCTCCTTCATGTTCTCCTCGACCTCTTTGCCCTGTTTGGCGGCGTTCTCCTTTGCGGTGCCTTCCTTCGCTTTGTCCTTTTCGTGGTCTTTCTTCTCTTTCTTCATGCCCGCCGACGGTTTTTCCTTCGACGTCGATTTCTTTTTCTTCTTGCAGCCGCCGAGACAGAACAGTCCGACGGCGATGCTGGCGAACAGTGCGAACTTCGCGTTCGACATGGCAGGCCTCCAACAGCATTCGGTTCGATGTACGATCACGAGGTCGGTCGCGAGCTCGATCTAGACAGACACGAGATGTCACGCCTCGTATCGATACTCTAACACGACGCCTGCCTGTGTCCAGAGAATCTCGGGGTAGGCGTCAGTTGCCCGGCGTTCCGAGGGGGTCGTCCGCCTGGGACAGGGGAGGCTGGGGTCGATCATCCGCCTCGGGGCCGGGTGAGGGGAGCTCGCCGAGTCAGTCGACCAAAAGCCGTGATGCGACGAGCGGAGGCGGGACGGACGGGTCGTCGATCGGGGGGGTGTCGGGAGGGTGATCGAGCCGGTCGTGGGTGAATGCCGCCTCGATCTCCTCCATCTCGGGACCGTCGGTCCGCCGTGCTGCATGATCCGGACACGGCTGACAGCGGTAGGCGACGATGGGGGCGCCGGATCCGAGGAGTGCCTGCAGTCGTCGGGAGACGGTCTCGGCGGAGCGCGACTCGAACCACTCCTCGACGATGTCGAGGTCCAGGACTGCCGCCCCGTAGGCGCTGGTGGTCTGCTCGAACGGCGACTCGAGGGGAAGGACGGATCCGGCGAGAGTCTGGTTCTCGATCCACTCCCGGTGTTCGGCTGTCAGACACGGCGCCACGACGTCGGCGCCGGCTGCCGCAGCGACAGCGGCCGAGCCGCCGCCCTCGGGGGCGAGATGTAACCAGCGGTCGACCTGGGGATGTTCGCGGACCGCCCGCCGGATCGGTCGGCGCACGGGACTGATCGACGCAGCGGCATCGAGCCCCCGTCCGAGACGAAACCGAACCCCCGATTCGCGGGCGACGACGGATGCGGAGCCGCGGGCGTCATCGGGGTCGGAGGCCGCGCCGGCATCGGAGGCGAACACACGGTCGGTGCGCGGGGCGAACGACCCGAGCCGTCCGTCGATGCGGTCGAACAGCGACCGCCCGATCTCGCCCTCGCGGCGGACCAGCCACCGGGGACCGACGCGGTCGATGTAGACGCCGGGCAATCCGTCGGCTGCGCCGTGGACGAGCCGAAAGAGATCGCACTCGGCGAGTCGCCGGATGAATGGTCGGCGTGCGCCGATCGCCCGGTCGAATCGTCGTTCGACCTCGGATTGAAGATCGACGTCGGCCGCGCCGTTGCTCCACACCCAGGCGGCCGCCGGCTCCCGGCCATCCAACATGACGAGAGGCCCCGCGATCTCCTCGGGGCTGTCCGCCCGAGCCAGTGCGCCCGAGTGAAAGTCGTCGGGTGACTCGAGGATCTCGTCGGAGCGGATGCGTCGGACCGTTCCGTCGCGCAGTGATCGAAGTAGCTCCGTCGAGACCGTCAGCTGTCCGAGTTCCCCCGCTCGTCCCGCGGGGCCGGCCCGCCGGGCGGCGGGGACGATCGGGTCGGTCGGCCACCAGTCGTCGGGCGCCGGCCAGCTGTGCTGGAGCGGGGTCTCGGGTTCGAACAGCGCCGCCAGCCGGAAGCGCAGAGGACCCGGCGTCAGATACCCGGCGCGCCTGCGATCCCCGAGGGCTGCGATGCCTCGCTCGGCCAGCGCGTCCAGAACGGTTTCGACGGGTGAGACGTCGGGTGGATCGCCCTCCGGACGGGGGGTCGCCTGGAGTTCGGCGATGCCGTTGCGAATCGTCGTCGCACTGTACTGGACCGTCAGGCCCTCGGGACCGGCCAGACGGCCACCGGGTCTCTCCGGCTCCGGGGTCAGGGCCACCCAGGTCGCCATCAGATCGCCCGACTGCCATCGCTGCCGGAGATCCTCGGCCGCCTCGGCACTCGTTCCGAACAGCCACGGACCGGCCGCCGCGTCCGGCATCTGCCAGACCGGCGTGAATCCTTTCCGGTCGGCGCCCAGTGCGTCCGCCAGAAAGAGTACCGGGTTCATCGCATCCTCGTGGTCGACCGTCCCCGGCATGCCGGCGGGTTTGTCGGCGACGATCCAGCCCTCGCCGCGGGCCAGTGCACTGGTCCGCGGCATGTCCCAGCGTTCCTCCGGCGACGGGAGTTCGGCCTCGATCAGTGAGTCGGCCGCCGGACGGACCTCGCCATCTCGCACCGCGCGGCGATCGACGTGCACTCGGTCCCCGAGCAGCGCCTCGTCGAGGCCCTGGTCGGTCGATGCGGCCCGCTCGAGGAGCTCGTACAGCGTCGGTTGCGGCGTCTCGAGCGGGGCGCGAAATCGATAGGACCGGGTGGCAGTCATCGAGTGGTCGGGGCGTCGAGTGGTCGTTTGGTCGAGCCGTTGAGCCGTTGAGCTACGACCGCACAACCATTGCTGAGCGAAGTCGGTTGAACTGTCGAGCCGTCGAGCTGCGACCGCAAGACCGTTTTCGCGCTGAGCAATCGAAACGTCGCCACGGCGATCGCCGGACGACGGGCCCGCGCCGGTCGCCATCCCCGTGGGCGGTGCTTCAGCGGAGCCGGATGGTTGCAGACGGTCGAACGGGCAGCGACTTCAACCCCGTGGTCGTCGGTCGAACACCAGGCCCCGGCCGGTCCCACCGACCCGGTCACCGGCCCATCATAATTCATAACTCGGAATTCATAATTCATCTTTCTACTCTGCCTTCATCCTTCCGCCTTCTCCTCCCCTTTCGATCCCGTCCGTTCGACCGTACCCTCGCGAGCGCGAGTTCCCAACGTTGCAGCCGAGGCTCGGACGATGAGCGACGAATCGAGAAGCTCCTACGAGGGACATCGAGAGGGTCGAGCGGCGCTGGAGGCGTGGCGCGAGGCGCAGCCGGACAACGCCTACGAGGCCGATCGTCACTTTCAGCGGCTGGTCGATCTCTACGGCGACCCGGACAAGCACGCCGATCTGGACGAAACACTCCGGGCCTTCGACGCCGATGTCGCCGGTCCGATCG
>JBDGRG010000027.1:4774-9974 GCA_042218355.1 Bradymonadaceae bacterium
CGGGAGAACGACCGGCGGGGCAACCATCCCTCGCCCGACCGTTACACCGACTTCGGGCGGCGAGTCGAGGAGATCGACCACCATCCGACCTATCACCGCGCCGGCGAGTACATCTACGGGTCGGGGATCATCGCGGCGTACGAACGACATCCGAACGCCGTCGGAGCGCTCGCGCGGTTCTATCTCTCCTCGTACAACAGCGAGGCCGGCCACAACTGCCCGGTCGCGTGCACGGCCGGTGTCGTGCGGGTGCTCCAGGAGCTGGCCGACGACGACCTCCGTGAGGCGTATCTGCCGGGGTTCCTGTCGCCCGATTACGACGAGCATCTCGAGGGAGCTCAGTTCTTGACCGAGATCCAGGGGGGGAGCGACGTCGGGAAGAACGCCACGCGAGCGGAGCGCGCCGAGGACGGGACCTATCGCATCTGGGGCGAAAAGTGGTTTTGTTCGAACGTCGATGCCGACGTCTTCCTGATGACGGCGCGTCTGGAGGGGGGGCCCGAGGGGACCGACGGACTGGGACTGTTCCTCGTCCCCCGCGAGACGGAGGACGGGCAGGTCAACGCATTCGAGATCCGGCGGTTGAAGGACAAGATCGGAACGCGCGCGATGGCCTCGGCGGAGTGCACGTTCGAGGGGGCGCGGGCGTATCACCTCGGCGAAGAGGGGGAAGGCTTCCGCAACATGATGCGGTACGTCATCAACACGTCGCGGCTCTACAACGCGCTCGCCTGCGTCGGCTCGGCCCGGCGCGCCTTCGTCGTCGCGGCGAGCTACGCCCGGTTTCGCGAGGCCTTCGGTCGACCGATCGTGCAGTACCCGCTGATCCGGGAGACGCTGGCCGAGATGAAGGCCGAGATCGACGCGGCGCTCTCCGGTTCGTTGCACATGGCGTGGCTCCAGGACGAGATCGACGCCGGCGACGCCGACTCGGACATGGAGGGGTTTTTTCGGATGGCGCTGAATCTCAACAAGATCCGGACCGCCAAACTCGGGCGTCGCGCGGCGGTCAAAGGGATCGAGGTGCTGGGCGGCAACGGGGCGATCGAGACCTTCTCGGTGCTGCCGCGCCTGCTGCGGGATTCGATCGTGACGGAGAACTGGGAGGGGACGCACAATACCCTGCAGATGCAGATCATGCGCGACATGCAGAAGTACGCCGTCCACGAGGGGTTCATGTCGTACGTCCGGTCGCTGCTCGAGACCGCTCGCGACGAGGACGCCGACCTGGCGCGCCGGGTCCGCGGAGCGCTCGAAACGGAGGCGGCGGACCTGGCGGAGTTGGCGACACTCGATCGAGGAGCCGCGACCCTGAAGATGCGGTCGTCGCTCGATCGGCTCGCCTGGATCGCTCACGCCGCGGTGAGGATCTGGGAACGCGGACGTCTGGAGACCGACGCCGACGCGGCGGATGCCTCGCTCGAACACTTCGTCCGCACGCGCGTCGCCGACGACGCCGAACCGACCTCAGAAGCATACGCCGACCGGATCGAGACACTCGCACGGGCGATCTGACGGGGGGACGTTGCCAGCGCATCTTGCGCTGGTGAACACTGGCGACCTTTAACCGACGCCCGCTCATGGTATAGTCCCCGCCGACACACATGCGCGATCGCACCGGCGACGTCTCCGTCGACCGGGGCACGCGACGTTTACGCCCAACCTCGGGGGGCGAGACCGCCGCTCACGACGGACCCCCATGACCCTGACGATCCGTCGGGCGACGGACCCATCTTCGAATGACTCGTTCCTGCTCTACGCTGATGTCGCCATGACTGAAGATGCCGAATCCTGGACCGGGCGGATGCCCGACGAGCAGTTCGACTTCATGCAGTCCGTTCTCGCCGCGCCCAGTCCCGTGGGCTTCGAGGGGGCGATGACGTACGGCGTCCTGGAGCCGTATCTCCAGAAACATGCCCTCGACGACTGGGAGATTCGTACGTTCCAGGGCAACGCGAGTCTCGCGCTCGACACGGCGCCCGACCGCGACGATGCATTCACGGTCATGGTCGTCGGGCACGCGGACAAGATCCGCATGCAGGTCCGGAGCATCGGCGACGACGGCAAAATCTGGATCGATAGTGATTCGTTCCTGCCGCTGACGCTGCTCGGCCACGAGGTGCAGCTGTTCAGCGAGGATCCGGACTCGCCGGGGGACTACCGGACGATCGACGGTGGGACCATCGAGGCAATCGGTGCCATTCACTTTGCGGATCGTGCGCTTCGCACCGGCGACGAGGGGATCAAGAAGGAGCAGCTCTACCTCGAGCTGGGGATCCATGGCGACGACAAGAAGGAACAGATCGAAGAGCTCGGCATCCGGCCCGGGGACCCGATCATCCTCGACCGGGAGATCGAGCGCGGCTTTACGCCGCAGACGTTCCAGGGGGCCTACCTCGACAACGGGTTGGGGTGTTTCGTGACCGCCGAGATCGCCCGGCTGTTGGCCGAGGAGGGCGGGCTCGACGACCTGCGCGTGCTTCCTACGATCGCCACGCACGAGGAGATCGGCCGGTTCGGCAGTCGCGTCCTCGCCGGTGAGCTCGAACCCGACGCGATCATCGCCGTCGACGTCAACCACGACTACGTCGCGGCGCCGAACCTCGCCGACGAGCGGCCGCCGCCGCTCGAGATGGGCGAGGGCTTTACGCTGTCGGTCGGCTCCATCGTCAGTGAGCCGCTCAACGCGGTCATTCAGGAAACGGCACAGTCCGAAGAGATTCCGTATCAGCGCGACGTCGTCGGCCGCGACACGGGAACCGATGGAATGGCCGGGGCGCTGGCGGCGATCGATGCGGCCGCCACGTCGATCGGCTTCCCGATCCGAAACATGCACACGATCTCGGAGCTCGGACACACGGGGGACGTCCGGGCGGCGATTCACGGCATCGTGCAGTCGCTGCAGGCGCTCGACTCGCAGATCGACGGACTCGACGACTGGCCGGCGGAGCACCCGCGGCTCGACCGGGCGAGTGCTCTGTCACACGGCGGATTCGACGACGAGTGATCGGATCCGGCGTCGACCGAGCTTCCAGCTCGTGTAGCAATGTTGACCGCGCTTCCAGCGCGGTGCAGGTCTGTCGACCCGCCGATCACCAGCGCAGGATGCGCTGGCAACGTTGACGGAGCTTCCAGCGCGGTGCAGGACCGTCGACCCGCGAGCCACCCGAGTTCGAGAGCTTCATCGACACAGCAAACCCGCCCCGCCCCCGGATACCTCGATCCCTCAGTACCTCGATCCCTCGGTATCCTGATACCTCACCGACCCGCAAGAGCAGGGATGCGCTGACTACGTCGACGCGGCGATCACTTCCACTAGCTTACGGCCTTCCCGTGCCCGCCACGCCGCCCGAGGCCCCGGATCTCCCGTCGTACGCCCCGGGGGCGCTCGCCTTCGTCGGACTGGCGAAGAACGCGGGAAAGACGACCGCGCTCCAGTTCGTCCTCGAGTCTGCAGTCCGCGACGGGCGGACCGTCGGTCTGGTCTCCGTCGGGCGAGACGGGGAGGCGAGGGACGGGCGGACCGGTGCGGAGAAGCCGCCGCTGGTGCTGCCGGCGGGCGGTCTCGTCGTCGGAGCCGGACCGGTCCTCGACGCCTCCTCGATCCGGCTCGAGTTCCTCGACCGACTCGGTTTTTCGACGCCGTCGGGCGAGACGGTGTTGGCCCGAGCGGTCGACCCCGGGACGGTCGAGGTAACCGGACTCCGCCACCTGGAGGACGTCGAGCGGGCGATCGGTTTGTTGCACACGGCGGGGGCGGACCTCGTCCTCGTCGACGGCGCCTACGGTCGCAGGGCGGTCGCCGGCCTCTCGGCCGTCGACGCCGTCGTCGTCAGCACCGGGGCGGTCGTCGCCGACGACGTCGAGTCGGTCGTCGATGCCACGGAGGACACCGTCTCGAGACTCCGGATCGACCGAGCGTCTCAGGGGACCGAGCGAGAACTCCTGGGACGCTCGATCGAGGAGGATGTCTGTCTGCTGGTGCGGCCCGACGGACCCGAACGGGTGCTCGGCGGCTCGAGTACGCGGCGGGCGCTCGACCCGGGACTTCCGGAACCGCTGCCCGAAGAGTCCCTGCTGGCCGTTCCCGGGATGATCGGTCGCGAGGCGGCGCAGTTGCTGATGGAGTCCGCACCGTCGGGGGCGCGTCTTCTCGTCCGGTCCGGGGCGGTGTTGACGATGCCCGGTGGAACGTGGCGGCAACTCCGAGAGCAATGGCAGATCCGCGCGTTCCACTCGATCTCCGTCTCGGCGATCAGTTGCAATCCGACTTCCCCGCGCGATTCGGGGCGTGACCTCGACCGACGGCAGCTGCTCCGGGGGGTGCGGAGGCGATTTCCCGACCTGACCGTCTTCGATGCAGTGGCGGCGCGAGGTCGCAGGCACGGCCGGTCCGACGCCCGATCCGGTTGACGGAGCCGGCGGGACGACGAACACTGCGGGTAAAGGCCGCCCCTCATCCCAAGGATCGATGGACGAGACCGAACGACAACTCCGCGGTGCTGTTCGCGAGTTCGCCTTTTCGCGTCTCGGGGCGCTCCTCGGATTTCTCGCCGAGGACGGTGTCTCCCCCTCGGAGCAGCGCGAACGGGCCGAGACGCTGGTCCGGGCGCTGAGCTCCGCGGATCTGGAGGAGTCGATCCGGCGCGACGGACGACGCCGTGCAGTCGAATTGGCACTCGATCGCGAACCGCCGCGCGTGACGTTCAGTCGGGAGATGCTCTCGGAGATCGACGGCGACCGATTCCTCGGCGTCCTGGCGGGTCCGGCCGAACGGGCCCTCGGACTCTCGCGCGCGACGATCGAGATCGTGTTGGCGCTCGATCACGGCGAAGAGCTCCGTCGGCTGACCCGGCTGGCCGGCAGAGAGGCCGACGTCGAGGTCGTCTCGACCAGCGAAATTCCCGCGGTCGTCCGGGCCCGGTGTGACTTTCTGGAGGAGCGCGTCGCCGACATCGTCCGCGCGGCCAGTGACCGTCACCTCCCGCCCGAGACCGAGCAGGCGGAGGTAAGCCGGCTCGGGAGTGAAGACAGCGTCGGCTGGGGTGAATGGGAGGAGGTCCGGAATGTCGACCGGATCGGGCGACTCGTCAGCCGGGTCTCGGAGGTCGACGGACCGGCACTGCCGGAACCGGACAAACTGGTCGAGCTCTGCTGGGACAGCCTCGATCTCTCTGCTCAGTCCTTCATCCGACACGCC
>JBDGRG010000270.1:0-4852 GCA_042218355.1 Bradymonadaceae bacterium
TCACCGGGGTGGTCGTCCTGCGATCCGGGGGAGAGCGCGGGCGTTTGCGCGAGCTGTCGGGCAAAGATGCGCTGGCGGCCGTCCTGGATCAGATGTACGATTTCGAGGAGAGTCCTCGCTCGTGGCGGCGTCGGCGGTTTCGGGACGCTCGGCGTCTGGCCGAGCGCATCCCGATCCACGAGGTCTGGCGCGGCCCGGACGGTGAGGGTGGCGACCCGACGGATCTGATACCGGACGTCTGAATCCGTCGAGCGGTCGAGCTGTCGAGCCACGACCGCGCGACCATTGCCGGCCGACCGGGTTGAGAGCTCTCCAACGCGATCGCCGTTCGAGGCGCCCCCGACGATTGCCGTGCCGGATGGTTACAGACCGAGTGCAGACGGCAGTTGCGCCCCCGTGTAAGACGTACGGTCGGCCCCCCGTTCTCCGATAGGCGCCCCCGATTCCCGCGTGATCTGCATGGAAGTCCGAGACTACGTCGATACCCTCGAGATGGCGATGTACCTCGCCGTCTTTCGGCTGATGTCGGTGACGGTGGCCGTCGGGCCGCTGCTCGACGCGGCCGCCGGGTTGGCCCGTCGGCTCCGACGCGAGTCGGAGGCCGGCCCCGACGAAACCGTCCTCGACCGGGCGCGGCGGGCGGCCGAGCGGGCCTCGAGGGTCGTGCCCGGGTCCACCTGTCTGCACCGGTCGGCGGGCAGTCGGGTCTGGCTGGCCCGGCGGGGGATCGAGGCCGAAGTCGTCGTCGGGTTTCGGGACGACGTGCCGCTGGAGGGGCATGCCTGGCTGGAGTGCCAGGGCGAGGGGGTCGGGGACGGCCCGTCGGCGCGGCTGTTCGACGAGGATAGTCGCGGCGAGTTTCACGAGTCGTTCCGACGCTAGAAGTATGATCAACTGCTCGGCATGGAATTTGAGGAGTTGCCGGACCGAGCGAGGGCGAGCTGATTGATGCGAGGTCGCCGTCGTCGAACGCAGGCGTAACCGGAGGAGACGTCGAGGCTCGAGGGCAAAGTCGTCGTGAAAACTCAGCCGCCCGTCGCGACGGGACGTGTGAATCATGCTTCGAGCCGCCGGCTCCTTGATCGGCGGGACGAACCGCCTTAAATAGGCTCGTCGCACCGCGGGTTGACATCGGCGGTCGGGCGTGTAGAATCCGCCGGCCTGCACAGACGGGCCGAATCTGCCCGGTCCGGCCGGTGTGTACCGGTCGCAACGTCGATTCGAAGACACGTCGAACGAGAGGTTCTCGCCCATTCGTCCAGGAACGGTATGCCGACGATCAACCAACTCGTCCGGAAGGGACGCGAGAAAGTCGAAGACAAGACGGACGCCCCGGCACTGGAGGGGTGCCCGCAGAAGCGGGGCGTCTGTACGCGCGTCTACACGACCACGCCCAAGAAGCCGAACTCGGCGCTGCGGAAGGTCGCACGGGTTCGGCTGACCAACGGGATGGAGGTCACCGCCTATATCCCGGGCGAAGGGCACAACCTCCAGGAGCACAGCGTCGTCCTGGTCCGCGGCGGGCGGGTCAAAGATCTGCCCGGGGTTCGATACACGATCGTCCGTGGGACTCTCGATGCGATGGGGGTCCAGGAGCGGCGCCAGGGACGAAGCAAGTACGGAACCAAGAAGCCGCGCTGACCGGTCGAGGGAGCCGGCGGCGTCGGCCGGCGGCTCGCTTTCCGGTTGCGCAGCGACTCGATCCTTCGGACAGAGCCATGGCTAGAACGACGACAGCATCGGACACCGAGGTCAAGCCCGACCCGGTCTACGGCGACAAGACCGTCGCGCGCTTTCTCAACATGCTGATGCGCGACGGTAAAAAGAGCCTCGCCGAGAACATCCTCTACGAGGCGTTCGACGATATCGAGGAGAAGACCGGGACCGATCCGCTGGAGGTCTTCCAGAACGCCGTCGAGAAGGTCAAACCCTCGGTCGAGGTTCGGTCGCGACGAGTCGGCGGGTCGACCTACCAGGTTCCCAAGGAAGTGCGTCCCGAACGGCAGGGGACGCTGGCGATGCGCTGGCTGGTCGACGCCGCGCAGAGCCGCCACGAATACACGATGGTCGAGCGGCTGACGAACGAACTGCTGGACGCCTCCAACGACCGCGGCGGGGCCGTCCGCCGCAAGGACGACATGCACCGGATGGCCGAGGCGAACAAGGCGTTCGCCCACTACCGCTGGTGAGGCGAGCGGCGGACGAGCCCCTCGTGGCCGTCGCCGTCGTCGCCGCCTCGCCGGTCCCGGGCGCACCCATCCCTGCCGGGGTGCGGTCGTGCTCGAATCGACGCCCGGCGCTCCGCTGCGGGCGCCGCTGACTCACGCTCTGCAACGCGCTGGACGGGAACGACATGTCACGCCCTCATCCCCTTCAAAAAGTTCGAAACATCGGTCTGATGGCCCACATCGACGCGGGCAAGACGACCACGACCGAGCGGATCCTGTACTACACGGGGCGGTCCCACAAGATCGGGGAGGTCCACGACGGGGCGGCCGAGATGGACTGGATGGACCAGGAGCAGGAGCGCGGCATCACGATTACCAGCGCCGCGACGACCTGCTACTGGCCCGTCGACGACGACAATTACCGGATCAACATCATCGACACGCCGGGACACGTCGATTTCACGATCGAGGTCGAGCGGTCGCTTCGGGTGCTCGATGGATCGATCGCAGTCTTCTGTGCCGTCGGCGGGGTCGAGCCGCAGTCCGAGACGGTCTGGCGGCAGGCCAACCGCTACGACGTCCCGCGGATCGCCTTCGTCAACAAGATGGACCGCGTGGGCGCGGACTACGAGGCGGTCCTCCAGGAGATGCGCGACCGACTGGGGGCGACGCCGGTCAAGATGCAGCTTCCGATCGGCTCGGGGGACGATTTCCGCGGCGTCGTCGACCTGATCAAGATGAAAGGCGTCGTCTGGCACGACGAGACCCTCGGGGCCGAGTGGGAGTACGTCGAGATCCCCGACGAGCTGAAGGAGGACGCCGAGGAGGCTCGCGTCGAGATGCTCGAGGCGATCGCCGATTACGACGACGAGCTGATGATGAAGTACCTCGAAGACGAGGAGATCGACGAGGCGGACATCCATCGCGCGCTGCGGTCGGGGACGCTCGACATGGAGATCGTCCCGACGTTCTGCGGCAGTGCGCTGAAGAACAAGGGCGTGCAGCCGATGCTGAACGCGACCGTCCGGTATCTGCCCTCTCCCTCGGACGTTCCCGCCATCGAGGGGGTGACGCCGGAGGCGTACAAAAAGCTCAAGGAACAGCACGCCGAACCGGACGAGGAGGACAAGGTCGTCCGGCGCGCCGACGACGACGAACCGTTCGCGGCGCTGGCGTTCAAGATCATGAGCGACGAGTACGTCGGTCAGCTGACGTATTTCCGGGTCTACTCCGGGAAACTCGAGAAGGGGAGTTACGTCTACAATTCGACCGAGGACAAGCGCGAGCGGGTCGGCCGGATCGTCCAGATGCACGCGAATTCGCGCGAGGAGCGCGAGGCGGTCTATGCCGGCGACATCGCCGCCGGCGTCGGGCTGCGGACGACGACGACCGGGGACACGCTGTGTGACGAGCACGAGCAAGTCGTGCTCGAGGCGATGGACTTCCCGGAGCCGGTCATCGAGATCGCGGTCGAGCCCGAATCGAAGGCCGACCAGAAGAAGCTATCGGACTCGCTCCAGCAGCTGGCGCGGGAGGATCCGAGTTTCGACGTCTACGTCGACGACGAGACCGGCCAGACGATCATCGGCGGCCAGGGCGAACTCCACCTGGAAGTCATCATCGACCGGCTGCTGCGGGAATTCAAAGTCGAGGCCAACGTCGGCCAGCCGCAGGTCAGCTACCGTGAGACCATCCAGGATTCGGTCAAGCTGTGGGAGCGCCACAAGAAGCAGAGTGGCGGACGCGGTCAGTTCGCCGAGGTCGAATTCGAGGTCGAGCCGCTCGAGCGCGGCTCGGGGATCGAGTTCGAGGAGGAGATCCGCGGTGGCGTCGTGCCGAAGGAATTCTTCGGCGCGGTCGAGAAGGGCATCCGCGAGGCGGCCGAGGCCGGCGTACTCGCCGGCTATCCGGTCGTCGACGCGAAGGTCACCCTGACCGACGGATCGCACCACGAGGTCGACTCGGACGAAATGGCGTTCAAGGCCTGCGCGTCGAAGGCCTTCCGGCGGGCCGTCGAACAGGCCTCGCCCCAGCTTCTCGAGCCGATGATGGAGCTGGAGGTCGTCACGCCCGAGGACTACATGGGCGACGTGATGGGCGACTTGAACGGCCGGCGGGGCAACATCCGGGGGATGGAGCCGCGGTCGGGGGCGAAGGTCCTCGATGCCGTCGTGCCACTCTCCGAGATGTTTGGCTACGCGACCGACCTGCGCAGCATCACCCAGGGGCGCGGGAACCACACGATGCAGTTTTCGCACTACGAACCCGTCCCGGGAAGCATCGCGGAGGAACTGGTCGAGGACACCGGGCGCGGCTGACTCGGGTCTCGAACCCCGCTGTGCGGTCGCCGTGGAGCGGGGCCGGGGGCTCAGCCCCGTGCCAGCCGGTGAGCGATGAAGCCAGTGAGGGATTGAGCGTACCATCGGAGAGTAGAGACACGCACGTTCGGACGATCGTACAGCCACATGACCGCGCGGATCCGCAACTGAACGCCGTGGGGTCGGCGACGATCAGAGCGTCGGAGTTTGTGTGAGCACGAGGACTGAGGACGAACACGACCGTGGGTGAACGGGGTCGGGGAGCGATCCGAGCGCGTTGGATGACCGCCCCGGGTTTCCTTCTCCCCATTCCCCATTCCCTATTCCCTGTTCCCTAATCCTGGAGGAATGCCATGACCGAGGAAC
>JBDGRG010000271.1:0-272 GCA_042218355.1 Bradymonadaceae bacterium
CCGGCGTGCGCGGGGAAGACCTACACCGACCGGCGCGACGATGTCGTGGATCCTCCCCGGTCGTACACGGCGGAGGGAATCGACGGCCTCGAGACCGACCGGTGGTGCAGCGATTTCGGCCAAAAGGGGCTCGAGCGCGCCGTACGGCGGGCATGGGAGGAAAATCTCGAACTGAAGGCGGCCTGGGCGCGGATCGAGCGAGCCCGGGCCGAGGCGGCGGAGGTTCGTTCCAACCTCTGGCCGACACTCTCGACGACGGCGGGGGCGACGGT
>JBDGRG010000271.1:282-7036 GCA_042218355.1 Bradymonadaceae bacterium
AGGCGGGGAGCTTGCCGGATTCGGTCGGCGGGTCCCAGGGGGGCGCGAGCACCCGATACGAGGCCTCGCTGGCGGCCTCGTACGAGGTCGACGTCTGGGGACGATTTCGGAAGCGAGCGAAGGCGGCGAAACTGGAAGCGAGGGCGGTTCGGGCCGACGCCCGGGCGCTGGCGATGACCATGACCTCCCGCGTGGCGGACGCGTGGTTCGACGCAGTGGCCGCACGCCGGCAACTGGAGTTGATCGACCGTCAGATCGAGGCCTCGAAGGAGCTCCTCGAGTTGACGAAGGTCCGCTACCGGCGCGGATTGGCCGAGGAGTTGGACGTCATCCAGCAGGAGCAGAACGTGGAGTCCCTCCGCGGCGAGCGGGCGCGCGCCGAGCTGTCGCTCGAGACGGCCGAACATCGCCTGGCCGTGCTGACCGGACGCGAGCCGGGCGAGGACGTCGAGATCGGCCCCGAGACACTGCCGGATCTGCCTGCGCTCCCCGAGCCCGGCGTGCCCGCCGACCTGCTCACCCGTCGGCCGGACGTCCGGGCGGCGCTGGTGCGCCTGAAGGCCGCCGACCGACGGACTGCCGCCGCGGTGGCGGACCGGCTGCCGCGAGTGAAGCTGTCGACCAGCTTGCTCGCACAGGCCACACAGGTCGGCGACCTGCTCGACCGACTGATCTGGAGCGCGACGGGGACCGTCTCGCAGTCCATCTTCGAAGGGGGGCGGCTGAAGGCGGCTCAGCGGCGGACCGAATCGGAGGCCGAGCGGCGGTTGTACGCTTACGGGCAGACTGTGCTCGAGGCCCTGAAGGACGTCCGCGACGCGTTGGTCGGCGAACGACGGCAGAAGGAAGTCGTCGCGAGTCTCGAGCGCGAGCAGGCCAAAGCGAAGGAGGCACTCGCATCGGCTCGGGCCCAGTTCCGGGAGGGGGCGGTCGACTACTTCCGGGTGCTCGAGGCGTTGCAGCAGTTGCAGTCGGTCCAGCGCGAGCTGGTCCGTGCCCGCCGCGACCAGATCTCCTATCGGACTTCGCTCTGCCGGGCGATCGGCGGTAGTTGGGCCGACTCGGTCGATCCGCTCGGCGGGGAGGATTCCGAGTGATGCGCCGAGCGGACGACTGGCCGGCGGCGCCCCGGACCCCGGGCTGGTACGGATCGAGTGCAGGGAGTCGCTTCGGTCCGGTGAACACGCGTCGAATCCTGTCGAGCGACCGGAAGCCTCGGACATATCGTGACTGACGACTCGCCTCCCGAAGACGACCGGGCCGGCAGCGCTCTGCTGTCGGCCCTCCTCTCCGCACTCCTCCTGGCGATCGCCGGTGGAGTCGCAGTGTACTGGTTCTCCACGGAGCCGACCGCCGAGCGCGCGGGCGCCACCAAGAAGACGGCGATGCTGGTCGACGTCGTCGAGGCCGAGCGGGGGACGTTTCGCCCCTCCATCGTCGCTCAGGGAACCGTCGAGCCCGCCCGTGACATCGTCCTGCGTCCGCGGGTCTCCGGGCGGATCGTCGACGTCGCCGATTCGTTTCGGCCCGGCGGCGAAGTCCAGAAGGGCGAGGTCCTCGTCCGGATCGATTCGTCGGACTACAGACATGCGCTCGCCCAGAAGGAGAGCGAGCTGAGTCGGGCCCGAGCCGACCTCGCCGTCGAAAAGGGGCGACGGGACGCGGCGAAGGCCGAGTACGGCCGCTTCGACGAGAAGCTCTCCGAGGAGAACCAGTCGCTGGTGTTGCGCAAACCGCAACTCCGGGCCGCCGAGGATCGAGTCGAGGCCGCGCGGGCCGCGGTCGAACAGGCGAAGCTGAATCTCGAGCGGACGACGGTCGAGGCCCCGTTCGACGCTCGGATCGTCCGGCGCGACGTCAACGTCGGATCGCAGGTCGCCAGCGGCGACAGTCTGGCCCGCCTGGTGGGGAGCCATACCTACTGGGTGAGCGTGGAAGTCCCGCTGGAGAAGCTCGAGTGGCTGGCGATCGGAGACGGAGAGCAGAAAGGATCGTCGGTTCGGGTGCGCAACACGCAGGCCTGGCCGGCGGGAACCGCGCGGACCGGGCGGCTGATCGAGAAGGTCGGGGTGCTCGACCGGAAGACGCGCATGGCGAAAGTGCTGGCCGCCGTCTCGGACCCGCTGGCCGTGGAATCGAAGGGCGACGACCGACCCGCCCTGACGATCGGGGAGTTCGTCGAGGTGACGATGCGCGGGGAACCGCTCGAGGACGTCGTCCGGGTCGAGCGGACATACCTCCGCGACGGCGACACCGTCTGGGTGATGAACGACGGGAAACTGGACATCCGCCAGGTCGAGGTCGTGCTGGAGGACGCCACCCACGCCTACATCGACAAGGGCCTGAAGGGAGGAGCGAAGGTCGTCACGACGAATCTCTCGACGGTCTCCGACGGCGCGCCGCTCCGCCTGAAGGGGAAGTCGTCGGAGGGGGCATCCGGTGAGTGACGGGGCTTCCTCCGACACGGGTCGACCGGAGGGCGGGCCGATCGCGTGGATGGCGTCGAACCCCATCGCCGCGAATCTCCTGATGCTCCTGCTGCTCGCCGGGGGCGTCTGGACGGCCACGCGTATTCAGAAGGAGGTCCAACCGCAGTTCCAGCTCGACATCGTCCAGGTGACGACCACTTACCCGGGCGCGGCACCGACCGAGGTCGAGACGGGCGTCCTCCTGCCGATCGAGGAGGCGGTCCGCGGGATCCAGGGTATCAAGGAGATCACGTCGAATGCGAGCGAGGGTGCCGGCTCCGTCACGATCGAGCTGGTTGCCGGAGCCGACCGGATGAACGTCTACCAGGAAATCGATCAGGCGGTCAGCCGCATTCGTACGTTTCCCGACGAGGTCGAGGAACCCGAGGTTCGCCTCAGATCGCGCCAGCGCGAGGTCATGCAGCTGGCGCTGTACGGGGGAGATGACATCTGGACGCTCCGAAAGCTCGCCGAGCGCCTGCGCGACCGGCTTCTCAACGATCCGGCCGTCACGCAGGTCGATTTCGGATGGGACGTCCCCGAATACATGACTCACGTCGAGATCCCCGCCGACCGCCTGCGCAAATACGATCTCACCCTCGGTCGGGTCGCCGACATCATCGCGCAGTCCAGCCGCGACATCCCCGCGGGCGACGTCCAGACCTCGGGCGGCGAGGTCCTCCTCCGCATGGATGCGCGGAAGGAATGGGCCGAGGAGTTCGCGAAAATTCCGCTCGTCACGTCCTCCTCCGGATCCGTCGTTCGGCTTGGCGATATTGCGACGATCGAAGACGGGTTCCAGGAGGTCGGTTTCCACTCCCACTTCAACGGGAAGCCGTCCGTCGACATCGCAGTCTACCGTGTCGGCCAGCAGTCCCCGCTGGAGATCTCACGGGCGGTCCGCGGCGTGATGGAGACGTTTCGACCGACGCTGCCACCGGGGGTGAAGATGCGCGTCGACAGCAGCGCGGCCGACGACTACGACGCCCGTCTCTCGCTGCTGCTCGAGAACGCCGGATTCGCGGTGCTCATCGTGCTGGCGATCCTCGCGGTGTTCCTCGAGCTGCGGCTGGCGTTCTGGGTGATGATGGGGATGGCCGTGTCGTTCGTCGGCGGAGTGCTCTTCCTCCCGCTGGTCGGCGTCAGCATCAACATGATCTCGATGTTCGGGTTCCTCGTCGCGCTCGGGATCGTCGTCGACGACGCCATCGTCGTCGGGGAAAATATCCACGAGTACCGCGAGAGCGGGGAGAGCAACCGGCTGGCCGCCGCCATCGAGGCGACCCGACAGATCGCCCGCCCCGTGACCTTCACGATCCTGACGACCGTCGTCGCGTTCGTCCCGCTACTCTATCTCCCCGGCCGGACCGGGAAGTACTGGGCTCCGCTGCCCGCCGTCGTCATCACCGTGCTGGTCGTCTCACTCGTCGAGGCGCTCTTCATCCTCCCCGCCCATCTGGGGCATCGATCGAGCTGGGAGGGCTCGAGGCTCGAGGAGTGGTTGAATGCTCGCCAGCAGCGCTTCGCCGACTGGTTCAACCGTGCAGTCGACGACTACTTCTCGCCGTTGCTGCGGCTGGCACTGAGGTTCAGATACGTCACCGTCGCCGCTGCGGTCGGTCTCTTCGTGGTCGTCGGATCGTACGCCTACAGCGGCCATATGGGCATCATCATGATGCCGCAGGTCGCCGCCGGCGAGATCGAGGCCGGCGCCCGGCTGCCCGTGGGCACGACGCCTGAACAGGCGGCAAAAGTCGCGAAGGCGATCAGCAAATCGACCCGCCGAATGTTCGAGGAACACGACCTGCAACGGGTTGCCCGGGGTGTCAAGACGAATGTCCGGCAGGGCAACTTCGTCGACGTCGAACTCGTGATGAAAGCGCCCGACGAGCGCGACATGACCGCTCAGGAGGTCATCGAACTGTGGCGCGACGAGATCGGCGACATCGAGGGAGTCGACCAGATCAACTTCGAGGCCGAGCGCGGCCCGGCCGGTTATCGGCAGGACATCGAGGTCGACCTGAGCCATTCGAACGTCGAAAAGCTCGAGAAGGCTGCGAAGGCTTTCAAGAAGCGACTCGAGGGGTATGCCGCGACGCGCGACGTCAACGACAACTACAACCGCGGCAAGACGCAGCTCGACATCGAACTCCTGCCGGCGGGCCGGGCCCTGGGGCTGACCCCGGCACGGGTCGGGCGGCAGGTTCGAAATGCCTTCTTCGGCGCGCTGGCGCTCCGTCAGGCGAGGGGAACGAACGAGGTCGAGGTCCGCGTGAAGCTTCCCCGGGAGGAGCGCAAGGACCTCCAGACTTTCGAGGATTTCGTCATCCGCACCGACGAGGGAGTCGAAGTCCCGCTCGGCGACGTCGCGCGGGTCGAACGAACGGAGGCGTTCACGACCATCACCCGGCGCGACGGCCGCCGCGTCGTCACCGTCAGCACCGACGTCGAACCGAAGAGCGCCATCAACCGGGTCCTCGAGTCGCTCAAACGTGAGGATCTGCCGGAGCTGCGCGCCGAGTTCCCCGGGTTGACCTGGAGCTTCGAGGGGACCCAGGCGGACATGCGCGAATCGACGCGCACGCTCTGGGGCGGGTTCGCCCTCGCGATGCTCGTGATCTACTCGCTGCTCGCCATCGCCTTCGGAAGTTACGTCCGGCCGCTCATCGTCCTGGGCGTGGTCCCCTTCGGCATCATCGGGGCCGTTCTGGGCCACATCCTCCTCGGATACGACCTCTCGCTGATGAGTCTGATGGGGATCATCGCTCTGGCCGGCGTCGTCGTGAACGACTCGCTGATCATGATCGACTACGCCGAACGGATCCGCGGGGACGGGTCGGCCTTCGATGCGATCCATCGGGCCGGGGTTCGCCGGTTTCGGCCGATCATGTTGACCACCCTGACCACCTTCGGCGGGCTCGCCCCCATCATCTGGGAGACCTCCAACCAGGCGAATCACCTGATTCCGATGGCGATCTCGCTGGGGTTCGGTATCGTCTTCGCCACCTCGTTGCTTTTGCTGCTGGTCCCCTGTCTGTACGTCGTGCAGGAGGATCTGGTCGGTGGATGAGGGGGGGTGCGTCGACTGCGCTTCCAGCGCGGTGGGGTCGCGGAGGTAGCTGACGGATCATCTCCCCCGGTGCCGCGAGGGCACCGGCGGGGGGTTGGTTCGGCGATGTTAGCTCCCCCAGACAGGTTCACCCGCGACCCAAGGTCGCGGGAGTCCCGGCAGCCACGCGGCCTTGAGCTGCGGTTCGCGGCTCGGGGGAGCGAGCAGCGGCGAGCGCACGCCGAATCAGCCCTCGTGACCTGGTGTCACGGGTCCCCGGGCTCTGGGGGAGCTAGAGAGACGCGGCGGATACGCCCCCATGACCCCGCGGCCTTGAGCTGCGGTTCACGGCTCGTGTTCGATCACAGCGGGTCGATGTCGTAACCGAGGGGGTGGTCGCACACGTTCTCCAACGACGCTCGAGCACCATCATGCCCGAATCACTCGAGGAAAAGCTGGACCGACACTTGAGGTCGGGGCTCGAGGGACCCGGCGAAGTCCGGCTCGGGGAACTCTACGTCGCTGCCCGCGACGAGGGAGCCTCCCGCACCCGTTCGTGGCGGTTGGCTGTCGAGGCGACCGACGACCCGCAGGTCCAGCGGCGCTGGGCGGACTGGGAGCGTATCCACGATCAGGGGGAACTCGCGCTCCGGCTCCGCGCACTGGTCGAACACCAGTCGCTGGACGAGGAACTGGCCGACTTTCTGATGTTCTTCTTCCGGGCCTCCGCGCCCGGGTTGTATCGCCCCGCGGCGCTGGCCGTCGGCCGTCACGCGGGCGATCGCCCCGAGTTGATAGACCGCCTGGAGGAATATGCCGCTCGCTTCGATGTCGACCTCGACCAGTCCATCGCGCTGAATGGCGAGCGGAGTCGACGCCGTCTGCTGCTCGCGGCCGCCGGGCGCGCGGCAGTCGAGCAGCGCGACGTGCCGGTCGAGGAGGGAGCTGCCGAACGCCTCCCCGCAGAATCGGGATCGGACCTCTCCGTGTTGTGTCGGGCGGTCGCACACCTGCTGGAGGCCGGGCGCCAACCGGGGCACCTCGTGCAGACGGCCTGGACCCTTTTGGGAGATCTCGAGCGTCACGCGGGCACCGGCGGCGCGCGGCGCAGCGTCGCCCGGGAGTGGGGCGTCCTCCTCCGAGCGCTCGCCGATCGCGACGCGGATCGGGCCGCCCGCGAGTGGGCCGACGAGCTGCGACGCATCGCCCAGCGGCGCGACGACACCTACGCCCCGAA
>JBDGRG010000272.1:0-248 GCA_042218355.1 Bradymonadaceae bacterium
TCACGGATCGTCCTCGCGGGAGCGGGCCGCACCCCGTCGGGTCTCTCGGCCGGCGGACGTCCCGGCGTCGGCGTTTCCGTGAATGGAAGCGTCGGGTTCGCCGGTGTCGACGCCCGTTCCGGCGACATTGACCGGGTCGGAGCCGTCCGACGCGCCGACATCGATCAGCCGGTCGACCTCCTCGTCCAGCCCCCGGAGCGCCGAACGGACGTCGCGAGTCTCGAGCTTCGGAAATTCTTCCCCGAGCC
>JBDGRG010000272.1:258-3153 GCA_042218355.1 Bradymonadaceae bacterium
AGCCGGCGGTTCCAGAGCTGTCGCATCGCTCGCTTCGAGCCCGCCGAGTCCTCGCGGCGGACCTGGCGGTTGCGTCGGCGAAGGAGTTCGACGGCCCGCAGGACCTCCTCCTCCGACATCCCCCCCTTCGTCGACATCCGCCGGGCCTGGAGCATCGGGCGCATCCGCCGGAACGTCTTTCTCGACAGGTCGATTCGTTCTCCGTCGCGGAGTGCGAAGTCGACTCGTTCGACGCGCTTCGAGAACGGTCCGAGTTGCTTGCGGTCGAGCGGATCTCGCCAGTCGTCCGCGACCTCGCCGGGCATCAGCATCAGCGCGACACCGAAGGCCGCGAAGATCAACCCCCAGAAGACGAGCGGGCGTTCGCGGAGCAGGTCGGGGTACATGACGGGTTCGCGATGAGACGGAGGGGAACCGACCCGTTCCATACGGCGAATCGACCGTACCGTACAGCATCCGCGGTGGACTGGGAGCCCACCGCCCCAAACAACGTTATGGGACGATGCGCCGTCGATGCGGGGCGTTTGGGAACGGGTGCGGTCTCCGTCCGGTCACTTGCGGCGGCGGAATCGGGCGGCGCCCAGCACCACGACCAAGGCGACGAGGGGCCACCGGGACGGCGACTGCACCGGGTCGACGCTCGAACACCCGGCGCTGTTCACCTCGACGTCGCCGGCCGGGGGCGTGTTCGCGACGACGGTGCGGGAGCGTCCGCCGCCGCGTGGATCGGTGCCGCCGACACCCGGGGGAGGATCGCTGCCCGCGGGAGCGTCGAGGAGGTCGACGGGGGCGTGACTCCGAAACGACTGCTGGGCCGCGGTCGTCACCCGGTCCGTCGAGTCCTGGAAGTACGCGTGAGCGAGGTCGTACCAGGCGGTCGCCCCGTCGGCCGGAGCACGGTCGTCCAGCGGGTCGATCCGGAGTTTCGCGACGGTCCCCGCCCATTGCTCGAGGCGTCCGAGTGGGACGACCAGCGTGTGGAAGTCGCCGTCGCCCGGGGCGCGAAATTCGACCGATCGCGATTCGGCGAGCTGTTCGTCCGGCCCCGCCCAGTAGACGGCGGCCCGGTGGGGTCCGTCGTGGCTTCGAAGTTTCAGTACGAGCTGGTCCCATCGGTCGGCGTCGAGACGGGTCCAGTCCGGGGCCCGAAGTCGGGCGTCCGAGCCCGTGGCGTGCAGGGCCAGGGCGCCGGCCTTCGTGTTCAGCGCCACCCGGTCCCAGTCGTCGCCGCAACACGCGGTCCAACCCTCGAGGTGTTGCGGGCCGGAGGTCTCCTCGAAGGCCCAGTGGTCGCGGCTCGGGACGTCGATCTCGGATCGGGCGCGTTTGTTCGGCCCGCGTTCCCCCGTCTGCGGCCGGTCCGACCAGCCGGACTGATCCCCGTACGCCTTCCCGGCCCGCCACAGCCACGCGCGGACGCCCGGGTGGTCCGTCTGCCCGAGACTGAACCGGCTGGCCTTCAGGGCGACGACGGCCCGCTTGGCCTCGCCCGGGCGCAGTGTCTTCAGGTGGAACGCACCCTTCTTCCCGATCGCGCTCGGGTCGGGATTTTCCGACGCCCTCGAAGCCTCGTCGCGCGACCAGCTGCTCTTCTCCTTTGGAGACGCCTCGATTCGGTAGTCCGCGGCATCGAGGTGCGGAGACGCCAGCGAGTAGCCGAGCCGGACGTCGGAGAGGGCTCGGCCGGTGTTGTTCTCCACGGTCAGTCGGGCGCGGACCGTCTGGCCCGGCAGCGGATCGATCACGCCGTCGCTCGAGCCCTGGGTGTAGCGGTCGGGGGCGCCGACGACGGTCGATGTGACGGCGATCTTCAGCCGATCGTCGGAGTCGGCGCGCCGGTCGGCGCGGTTGCGCAGCGAGGTCAGCCGCGACAGCACCCGGTCGCCGGGGCAGGAGGTCGCCTGGTTCGGCCACTGGGTATGGCCCTTCAGGTGACCCGGGTCCAGCGCGATGTCGTGCTTCTCGTGCAGCCAGCCCAGAACCCACGTTGCGGGACGGCGCTGCTGGGGCTTCAGCTTCTGTCGGTCGAAGTTGCCGATCAGCGCGGTGCCGACGTTGCCGTGGTTTTCGCCGCCGACGTGCGCTCCCGTGCGCTGCTCGGTCTTCCGGCCGCGGAAGATCTTCCCGGATTTGCTGACCACGAAGTGATAGCCGATGTCGCACCAGCCGCGGTTGTCGATGTGAAACGCCTGCATCTGACGCATGCGCCGGGCAGCGTTCCCGCCGTCGTCGGCCGGGACGGCCGTGTGATGGACGGTCATCCGGTACGGGTCGTGGCGACGGCCGCACTTCTTGTTCGGATGCCGGGCTCCCCAGTCCGCGCGGCTGACGATCTTGCCGTCGTGCGCAGCTGAAGATGATCGGCGGGCGTCTTCAACAGGATTCGGCCGACCGCCGCCGGTCCCTCTCGCCACGTCGTCTCCACGGTGCGCCAGGCAGTCCATCCGCCTGCGGGCCGACGCGCTCGAAACTCCAGGGGAGCCCGGCCGTCGAAGGTCAGACCGACCTGTCGAAATCGAATGCCGGGCCGGAGGTCGACGCGACCGTCCTCGAGATCCGCCTCGAGGGTCCGACCGGTCAGCCGGCTCGCAGCGGGGATCGAATCACCGGAGAGACCGGTTCGAGCGTCCTCCCCGGAGGACGGGGCGGTGTCTCTCTCCAGCGTCGGTCCACAGCCGGCGGCGAAGACCGCGGCCGCAAGCCAGCAGGCGGCGAGCTCGAACCGAGACATCGATCTCTCGCACGGCGGGAAGTGAGTGATGATTCAGTCCGGCACTCTACGCACCGACATCCGAGAGATCAATCCGTGCTGAACGTGGTCGGGAGTGGTCGGTCGGGGCGGTGTCGCGGGAGCGGGATGGAAACCCGGTCGAATGCCCCTCCAGCTGTCGTCCG
>JBDGRG010000273.1:0-4183 GCA_042218355.1 Bradymonadaceae bacterium
TCGGCCCGATCCCCACGTTGCCGCCAAACCCAGACAGGTGGTACTCTCTCCGTTGTCGACTGACGAAGGAGATCGGACATGGCGACTGCGCCGACCCCAGACCCCGCCTCGAAACGCCACTGGACAGTCGACGAGTACTTCGAGCTGGACGACGAACGACGGTACGAGGTGCTGGAGGGAGAACTCGTGATGGTTCCGAGCCCGTCGTTTCACCACCAGCGGTCAGTGACCGAGCTCGGCCGCCTGATCGGTAATCACGTCCGACGCCACGAATTGGGCGAGTGCGTGGACGCCCCTTTGGACGTCGTTCTCTCGGACGACACGGTCGTCCAACCCGACCTCTGTTACGTGCGCGAGAACCGCTTCGACGAACTCTACGACGGACACGGACTCACCGGCGCCCCCGATCTTCCGGCTGGACGGCGGCGAGTACGTCCTCGACACGACGGCCGCCGACGACGAGTTCCTCACCTTCGACCTGTTCCCCGACCTCGAGATCGATCTCTCCGAGGTCTGGTTCGACCCTCCCGAGGATGATTGACGACGGATCGGGCACAGTCGGTCGAGCCATTCGACGCATGGTCCTCCGCCGGCCGAATTCAGATACCGGCTCGAACGCTCCGACCCTTGCGCACGCCCGACCGCAGGCCCACTCGCCCACTGGCCTAATCGCCCAATGGCCCCTCGACGTACCCCCTCTCCTCCAGCGCGATCGCCGTCGCCTCGACCGACAGGTCGAAGTGCGCGTGAAGCGGCTCCAGCCCCTCCTTCGGCGTCGCGGCGAGCGCCCGTGAGACGGACCGCATCGGCTCGTCGGCCTCCTTCGGAAAGCCCTCGCCGACCTCGAAGGGCGGCTCCCCGAACCGCCGACGGAACTGCTCGTCGAGAGCGGGATCGCCCAGAAGGAGCCAGATCGCGAAACAGTTCGCCTGCCACTCCTCGGGCCGATACGTCTCCTTCGATTCGACCACGTCTCGTTCGAAGGTGACGATGCGCGCATCCCCGTTCTCGGCCTCCGCGCCGTTTTGCTCGAGAAACAGCGGCCGGTGCAGCCGCCAGTGCCCCAGCTCATGCGCGACGGTAAAACGGTAACGCCCCCGGTGGCCCTGCTCGGCGAGCCGCCGGTCGACGTGGATCTCGTTCTCCAGCGGGTACGTCACACCGAGCACGTCCTGCTCGTCCTCTCGCCCCAGCAGCTTGTCGTTGTACAGCGCCAGCCCGTGCTCCTCGTACAGATGGTCGAAGATCAGCGCCTCGACGTCGATCGGATACGCCGGCTCCGACCCGAACGCCGCCCGGCGCATCTCGCGCGCCGCCGCCCGGATCTCCCCCTCCTCCATGAAGGGCACGTCCATCGTCTGAGATGAGTTCAGCCGAATTTTGATCCGATCTCACGAGACTTCCTCGAACACGTCGTCGTCGCTGTAGATCCCCTGCGATTTCGCACTCGGAATCATCTGGCGACGGAGCCGCGTGAACTCTTTCAGGTCCAGGTAAGTCCTGAGAGCCGCGCGTACGACCTCACTCCGATTCGACCGCCCCTCTTCGACCTCTCTGTCGAGTCTTTCCTTCAACTCGTCCGACAAGCGCACGGAGATGGAACTCACGGCCGACCTCCCGATCGGAATCGTGTCGCGTTACGAGATCACACGCCTTGTTTGACCTTCCACCGACGGTCCCGTCGGCAAGCTCCCCTCGGCCGCTGAATTGCTCAACTGCTCAATCGCTCAATTGCTCCAGGTACTCTCGCACCGCCTCCCGACCCTCCTCGTCCAGCTCCTTGACACTGCGGAACAGCGCAACCTCTTCCTCGTCCTCGGGCTGGACGTCCGACGGGGTCTTGCCGGCGAGCGTGATCAGGCGATCGGCATCCAGCTGAAGCACCTCGGCGATCCGCTCGAGGGTCTCCTCGGCGACCGACGGCTCCGCGTCGTCCTTCTCGAGCCGCACGATGAACGACGCCGACCGGTCGATGCGCCGGGCCAACTCGCGCACCCCCACACCCTGCTCGTCGCGCGCCTCCCGAATGACCTCTCCGAGCCGATTCGCCATCGTCTCCGAACGCGTGATGATCGACACCGCCGGACGGTCGACCCTCCCGCTCTGCGCCCGCCTGTCAAGTCCCACGAACCCCCGATCGCGTCCTCGGACTGGGACGTCTCCGAGCACAGTTCTTGGAACAACGAGCGCTAACGGGCCCATTCGGGATGTGTGGGCACTCCGAACGTGCTCACGCGCAGTGACGGATTCGGACACCACCGTCCCCCACAAATTCGCAGTGCACCCGCGCTAACTCTGGAGAATCGAGCGGTCGGTCGTCAGGACGTAAAGTCGGTGGCGGGCGCGCGAGCAGGCGACGTACAGGGCGTTCTCCGAACATCGCGGATCGTCGGGGTCGACGTCGGCGAGGATGACGACGTCCGACTCGAGGCCCTTAAGCGCCCCGATGCTCCCGTGCAGCACGGCGCCGTCTCGCTCCGAGGGGTCGTCCGTCAGCGGGATGCCCGCCACCTCGTCGGCGCCGGCGAGCGAGGAGTTCGGGCGGCTGTGCGGCGTGACGACGGCGATCTGACGGGCTGAGACGGCTTCGTCTTTGCAGAGGTTCGCGACGATCGCCTCGATCTGCCCGAGCGCGCTCCGCGGCCCGGATTGCGTGCGGACGACCGGCTCCTCGCCGGCCGGGGCGCGGCGGGGAACCTCCATCTCCGTGTCGCCGAAGCGGTCGACGAACCGCGCGATGGCCTCGGTGTTGCGGAGATTCTCCTTCAGATCGAACGTCGTCTCGAAATCCGGAAGGGCCCCACCGCGGTCGAACAGATCCTGCGACCGGTCGAAGAAGGTGAACAGTTTCGAGCCGGCCGGCTCCGCTTCGTCCCCCCCGGACTCGACCAGCCCCTCCACGAGCGCCTCCCACCAGAGGCCGTGGAAGTCCTGCGCCTCGTCGACGACCAGCGCACTCCACGGCTCGACCTCGCCGGTTCGGAACGCCTGCGCCAGATGCAGTGGCATCTCCTCCTCCCAGAACGCCCGCCGCTCGTCCTCCGGAGCCTCTCGGGGCGGAAAATCCAGGTCGGCGCCGATCCGCTCGGCCGCCTCCCTCGCCAGACCGTGGAAGTGCCGGGCGACGATCTCGCCCGGGAGTTCGGGCATGTCGGCGACCCGTTCGCGCAGGTCCTCGGCTAGCCGCCGGGTGAAACAGACCAGAAGCACGCGCCGACCCTCGCGAGCCATCGAGCGCGCCGCGTGCAGAGCCAGGATCGTCTTCCCCGATCCCGCCGGCCCGCGCACGGCGACCCGGTCGTTGCCGAACAGCCCCTCGACGACCCTCTTCTGGTCGTCGGTCAGCTCGACGAGCCGCTGGCGCTCCATCTCGATCGTCCCGCCGATCGTCGCGGCGAGGTTCAACTCCGGACTGATCACCTCCTCGACGAGCCGCTCGAACGCCTCCGAATCGAGCGTGCGTTCACCGTCGTCGACCCGACGGCGGTGGAACGCCATCGCCCGCTCGACGGGATCGTCCAGATTCTCCAGATCGTCGGCGGTCAGCAGCACCGGATCGGGGGCATCCGGCGGCAGATGACCGAGCTGCTCCTCCTTCGTCCGTGGAAAAATCACCGCGTGACCGTACACCAGCGGATACGTCCCGGTCCGACCGGGACAGAGCCGATCGGCCTGCCGCTGCGTCCGGTCGACGAACTCCCGCTGGTGCCGGCGAACCTGCTCGAACGGCGATTCATCGAGATAGGTCCGGGTACCCGACGACTCCATCCGGTACCAGTCACCGTTCCCGTCCCGATGCACGCCGTCCCCCTTGCACTCCAGAAAGAGCAGCCCGCGCGTCGGGTGGGCCACCAGAAAGTCGATCTGTCCCTCGCCCGCCCTCTCCGGCTCGACGTACGAGACGTCGTAAAACACCCGAAAATCGTCGTCGAGCGCCTCGCGCAGTCGCTCGTACACCATCCGCTCGGCCCGCTTCCCCGGGCCGTCGACCGCCGGCGCGCGGCTCGGAAACATCGTCGCCATCGGCACTCCCTCCGGTTCGGGTCACATCTGCTCCATCCAGAACTCGGCAACGAGCCCGGCCGCCGAACTCGCCGCCCGCTCACTGCCGAACACCATGCTACACGTCGCGACCAACTGCGAACACCCCGAAACAGTCTGCCGCGACGTCCCGACACGAGCT
>JBDGRG010000274.1:0-4569 GCA_042218355.1 Bradymonadaceae bacterium
CCTCGCCGTAGTGGTCGGTCAGTTGCCGGGCGTCGACCTCGGCGAAGGTCGTGCGGTCGGCCACGTCCGCGGCCTCGGCGTTCTCGCGGGCACCGTCGACGGCGCGGTTCCACCAGTCCGAGGCCCGGACCGTCAACTCCGGGTGGAGAGCGGCAGCCTCGATCGGGATGGTCCCCGCCCCGCAGAACGGGTCGAGTAGGACGTCGGGTTCGTGTTCGGGGATCCGCGCCATCCGGAGCATGGCGAACGCGACGTTGGTCTTCAGCGAGACCTTCGGGCTGAAGGCGCGCGGGTGGCGCTTCGAGAGCGCTCGACGCGTGTACTGGATCCCGATCAGGCAGCGGTCCGCGACGACGTCTACGCGGACGTCGGCGTCGTAATTTTCCAGGTCGACGTCGGTGCCGTAGGCGTCGACGACCGCCTGTCCCGCCCAGTCCTGGACGTCCATGCTGGTGAAGGCGTGGTCGCCGTATCGATTTGACGTGACGCGGAACGCCGATGCCGACTCGACCTCCTCGAGCGGCTGATCGCGGACCGCCCCGTAGATCGACTGCGACGGGTCGTCGCGGTCGAACTCGAAGGTGTGCACGTAGCGGAGCACGTGGTGGATCGACCGCATCCGCCGGGCGGTCGGGACCAGGCGGTCGGCGGGTTCGTCGGTCGGAATCCGCACGCGGCCGTCGAGATCGAAGGGTTTGAGCTCGATCTCGCCGTGGGCGAGTTCTTCGGTGTCGGCGAGTTCGCGGAACTCGTCGGCGGCGACGTCCTCGAGGCCGCCGTCGGTGGTCAGAAGCAGGGCGGTCATCGGGTTTCGAGCTGTCGGAGGGGATGGGGCCGTCGGGATGGTATCCGGTCACCGGGTGGCAAGTCGACCGTCTTCCACGGCTTCAGGGGAATGGGGCGGGGCGGAGTGTGCCGGGGACGTGACAGAGTGTCGGGGGGTACGTCGATCGTCCTCCACGGGGTTGAAACCGCCGCCTGCACTCGTTCTGAAACCATCCGGCGACGCTAAAGCGACGCCGGCCGGAATGGCGATCGTTGGTGGCGGTTCGAACAGCGATTGCGGTGGTAGGCTTGCAACCCTGTCGCCTGGCAATGGTCGTGCGGTCGTGGCTCGGCTACTCGACCACTCGACCGCTGACCGACCGAAGGGAGACCCATCGCCGGCAAGAATGGCGATCGTTGGGGGCGGTTCGAACGGCGCTCGCGATGGGAAGCTTGCGACTCTGTCGCCTGGCAATGGTCGTGCGATCGTGGCTCGACTACTCGACCACTGGCCGACCGAAGGGAGGCCTACGCCCATGTGAACCAGAAGCCGAAGAGGATGGCGGCGAGGACGGCGAGCAGCGTCGCGACGACGGTGGGGGCCCGCTCGAGTTCGGTTTCTTCTTCGGGGAGCGTGCCGGTGGCGATGGTTTCGCGTCCTGCCAGATAGACGAAGCTCTCGAACCGTTCGACGCGGCGGGGTCTGGGGTCGGCGAAGGTGGCGGTATCCGGCCAGACCAGCGTGTAGTTGTGCACCGACGGGTCAGCCGATGGTCGGTCGGTCACGAAGCCGATCTGGCTGGCGTGTTCGGCTTCGTAGACGACCGTGTCGGTCGAGCCGCCGGCCGAGTAGGCCCGGATTTTGCCCGTTTTCCAGGGGCCCTCGAGCGGCGACCAGTTCGACGTGTTTTTCGACGCCACTCGAACGCCGTTGCTGCCGATCAGCAACAGTCGTGGGCCGTGGTCGGTGCGACGCACCTCGAGCTCCATCGGCGGGGTCGGGGGACGGTCGCTAAACGATGCGATCGACCGCCAGGTCTCCCCGTCGTCGGTCGTCTCCCAGATGCGCACCCGGCGGCCGGACGTCACCGACCGCGTCAACAGGTAGAGTGCCTCTCCGGGGGGCACGGCGAGGTCGACGGCGACCGAGCGTTCGAGGACGGAGCGGAATGCGGACGACAGGGAGTTGGACGACCAGGTCTGGCCGCGGTCGGACGAGATCAGCAGCCCTCGCCGTTTCGTCAAAGCGTAGACCGTCGACCCGTCCGGACGGCTCTCGATCGCCGCGACGGTCGTCGGGGGCCAGCCGTTGCCGGGGGAGATCGACGGGTCGAAGAGGATCGACCGAGCTGCAGGCAGTTTGCCGGCGTCGCTGGTGACCAGCTCACCCTTGCCGGTCTTCGTGACGACGCTGCCGGCGAAAGTTCCGCTGTACACCTGCGACCCCGGGTCGGCGACCTCCAGCGAGGCCGTCGCACGGTCGTGCAGTCGGTCCCAGTGCCCCTCCTGAGGAGCGCCGGTCAACCGGAACAGACCGGCGACGGTAGCGACCAACAGCTGGCCGTTCGGTCCCACCCCAATGTCGAACGGGCGGGTCGCCCGCGGATTTCCCGGTGCTCGGCTCCAGGACCGGCCGTTCTCCGTCCCCTTCAGGATCCCCTCGCCGGCAGTCGCCGCCCAGACCGAACCACCCGTTCCCCCGCTGGCCAGTCCCGTGATCGCCCGGGCGTCCCGGTCCGGCGGATGCACCGTCGACCACGTCTCGCCGCCGTCGCCGCTGCGCTTCAGGGCGCCGCGGGTCGTCCCGAGGTACAGCGATCGCCTCGGCTCGTCGTCGCTCGAGCTCAGTCGCAGCAGGCTCGAGAAGTCGCCGGTATCGTCACCGCGGTCGTTCGCGACCGTTCGCCACTGCTCGCCGCGGGGCCCCGACCGGTAGAGCGCCGATGGGGCCAGAAGCAGGACCGAGCCCGAGCCCCCGGTGGCGAGGATCTTGCGGTCGACGGCCGTGAGGGTCGAGACGAGGACCCACCGGTCGGACGGTCCGCGGCGGTAGACGAACAGCCGGTCTCGCAGCACGGTGAGCAAGTCGGACGACCGTCCATCCGTGGCCGGCAGGTAGTGGCGGATGGTTCCGGGGAGTGGGTGGGAGCTTCCGGCGCCGTGGAGCTCCACGCCGGAGACGTCGATCGACGACCAGGAAGTCGACGTCGGGTTACTGTCGTCGATCGGGGCCCGCCAGATGCGACGGCCGTCGAGCAGGTGGATCGCCCCGGATTCGGCCGTCGACAGCCGCAGTGCATTGGACGGTCGCACTCGACCGAGTCCACTTCCCGGCGAGTCGGAGGCCTCGTCGCCGGTGCCCGACAGATAGGGTTCGGGGAGGGGGACGCGCGACCACGTCCGCCCGGCGTCGTCGCTGGTCAGCAGGACGTGCGAGCCGGAATGTGAGCGGCGGGTCAGCAACCACAATCGGCCGGCGTGTGCGGCGAAACGCTGGTCGGGGGTAAAATTGTAGCTGGCGTCGTCCGGGAGCAGGTGTTCGAGCGGGTCGGGTCGGTGGTTTTTAGCGCGCGGCCAGCGGATGGTTCGTCGTACCCAGCCGTCCTCCCCGTCGACTGAATGGACGAACAACCCGGTCGAGGCGGCGGCGACCAGGTGGGCCGACTCGTCGGTGCGCAGCGTTTCGACGGTGTAGACGTGGCCCCCGGGGGGCACCGGAATTGCCGCCAGTGGCATCCGGTGCGGACGATCGTCGCAGCCGGCCGCCAGGGCGAGGAGCAGCGCGACCGCTGCGGCGGAGAGCTGCGCACGAGCTGGCTTCATGGGGGCGTTCCGGATGGGAGTGGCATTCACTCGTCGAGTCGGTTCCGGAGCTTGTCGAGGTCGGCGCGGACCGACTCCGAGGCGCCGTCGAGCTCCTCTGTTCGATCGAGCAGAGACCGGGCCCGCCCGGGCTCGTCGAGCTCCTCGATACAGACCCGAGCGGCCTCGACCAACGAGCGGGCTCGGTCGTCGGGGTCGAGCAGTCCGTCGCTCCTGGCGACGAGTGCGTCGACCAGCCGGTCGTGCGAGTCGGTCCGGCGATGGAGTTCGACCAACCGCTCGAGTGCCTCCGGATGATCGGGCTCGAGTTCACGGACGAGCTGCCACAGCCGGATGGCCAGGTCGGGGCTCCCGAGGTGATCCTCGGCGATGCGAGCGGCGTCGGCGGCGGTCGGTGCGACGTCTCCGCGCTCGGAGGCCGGCAGGTCGTCGAGATCGAGGGCGTCCAGGTCGCGGTCTTCGACGACCTCGGGGTTGCCGGCGGCCACCCCGATCTGGCGGATCAGAGCGTCGACGTGGGCTTCCCAGTCCTGGAGCTGGAAGAGAGCGACCCCCAGCCCCTCCAGTGCCCGGCGATCGGCGGGGGCCCGCTCGAGGATGGATTCGAACCGCGAGCGCGCCTCCTCCGGCCGTCCGAGCCGCTCGGACAGCAGCTCCGCCAGCCGCCGCTCCGCTTCGCGGGTCTCGAGCCCGGCGTCCTCCCGGTCGACCAGCCGCTCGAGATGGCTCGCCGCTCGCTCCCAGTCCTCGTTGTCCAGAGCGATGCGGGCGCCGAGGCGGAGCGCTCCGGGGTGATCCGGACGGTCGTCCAGCAGCTCGTCGACGCGCTCGGCCGCTCGGCCCGGCCGACCGAGATCCTCCCAGAGCGTTCGAGCGGCCAGGACGGACCAGGTGGCACGCATGTCGTCGTCGGCCCGGCGCCGCCGCTCGTCGAGCACGTCCAGCAGGTCGTCGTATCTCTCCTGCTCGCGGTAGATCGTC
>JBDGRG010000274.1:4579-8868 GCA_042218355.1 Bradymonadaceae bacterium
TCCAGCAAGTTCTGCATACGGGATATGCAGTCGCGCTTGTAGGCGCGGAAATCCGCCTGTTCCGGCAGGCGGCGGCGCTCGCGCAGGGCCTCGAGGTGGGGGAGAGCCCGTGCGGATTCGTCGAGCTCCACGAAGGTCAACTCCGCCAACTCGGCGAGGAGATCCTCGTATTCGCGGTCCGATACGGGCGAGGGCCCGGGTGCCGTGCGTCGTGCCTCGACCGCTCGTTCGAGCGCATCGGCTCGTGCTTGCGGGTCGTCGTCGGCGTCGGTCGATCGGAGGTCCTCCCAGACGTCCGGATCACGTGCGTCGTTGGAGGGTTCTCCGGGCGGGCCCCGGTCGTTCGGGGACGTCCCGTCGCGGAGGGGCTGTTCTCCCCCGGACTGTTCGGGGGAGCGTCCCTGGAGCAGCTCGCGGTGCGCCCGCCGGAACTCCGCCAGATCCCCGGATGCGACCTCGGGGCGTTCCCCGGCCTCGTCCGGTGACGGAGGCTCGGAGGCCGCTGCTCGTCCGTGGGCAGCGGCGCGGTCGAGCCCGGCGTCCTCCAGCCGTCGGCAGTAGGCGTCGAGTACGTGACGGCGATCTCCACCGTCGAGTCGACAGCGGGCGAAGCGGCGGCGGAAGTCGACCGCAAGCGGGGCAGTATCTCCGTCGGGAAGAGCCTCGACCGCCGCGTCGAGCGCCTCGAGTGCCCGCTCGTCGGGATCCGCGAGACGCAGATCGGCGAGTCGAGCCAACAGGTCGCCGTCGAGCTGCCGGTTTTCCCGCTGTCGTCGGAGTCGACTCTCGGCGGCATCGTATTCGGCGTCGGCCAGGAGATCGTCGATCTCCGCGATGGGGTGGTCCCGCCGGGCGAGGGATGGCTCCTCCACGGGCCGTCGAACCCCCGACGGCTCCGCTCGCCACCGGATTCCGCCGGGTGAGACGGCCAGTTCGGTGGTCGTCGTCGAGACGTCCGGGAGTTTCCATCCGCGCGCGGCGAAGGTGGAGCTGAAGAGCAGTGCCGGCAGACGGAGGGCGAGTACCATCCCCGACCGGGCGGCCAGCGAGGCCCGGGAGCCGAGCGGAGGGGGCGCGAGTTCGTCGAGCAGGGTGTCGGCGAGCATCGCCGCGAGGCGGCGGACCGGGCGGTCGGGGGCACCGAAGGCGCGACAGTCGGTCAGCACGAACCGTTGCCAGTGCGGGCTCGACGAGTCGGCGGGTCGGGCCCGGACGGTAAACGAGACGGGGTGTGTGCCGCCCCCCCAGCGGGCGCCCAGCTGGAGGGTTCCGCCGCAGAGATCGATCTCGACGTTCGAGAAGGCCCGGCTGCTCCCGGCTGCGCGGTCCGCGGCCCGGCGCAGCGTCGTGCGAGGGCACTCGACGGTCGCTTCGTGCAGCCGGCAGCGGCGATCTCGGAATCGCGACGGATCGCCGTCGAACTCGAACGGGAAGGCCAGGTCCGGGATCTCGAGGCGGAGACGTTCGAACTGCAGGCCGGCGGGTCCGGTTGCTTCCCCCCCGATCAGAAAGCACCCGTCGGATCCGCACTCGAGCGCCAGCGGGATGGGGGGGCGGCGCCGAGCGTCGCCGGGGGCGGGTGGTCGGGCCATCGGGTCGAGTTCGCGGGGCGGGGCTGCTGGGTCGTCGGATTGGCGAGTGGGCGATTCGGCACGTGGGCGTTCGGGCTTGCGACCGTACGACCGAAGGCATCGAGCCTTCGGAGCGTCGATCGAGCGTCTTCCTTTCCCCCTTCATCCTTCTCCCTTCATCCTTCCCCCTTCCCCCTTCCCCCTTCGGGTCACCAGTGAGTCCATGGTTCGCGGGCCAGGGCGGCGTTGGTGTACTCGGGCTCGTCGGTCACTTCGCGACCGATCCAGCCCGGAAAGTCGATCTCCTGGTCCGCGTCGTCGAGTTCGATCTCGGCCAGCACGAGACCGTCGTTGTCACCGTGAAACTCGTCGACGACCCACTCCCGACCATCCACCCCGATGCGATGGCGCGACTTGCGGATCTCGCGGCGTTCGCAGAAGGCCGCCAGCATCTCCTCGGCGTCGGCCGCCGGGATGGGATACTCGTATTCGTCCCGCACCGGGCCGTCCGCGTTGCCCTTGACCGTCAGTAGACCGACGGCCTCGTCGTCGGTCGTGCCGTCCGCCGGTTCGGCCGGGTCGCGCCACGGTTCGGACCCGGGGAGCGAGCGCTGAAGTCGCGTCTGAAAATACCCCTGACGGATGGCGGTCGACCGGTCGACCTCGTCGCGCCAGTCGTCGCGGTTCACCAGAAATTTGCGTTCGATTTCGATCCCCATCTCGGGCTCCCTGGCGAGGGTCGCATCGTCGGCCGTCGTTCCCACCGTGGTGAACGTGCGAACGACACGGTCGGCTCGTCCCGCCCCGGCGGGCCGTCGGTTCGTCGGGGCGTGACCACGGTCGCACTTTGTTCGCACTGGCATCTCCGGTACATCGTCCAATCGGTCGACGAGGCGTGCCGTTCGAACGTCGGTGCGCGCACCCGTGACACTCCGGGTCAACGGCTCGTTTTTCAAGTCCGACCGGGCGGTCGGACGGCAGTCCGAAGCCTCTGCGCCGCCGGCGGTCGCGCTCAGTTTCCCCACTCCGAAGTCCAGTCATGGCGCGCGCCAAGCTGTTTCGAGACCCCGTCCACAACATCATCTCGTTCGATCTCGAGGACGACGTCGAACGGGTGCTGTTCGAGTTGATCCAGACGCGGGCCGTCCAGCGGCTGCGCCGGGTCCGACAGCTGGGCTTTGCCAATCTCGTCTATCACGGCGCCGAACACACTCGCTTCACCCACAGCCTCGGCGTCGTGCACGTCGCCAAACGGATGTTCGCGGCCCTCGAGGCGGAGTTCAGCGACGAGGAACGGCTGGAGGTGCTGTGTGCGGCACTGCTCCACGACATCGGGCACGGACCGTTCAGCCATGCGACCGAGGCGGTCACCGGGATCGACCACGAGGAATTCACCGCTCGACTCGTCCGCTCGCCCGAGACCGAGGTCCACGAGGTTCTGGCCGGCGTCGACGAGTCGCTCCCCGAACGGGTGGCGACCTACTTCGGCGACCGGGGCGATTTCCCGCCCGAGAAGCGAATCCTCCGCGACCTCGTCTCCAGCCAGCTCGACGCCGATCGGCTGGACTACATCCTCCGCGACGGGCTCGCGACCGGGGTCAAGATCGGTGTGTACGACTTCGAACGGATCCAGGAGATGCTCGGCACCTACGTCGGCACGGCCGGCGGGGGGGAGGAGCGCACGCGGTTGGCGGTCAGCGAACGGGCCCGCGAGGCGGTCGAGGATTACCTGATCGCCCGGTTCCACATGTTCAAGCAGGTGTATCTCCACCGAGCCGTGCGAGCGTCGGAGAACATGCTCGGCGCCGCACTGTCGAGAGCCTCGGAGTTGATGGCGGAGGGGCGGACGTTCGACGCGCCGGCGATGAAACCCGTCTCCCGGCTGCTGGACCCGGAGCCGATGTCGCCCCGGGCATTCGTCGAGATCGACGACATGGACATCTGGTTCGCACTCAAGCAGTGGCGCGACGACGAGGACCCGGTCCTCGCCCGGCTGGCGTCGGGCTTGCTCGACCGCCGGTTGTACAAGACCATCGACGTGACCGAACGCGATCCGGTCGAAGTGGCGCGATTGATGGACGAGGCGACGTCGCTGGCGGACGAACTCGGGTACGACCCCGACTACGCAGTGCTCAAGGACCGGGCCCGAGATACGCCGTATCGCCCCTACGATCCGACCCACGACGACGGGGGCGCGCACATTCCGATCGTCCAGCGCGACGGACGGGTCGTCCCGATCGAGGAGTGTCACGTCGGCACCCCGCTCGGCGAGGTGGTACGCGGTGGCCGCGCCGACGATGCCCCCGAGGAGATCAGCGACTTCATTCACCTGCTGGGCCGCGATTCCTACGACATCCGGCGGATCTGCGTCCCGGAGGAGTTGCGCGAGGAACTCGAGGGGTGAGCCCGCCCCGATTCGATCGGCGGCGGGCCATCTGGAATGATGTCGTCGGCACGGTCGTTACGGAAGCGACGTCGAGTTCGCGCACCGATTCACGGAGGCGCGAAAGCGTTTTTACGGAACGCGTTTTGCACGAATAATCTGGTCGAGTTCTAGCTGGAGGCGTCCGGCCGATGAAGTCGAACCGGCCCCCGGAGTCGGACTGGACGGGTCTTCGCGCGGCCGACGATTCGATCGAACGTCGGGTCTGCGCCCGGGTTGCCCGTCCGCCAACCGGCCGGTGACTCCGTACCCGCCGGGTCGAACGCCTCTGCCTT
>JBDGRG010000274.1:8904-11973 GCA_042218355.1 Bradymonadaceae bacterium
GTCGACACCGACTTTCAGGAGGATCGAGCGTGACCCATTCGCAGACGACTGCGACGGTATCGAGATACGTGCGACGATCGATCGTTTCGATCGTGGTCCTCACCCTCTTCGCCGGCTGCGGCGAGGCGACGGGCGGCAGTGGGGGACCCCTGCCCGACTTCGATCAGACCTCGACGGCGGAGCAGGGGATCCAGAACGGTCAGGTCGCGCCAAACGCGACGTACGTCGTCGGGATGGCGCGGCAGGGCCAGCGCGGCACCGGTCTTTGCACCGGCACGTTGATCGCCCCGAACCTGATTCTGACGGCTCGACACTGCGTCTCACACCTTCCGACTCGCGGGGGGATCCGGTGTGGTCAGACCCGCTTCCAGGGGAAGTATCCGGCCAGCAACATCGCGGTGACGACGAAGACGCGGATGCGACAGGCCCGCGGGAGCTTTCGGTTCGTCAACGAGATTCACGTGCCGAACAAGAGCAGGCAGGTCTGCGGAAACGACATCGCGCTGATCACGCTGAACCAGAACATTCCCGCGAGCGAGGCGAAGCCGAAGCGGCCTCGACTGGCGAGACCGGTCAAGCGGGGCGAGACCTACACCGCCTACGGTTACGGCCGGACGGGTAGCAGCAGCGGTCGGGCCGGTGTGCGCCGCGTCCGGAAGAACCGGCAAGTGCGCTGCAAGGGACAGAACTGTTTCAGCGGGACGATCGTCGAGGGGGAGTGGGTCGGGACCGGGGGGACGTGCCAGGGCGACTCCGGTGGCGGCGCCTTCGACAGCCAGGGGCGCGTCTTCGGGGCCCTCTCTCGCGGGGGCGGCGGGTGCCGGTACGCCCTCTATTCGTCGACGTTCAAGTGGCGGAAGTTCATCCGAAGGATCGGTCAGCGCGCGGCCGCCGCCGGCGGTTACCGGCCGGCGAAGTGGGCGCAGCCGACCGCCGATCGCGACAACGACGGCTTCGGCGACCGGATCGACAACTGTCCCGACAAGCCGAACAAAGGACAAAACGATCTCGACGGCGACAGCAAGGGGAACGCCTGTGACGGGGATGTCGACGGTGACGGGACCCCCGGATCCCGGGACAATTGCCCGAAGGAGCCGAACAAAAAGCAGACGGACAACGACGGCGACGGGAAGGGCGCAGCGTGTGACGACGATTCCGACAACGACAGCGTGCCCGACAACCGGGACAACTGCCCGAAGACGAAGAATCCGAAGCAGACGATCTCCGATGCCGACGGGACGGGGGACGCCTGTGATGATTCGGACGGCGATGGTGTGGTCGACGCCGACGACAACTGCCCGGAGTTCAAGAACAGGGCGCAGGCGGACTCGGATGGCGACGGCAAGGGCGATTCCTGCGAGAAGAGCAACCTGAGCGACTCGGACGGCGACGGCGTCTACGACCGGAACGACAACTGTCCGGAGGCGTCCAATGCCGATCAGCTCGACGCCGACGCCGATGGCAAGGGCGACGCCTGTGACGACTCCGGGTCCGATGCGGACAGCGACGGTGTCTTCGACAGCAACGACAACTGTCCGAAGACGTCGAACACCGATCAGAAGGACGCCGACGGGGACGGAACGGGGAATGCGTGCACGAAAGACGACGACGGCGACGGCGTCTCGGACGACGGTGACAACTGTCCCCACACGCCGAATGCGGGACAGTCGGACAGCGACGGCGACGGCAAGGGGGACGCCTGTTCGTCGGGTCCTCCGAACGAAGATCCGAAGGAGGACCCGGAGAACCCCGGGGGCGGTGACGATCGGGTCGTCTACTACACCGACCGGGGCAACAGGTCGTCCGGTGGATGTGCCGCGCCCGGCGAACAGGCGCCGGTGCCCCTGTCGGGGGCCGTGCTTCTGATCGGCCTCGCCGCGGCGGGCGCTCGCCGTCGGCGTTCGCACTGACCCGGGTCGGTGACTCGGTTCGAGACTCGTCTTTCCCTCCATCCTCGGAGTGCAGACTCGATGAACGTCGATACGATTCTGCGCCCGGTCGTCGTTGCCCTCGTCGGTCTCGCCGCCGGTGTCGTCGGCTGCGGCGGGTCCGCGGACGCGCCCTTCGACGGCCCGATCGAGTCCGACCAGTTGGCGACGGTCGACCAGGGGATCAAAAACGGCAAGGTCGACCGGAAGCACGACCATGTCGTCGGGATGGTGATGCGACGGTCCGGGGGACTCGGGATGTGTACCGGGACGCTCGTGGCGCCGAACGTGGTGCTGACCGCGCGCCACTGCATCGCGTCGCTCTCCGATCGAAACCGGATCCTCTGCGGTCAGACGACCTTCGAGGGGGCGTACCCCGCCTCCAGCGTCATCGTGTCGACGGGGACGGATCTCCGGAAGGCGATCGAGAACGGAAAGTACCAGCGGGTGGAGAAGATCCACGTGCCGCCGGGCGGGGATGGTGTCTGCGGGCGCGATATCGCCATGATGCGGTTGACCGAGAACGTGCCCTCCGACACGGCCGAACCGACCAAACCGAGGCTGACCGAGCCGGTCCACAAGGGGGAGACCTACACGGCGTTCGGCTACGGGCGGACCAACGGAACTGCCGGGCGAGCGGGGATTCGCCGCAAGCGCGCGGAGCGGACCGTCCGATGCCGCGGGGGCAACTGCGGCCACGGCTCGATCGGGCCAACGGCAGCTGCTCGTTCACCCTGTATTCCTCGGTCTATCCGTGGCGCGGCTGGATCCGGGCGTCGTCCAGCGCGCCGCCACCGACGGCGGTTACGACGTTCCCGAATGGGCGAAACCCCGTGCGGATTCGGACGGCGACGGGATCGGCGATCCCACCGATTCGTGTCCCGGCCAGAAGAACCCCAAACAGACGGATACGGACGATGACGGCAAGGGGAACGCCTGTGACCCGGACGACGACGGCGACGGCGTGCGGGATCCAACCGACCCGTGCCCGACCGAGGCGAGCAAGTCCCCTGGGGACCTCGATTCGGACGGAAAGGGTAATGTCTGCGACCCGGACATCGACGGCGACCGGGCCGAGAACGAACACGACAACTGTCCCCGCACGCCCAATCCCGATCAGACGATCTCGGATGCCGATGGG
>JBDGRG010000275.1:0-14237 GCA_042218355.1 Bradymonadaceae bacterium
ACGTCCGGGGACTGGCGGTCATCTCCTCGATCACCGCCTCGGCGACGCGGGGCGCCCGGCGGCGGAGCGTCCGTCGCATCCGCTGCTGGACCCGTTCGACGTAGGCTGCCTGCTCGCGGTCGGAGGTGCCGACCAGTTCGTGCATGTCGACGTGCGTCGAACAGGTCGCGGTGCGGGCATCGTCGACGGGGGTACGGTCGGTTTCCTCCGACCCGCTGATCGAGCAGAAGACGTGATTGCCCTCGACGAATTGCTCGTCGCCGTCGTCGATCAGCTGGAGATGATGGGGGCGAGCAGGGAGGCCGGCATGGTCGTCGAGGCCGAGGTAGAGCATCGCCGCGCCCCACCCCGATCGGACGTCGTCGTCGAGCGACTCGAGTCCGCTCAGCTGCGTCGGGTCGTCGACCAGTTCGCCCAGCGAGGCGGGGAGGACGTTCGCGACGACGGCCCCGGCGCGGCAGCGGCCCCGCCGCGTGTCGACCTGCCAGTGGTCGTCCGCGCGAACCAGCGCCTGCACCGGATCGGCAAAGGAGACGCGCCCGCCCATCTCCTCGACCGCGTCGGCGAGGCTCCGGGCGAGCTCGCCGATCCCGCCTCGCACGTGACCGGTGCCCTGGAAGAAGTAGTCGGTGGCACCGATGGCGAACGGTGCTTCTGCGTCGGCGGCGGCGGTCTGAACGGTGATCTGGCAGACCGCGTCGAAGTAGTCCCGGGCGGGCCCCTCGTCCAGATCGTACCCGGCGAACAGATCGGCGAGGGAGCGGCCGACGAGCGGGACGAGCGGCAGATACTGTGGGGCGCTGCGGAGATGAGTTGCGAATTCCCGCAGCCCGAACGGCGGCAACAGGTCGGGAGATCGGAACAGCTTCCAGAGTGCGTCGGCGATCCGCCCCTGACGGTCGAACCAGCTGGCGGCTCTGTCGGAATCGACGCCGGGCAGCTCGCCGAACCGGCGGGCGAATTCGTCTCGGTCCCGGGAGATCGCCAGCTCGAACCGGTCCGTGCGCATCTCGACCACGGGGTCGATCCAGTCGACCTCGACCGGGAGGTCGTGTCGGTCGATCCACCGGCCGAACAGCTGGTCGTCCGCCAATCCCGCGAAGAGCGTCGCCCCCGACTCGAATCTCCAGCCCCGCCGCTCGAAGGTGCTGGCGCACCCGCCCGGATACGTCAGCCGCTCGTAGACGACGACGTCTCGACCCTGCTCGCAAAGTGTCAGGGCCGCCGCCAGACCGCCGAAACCGGCGCCGACGACCGCCACCTCTGGAGTCTCCATCGACTCGGGTTCGTCAGAAGCGCACTCCGATCTGCACCGAGGGGTGCGAGCCCCTCGTTCGTTGGATCGGTCGGACCCCGGGTTCGTTGTGTTGGCGGCGGGCGCCCGTTCGACAAGAACTCGAACGAGTCGGAGGTGGCTCGCCGGTCGAGTCACTCACTTGGGACGGATCGAGGTGCCCCAGTCGAGCTTGTAGACGTCGCCATTCGGGAGGGTGAGTCGAAACTTCACGGGGCCCCAGGCGTTCTGACTGCTGTCGACCAGCTGGCCATTTCGGTAGTCGACCTGTCCGCCGGCCGTCGTCTTCAGCGTGGCTCCCGAGCCCCCGCGGCTGGGAAACGAGACGTCGACGTTCGAGACCCCCCAGGGCTGACACGAGCCGCCCGAGACCGTCTGCCCGAATCGATAGGTCTTGCCGTTGACGACCACGAACCGACGGTGGGGCTTCAACTCCTGGATGTCGGGATTCTTGCCCTTCGATGAGGCGCATCCGACCTCGATCCAGTCGTCCGAGGCGGGTCGATTGGTGAAGAACATCGCCTGGCCGTGGCTATCCGAGCCCCAGCATTCGAACAGGAGTTGCTTGCTGCCCGTCTGGATGCCGCAGGTGTGCTCGTCCCCGGCGCCCAGCGAGGAGAAACGGGTCTTCGGAGGGCTGGCCTGTCCCGCTCCGTCGGCTCCCCAGCAGGTGACGTCGCCGTTCTTGTCGATGCCGCAGGTATGTCGCCCGCCGGCGGTGATCGAGACGAACGGACCGGAGGGGGGACTGGCCTGCCCCTCGCCGTCGGCCCCCCAGCAGGTCGGCTTGCCGGCGGCGTCGAGTGCGCATCCGTGGTCGCCCCCGGCCGCGAGGTGTTCGAACGTGCCGGACGGGGCGGCGGTCTGTCCCTTTCCGTTGGCTCCCCAGCAATCGATCGTGCCCGCCGGTGTGAGCGCGCACGAATGCGCTCGCCCCGCCGCGACTGCGTCGTAGACCTTGTTCGGAGACGTCGCCTGACCCGACCCGTCGTCGCCCCAGCAGATCACCCCGCCGAACTGGCCGATGGCGCAGGTGTGGCGAGCACCGGCGGCGATCTCCTCGAACGTGCCCGATTTGCTCGCCGACTGACCGAAGGCGTTCCATCCCCAGCAGTCGATCGCTCCTCCCTTCTCGATGCCGCAGGTGTGGCGCGCGCCGGCCGCGATGGCGCGAAAATCGGAGGACGGCGTGGTGCTCTGGCCGTCGTCGTCGCGTCCCCAGCACCGCACGGTGCCGCCGGCTCTCAGTGCACAGCTGTGGGCGCCGCCCCCGCGGATGGCGATCCATTTGTTCTCGTCGACGGAACCGTCGCAGTCGTTGTCCTTGCCGTCGGAGACGTTGCGTTCCGGCTGCTGGAAAGTCGACGGGCGCTCGCACTTGCCCTTCGGATTGCGGATCGACCCGCAGACGCCGGTCGAGCGGCCGCGGTAGTCGCAGGCACATCCATAGTCCGTCGCGCCGTCGCAATCCTCGTCGAGTCCGTTGCACATCGACTCGCTGTCGGTCGGGCGTTCCCAGTTGGTCGGTTTCGGACACGTCCCCGACGGCTCTCGAGTCTGTCCGGCGCAGACACCCGCCGATTTGCCCTTGTACTGGCACGAGCATCCCTCGTCGGTGACGCTGTCGCAGTCGTCGTCCTTCTGGTTGCAGGCGGTTTCGTCGTCGGTCGGGGGTTCCCAGGTGGAGGGGGCCGGGCAGGTCCCGTCCGGTTCGCGCTCGACGTCGTCGCAGACACCCGCCGATTTGCCCTTGTACTGGCACGAGCACCCCTCGTCGGTGACGCCATCGCAGTCGTCGTCCTTCTGGTTGCAGGCGGTCTCGTCGCCGGTCGTGGGCTGGAACGTCGACGGCAGGGGACAGTCGCCCTTGGCGTTTCGCGACTGCGAGGCACACACGCCGTGTTTCTTGCCCATGTAGTTGCAGGGACACCCCTCGTCGACGGAGCCGTCGCAGTCGTTGTCCTTCTGGTCGCAGGTCTCGTTGCCGGTCGGCGGTTCGTAACCCGGAGGCAGGGGACAGCTCCCGTCGGCTTTGCGGGTCAGCCCCGCACAGACGCCATCTGATTTGCCCTTGTAGGCGCACGGACACCCCTCGTCGACGGAGCCGTCGCAGTCGTTGTCGACGCCGTTGCAGTGCAGGTTGCCCATCGAATTCTCGGCGAACTTCTCCGGCTTCGGACACGCCCCCTGCTCGTTGCGCATCAGGTTCTCACAGATCCCCGCGGCCCGGCCGTTGTAGTTGCACGGACAGCCCTCGTCCGCCGCGCCGTCGCAGTCGTCGTCCTCACCGTTGCAACTCTCGGACTCCGGCGTCACCTCCCCTTCGCAGGCTCCCCACGTGCCGTCGGGCTGGCAGGTCTGCGTGCCGCCGCGACAGTCGGCGACCCCCTTGGTGGCGGGATCGGCGGAGTAACAGGATTGCGACTCTCCGGACTTGCACTCGCACGATTCGTCGGTCGTCCCGTCGCAGTCGTTGTCCTTCCCGTCGCAGTGCTCCGAACCCTCCTCCTCGACGAATTCCTCGCCGTAGGTGTCGGTCCCGCAGCTCGGGTAACTCCCGTCGGTGCACTCCACCTCCGCCCCTTCGCAGACGCCCTTCTGGCGGGGACACTCCTCGGTCAGCTCCTCGTCCACCCGGCCGTTGCAGTCGTCGTCGACGCCGTTGCAGGTCGTCTCGTCGTCTGCGATCGCCTTGCAGCTGCCGCCGTTTCCTCCCGACGGGGCGCCGCCCCCACCCCCGCAACCGGCGGCGGCGAAGAACGCGGCGAGGATGGCGGAGAGGGCGAGCCGATATCGGTGCATGGCGAGCGGCTCCCTTGACGTGGAGAGCGGACTGGGCGACGGACAGTCGACCCTACGCTTTTGGAATTTCCCGATCAACGGGGAGCCCACTGGAGACGCGTTGCTAATTCAGTTGCTCTGGAGGAGATCCATGATGAGTCGGAGGACCGTGGTCGCGTTCGCGTTGCTGTTGGCGGCCGCCGGGACGACGGCCGGCTGTGCCACGTCGTCGAACCAGAAGACGGGTCGTCGGGCCGAGGGCGGGAGCCGACAGTCCGACCGTGGACACGAACGGCACCGCGAGCTGATCCGCCAGCGGGCGGCCTTCGAGTTCGACTGTGAAGAGTCGAGCGTCGAGATCGAAAACGCCGAGTACAACTGGGGGACGACGTCCGGAACGTATCTGGTCCGAGCCTGCGGGACGCGCGCGGTCTACATCTGTAAGTCGTCCTATGCGGCGTGTCGGCTCGATTCGACTTCGCACTCCCAAACGGGCGGTTCCGGCGGATCGGGGCAGTCCTGAAGATCGTGCCGACGAAAAACCGCGCCGTCAGGTGGCGGGCCGCGGGGGAGGAGCGTCTGGGGCGCGAGGGGATCGTGGTCGTATTTTATTCACCCCTCCGTCCGACTCCGTTCGCCGAGCCGGTCCTGGAGGTAATCGACGAAGACGCGCACCTTGGCCGCGAGGTGCCGGCGGTGGGGGTACAGCACCCAGACGCCCCCGCTGTGGATCGACCAGTCGTCGAGCAGCCGGACGAGATCGCCGCGTTCGAGGGCGTCGGCGACGATGAACTCCGGGCAGAGGATGAGCCCGACGTCCCGCCGCGCGGCCTCGGTCAACGCTTCGCCGTTGTTCGCCGTCAGCGATCCCGACACGGGGACCGCCTCCTCCCGCCCGTCTCGCTCGAAGATCCACCGCTCGCCCGCCGACAGATACGAGTAGAGCAGACAGTCGTGATCGGTCAGGTCCCGCGGGTGTTCGGGGCGGCCGTGTTCGTCGAGGTAGTCGGGGCTGGCGCAGACGTGGCCGTCGACGTCCCTTAGCTTCCGGACGATCAGTGAGGAGTCCTCGAGCCGGCCGGCGCGGACCGCCACGTCGAAGCCCTCGTCGACGACGTCGACCTTGCGGTCCGAGAAATGCACCTCGGCGTCGATGCCGTCGTATTCGTTCAAAAAGTCGGCGAGGACGGGGCTGAGATACTTGATCCCGAAGCTCATCGGGGCCGCGATCTTGAGCGTCCCGACCGGATCGCGCCGCCGCTGGGTCAGCGCGCGTTCGGCGCGCTCGAATTCCTCCAGGATACCCGCGCACCGTTCGACGAACGAGGCCCCCTCCGGGGTCGTGCTGATCTGTCGCGTCGTCCGGTTCAGCAAGCGCACGCCCATCCGTTCCTCGAGGTCGGCGACCTGCCGACTGACATGGGACTTCGAGACGTTCAGCCGTTCGGCGGCTGCCGTAAAGCTCCCCTCCTCGACGACGGCCACCAGCATTTCGATCTGTGCGAAGCGATGCATTGTTGCCTACTGGTCAACAGTCCGTGCTCTTCGCCCGGCCGCAGGTCGGCTTTCTCGTGCTCTTCGTCGCCGGTTGGCTGATGTTCCGGCGGTCGGCTCACTCACCCGGCGTACGGGGTCGAGGCGGTGGGCTGACTCTCAGCGGTAGACGATCTCGTCGTCGCGGTCGCGGCCGGCCGAATAGTCCACGCCGGCCTCGACCCATCCCGCGCGGTAGGCGACCCAGGCGATGCCGGCGCCGGCGACGAACCCGCCGACGTGGGCGCCGTACGCGACACCGCCGCCGCCGGCGGTCGCCGCCGAGCCGGCGAGCAGCTGGAACCCGAACCAGAGCCCGATCCACCACTTCGCACTGATCAGCGTGCGGCCGATCCAGAAGTAGAACCAGTAGAAGATTTTGATCTCGCTGTGGGGGAACAGCACGATGTACGCCCCCATCACACCCGAGATCGCACCCGATGCGCCGATGGTCGGCGTGGTCGAGGCGGGCGACAGGAAGAGGTGCGTCAGTCCGCCCGCGACGCCGCAGGCCAGATAGAACACGAGATAGGCCGGTGAGCCGAAGCGGTCCTCGACGTTGTCGCCCGTGATGTACAGAAACAGCATGTTCCCCAGCAGGTGCGAGAGACTGCCGTGGAGGAACATCGAGATGAAGAAGTCCCGGGCCTCCGGTTCGGCGGGGACCAGCGCGCCAGTCGATCGAAGTGCAGCCAACTGCCGCTCGGGCGGCAGCTGCAGCATGTCCAGGGTCAGAAAGAAGATGACGACATTGACGGCGATCAACACCCAGGTCACCCAGGGCGTCGACTCGGTCGGGTTGATGTCGTCGTAGGGGAAGAACAAAGGAACCTCCCTGAGTTCTGGTCAGGCGGGGTCGATCGATCGTCGTCCACGGGGCTGAAGCCCACCGCCTGTTGGTCGGTCTGTTGCCGTCCGGCGGCGCTAAAGGGACGCCGGCCGGGCCGGCTGACCGGGGCGTATCTCACATCGTCCACCCGGGGCCGCACGACCGCCACGTCCGACCCCGTCATAATTCATCATTCACGACTCATCATTCAAAACTCGTCCCTCCCTTCTTGCGTCTGCCTTTACCGATCGTTTCGAGGTAGCCCGGTTCGACCTCCGACTGTGTCACCTCGTCGAGCGGTTCGACGCGCACGCGGCACGTCCGGCGGTTCCACCGGACGAGCAGGGCCCGGCGATCCGGGTATTTCCGTCGTGCCACGGCCCGATCCTTCTCGAGCGTCAGGTGGTTCAGCCAGAGAATTCGGTCGTCGAAGCCCGGGCTGTTGAACGGCGGCCAGAGGGAGGCGTTCTCGGGCGGGTCGTCGCACTTCACCCACGGGACGGGCGCGAATACGACCGCCCGCTCACCCGGAGCGAGCCGTCGTCGGACGGTCTCGCGCGGCCGCTCGATGCGTCGGGCGACTTTGCGGAGGTTCTTCGCCCGCATCGGCATGTAGATCGCGGTGGCGGTCAGCGTCGAGGCGGTTGCGAACGCCAGCGGGATCGCCGCCGGGTCGAGCCGATAGGTCGTCGAGAGTGCGCGGTCCGGAAGGCCGCTCGCCCACTGCGTCGCGCGGCGCAGACCTCCGGTCGTCAGCAGAACCAGTGGAACGAGCGTCTCGAAGAAGTGGACCGGCCCGATGAGATCGACACCGCTCTCGGTCAGAAAGAAGTGAAACGCGAGAAAGCATCCCAGCGAGGCCCACAGCAGTCGGACGGTGCGGCCCCGCATCCCGGCGAGCAGCGGGATCGGGAGCATCAGCGGCCAGCCCCAGGACGCGACGTGCAGTCGAACCAGGGCGATCGCCGTGCGCGGGGGAGCTTCGGAGACGTGCTCGAAATCGAAGTTCGAGACGCCCGAGAAGTCCAGCCCCAGGTTGTGACTGTAATCGACGAACGCCTGGTACGAGATGACGAGCGGTGAGCCGTTCTGCGCCCAGTTGACGGCGAAGAACGCGGCTGCGAGCAGAACGGAGGGGACTGCGAATCCGGCGATCCGCCCGGCGCCCAGTCGCCCCTCGCGTGCGTCGTGCACTCGGTCGATGGCCCACGCGACCAGCAGCGGGGAGCCGAGTCCGAGCGTCGTCGTCGGTCGATTGAAGAACGCCGCCGAGAAGCAGAGGGCCAGTCCGGCGTGGGTCCAGACGGGCGAATCGTCGTCCCGCGAACGGAGGTAGAACCAGAAGGTCCAGGCGAGCAGCGCCGCACAGCTGGGGTGGGCCGACAGCGTGCCGGCGAGCAGCATGGCGAACGGAGAGACCAGGTAGAGGACCACCGTCAGTTTGGCCCAGTCCCGGCCGAAGGTCCGGCGAGCGATCAGAAACAGCGCGAGGGCGAGCGCCGCGGAGGCCAGTGGATTGACCAGGCCCGGCACGCCGGCGGCGACCGCCGGTGCGAGGAGCGCGGGCCATCCGAGAAAGTACTGTGCGTAGTACCGGTCCCGATTGACCATCGGAAACCGGTCGAAGAAGGGGGCGGGTTCGGGCGCCTCGGCGGTCAACTGGCCGCGGGCGAGGAGTTCGGCCATGAATCGGTACGCCTTCTCGTCGTCGACCAGGGGGGCCCCCTCGACGATGAACGTCTCCACGCCGAGAGGAATCGCGACGGCCGCGGCTGCCGACCCGACGATCCAGTAGATGTCGGGGATCGACTGCCAGACTGCGCGCAGTCGCTCGAGTCGGTCGTCCAGCGACATCAATCCGGCGAAGGCGATCGTCAGGCAGAGTACGACCGCGAGCCCGACGACGCCGTAGACGGCGAGGAAGAAGGTGTACTTCGGTGTCGGGACGAGGAAATTCTGGCCGAAACCGAGAGTAAATCCGCGCAGAAACCTCAGCCCGAACGTCCAGAGCATCAGCAGGGCGATCAGGCCGGCGCAGGTCCAGCCGAGGGCGGGGACGGGGCGGCGGGACGGCGTCGGCGAGCCTTCGGGCATGGTAGGGCAGCGTCGGAGCGACGGTCGTGTCTCCGGCCTCGACTTCAGAGCCCCGAATCATCGTGGAGCTGGCGGTCGCAGGCAAGCTCGTCGGGTGCACACGACTTTCGCACAGCCGCCAAGTGATGTAGCCACGACGGACGTGTGACTGGACGAGGGTCGGTGGACCGGTGCGATGGCGCGTCGGTCTGGCGAGCCGCGTCCGTCGAGAGATCAGTCGTGACATCGGTGCCGCGAGATGGTCGATACCGGTCGCTTCCAGTTCGGGATGGGGCTCGTCGCGGTCGTCGGGACCGTGGCGGCTCAGCTCGCCGAACGTCAGGGGGGCGAAGTCAGCCCGCTCCAGGTGGCGACCTTTCTGCCGCTCGATGTCGACAGTGTCGGCCGCATCCTGGAAAACCTCGCCGACGAGGAGTCGATCGAGCCGGTCGAGCGCGACGGTCTCCGTCTGTTTCGAATCGACGCCCCGGATCAGCTGAAGCGCGCTCCGGTCGACCTCGATCGGCGGGAGTACATCGAGACCTGGGACGAGCTCGACGACGAGCTCGCCGAAATCCATATCGACGGCGAGCGGAGTGAAACCGTTCTCGAACAGCACGAATTGATCCGCGCGGCGTCGGAGCTCTCTCCCGAAGGGGGACGGATCGAACTGGCCGACCTCGAGGAGCGGGCCGATGTCGGGACGGCTCGTCTGCAGAGCCTGTTGAACGACTTCGACGTCGAGTGCTTCGTCGACTGCGTCTTCCACGAGGACGACGAGCGGCTCGAGTACGAATTTCCGCCGATCGACTACCCCGAGGCGCGTTATCGGAAGAATCTCGAGCTGCTCGATCGTCTGGTCGAGCACTCCGAATCGAGCACGCGCCGCTGGCTCTGGCTCGCGGCCGGGGCGCTGATGTTGTTTCTGATCGTCTTTGCCGTCCGTTTTTACGCCGCATGAACGCCTTTGCGATGCGATACGGGAACGAGACACCATCGAGATCGCTGCTGATCGCCGGCGGCGCGGTCTGCGCCCTGTGCCTCGGCGCGCCCGCCTGCTCCAGTGGTGGCGGAGGGGACGGAGGGGGCTCGAAGCGCGATACCGGTCCGGACGCGCAGCAGCAGCCCGATGGCACCGAGGGGGAGGACGGGGGGGGAGCCGATGCGGGCCCGGATACCGGGCGCGACGTCACGGCCGCCGGATTTGCGGCGATGCCCCCGAGGCCGACGAGTTGCACCCGTCCCGGGAAGATTCAGCGGATTCCCTTCTACTTCCGCAACACGGAGCTGACGCCGATCGCGGCGGGCGATCGGATCTTCGGGGCGACTCTCCGGGCGAACCAGACGGTCGGGGCCGGCACGCTGGACGCTCGTCAGATGCGCGTCAGTCCGGCGAATCGAGGGGCCTGTTCGGGGGCTTCCTGCACCTCCCCGTACAAGTGCGGCTCCACGGGTCTGCGCGGGACGCAGCGCCACTGCACGCGACCCTCCGGCGTCTCGTTCGTCCCCGGGTCGGCGCAGATGGACTACGAGGCGAACCGCGGACAGGGGGACGGCCAGCTGGTGACGATCCTGATGGAGAACTCCAACATGTGGAAGGGGCAGCTCCCCCGGATCGTCAACGGAAAGTTCGACGAGGACGGCGAGCGCGACTTTCGCGAGAAACCGGCGCGCGCCAGCGATCCGAAACTGATGCACCGCCGGGCCATCTCCAAGTTCTCGGAGTTTCTCAAGACCTCGACGGTCCGGGGGACGACGCGAGTCAGTTTCTGGTTCTTCGCCGGTCAGGTGCCGGCCCGGGTCCGCCCGATCGTCCCGGCGGGCGAGTTCACCGAGGATCTGACGGCCCCGAAGAGTCTGCTCGAGTCCGAGGAATCGGTCCCCAGCCCGGCTCCGCGCCCCTCGAACCTGTATCAGGCGATCGAGAAGGTCGTCGACAAGGAACTGGGACTGCCGAAGTTCGACGGCAAGGAGAAGTTCCTCGTCGTGCTGACCGACGGGCCGAACGAGGTGTTCGATTCGGACGCGACGCGACAGAAGGTCCTCGAGACGTTGAAGGCGCACGACGTCCATCTGTTCATGCTGCATTTGGACGCGTCGATCGACCCGTCGCTGCTGCGCGACCTGCCGACCTACTGGCAGGGGAATGCGGGCTGCCAGAGCGATCCGAGTTGTGACGGGGCGCCCACCTGCCAGAGTGACGCCGACTGCGCGAACTTCGAGACGTGCCGCCGCGCGACGATCTATGCCGACGAGAAGAGCGAGTCGGTGCGCAAGACGAAGGAGACCTACTGCATGCCCGACTACAGTGAGAAGACCGGCCGGCTGGGGCCGATCGGTCCCTTCGCCGACTTCGCCTGTCAGACGCGCGGGCACTACATCTACACCACGGATCCGAAGCAGCTGGTCTGGTACGCTCGAAAGCTCCCGTTCTTGCTCGACGGCCAGTGGTCGGTGGAGGCCGAGATCTCGGCCTTCGACGACGAGGTCGGTCTCGAAGGGGGATTCTACCGAATGAGCGGGTTCGTCTCCGGTCTGCTCGGGCCGAACTTGACGACGATCTGGTCCGACGTCGGCGGCGGTGTCGCCCACCCCGTCGATTCGAGACCGGTCGTGCGTCTGGGCAGCGGCGAGTGACTCAAGCTTTCCCGGTAGCCGCCGGTCGACCGAGATGGCGAACGACAAGCTCAGAGTACCCGGGCCGGACGAGGGAGAGGACGAACCCTCGAGGCTGGACGGGACGCTCGTGATCAGTGCCGTCCTCTCGTGTGCACTGGCGCTGGGTTTTTTCGTCTATCGGCTCGAGGTCAGCCGGCACGACGGGGGGGCAGAGGCCGACCGACCGGAACCGTCGGAGCTGAACCCGGTCGAGCGGGCCTCCCGCCGATTGGAGAAGGCCACCGAGGGCGGAGACGGGGTCGATGCCGAGGTCGACGAGTCGTTTTTCGACGGACCGAATCGACTGATCGCTGCATTCGAGGGGGGGCCGCGACCGGCCGCCGAGACGGCGTGTCGGGCCCGGGCCGACGCGCTGGCGTCGGGCGAGCTGGACGAACGGGTCCATCGGACTCTGCTGAAGATTGTCGACCGGCGGACGCTGCAGGCGCCCTGGACCTGTCTGACTCGACTATACCTCGAGGGGCGGCTCTCCCGGAAGCTCGGCGTGTACGACGAGATCGATGCGCTCTGGAGCAAGATCGAAGCGTTTCGGACCAGCGGAACGATCGCCGAGTCGATCCTCGCCGGCTTCCGGGACCGTGGAGCACCCGACTCGGCGGCGTTCGAGCGGTGGGTTCGGCTCTGCGGGCTGAACTTCCAGTGGAAGCCCGGGCGGCGGTGTCGACGGTTCCTTCGATCGACCGCGCCCGAGTACGGGTCGGATCTGCTGGAGGTCGTCGAGACCCACCTCCGGGAGACGGACCTCAATCCGACCTACGACATCCCTTTGCTGATCCACGGCTTGAAGCATCTGGGCAACCGTGGACAGCCGGCGGTCTGGACGATCGAATCGACCGACGAGCTCCCCGATTACGACGCCGATCTCCGCATCGGCGCCGCATTTTACCTGTGTCGATTCATGCAGGCGCCGACTCGGCAGACCCGCGATTCCGCTGCTCGGGCACTCGGCACGATTGCCGGTGTCTCCACGCGAAAGGTCGACCTCAAACGACTGCCGCGCTGGAGCCTCGCCTGTCGTTACGCGTTTCAGCAGGGTGGGAAGGAGCGCGATCCGAAGGCTCCGCTGCTGGAGGTCGCCCGCCGCGACGACGGGACGCCCAGATACAGCGTCGGGAGTCTCGTCGAGCAGGGGAAATGTGAGACCGAGGAGACGACCCCCGTCTGGTACTGCGGCGCGCGGGCTTGGCAGGGCAAGACGATCGACGCGCTGGACGACTTCTTCGTCAAAACCCGATTTCTGCAGTGGAAGGGGATCGAATCCCCGCTCGCCCCGACATCCAACTGATTACGGAGCCAGGTGCAGGCGCCAGGCCGACGATACCTCGAGTCGACGGTCGGTCTGGCGCACGAAGGTGGAGAACTCGTCGACGTCCATCGTCAGCCGCGCTCCGGACGAGCCGATCTCGCCGGCGTCGAGCTCCAGCGTCGGGCCCTCGCCGACGACCTCTCCGTTTAGCCGCCAGTCGATCGCCGTCAACCGACCCTCGGCCCGGACCCCCGCTATGAATCGCACCGTCTCGGGCCCGAGCCGCCGCACGCGGGGATACCCGCGGCGCAGCAAGTCGACGTGGGCGTAGTGCCGGCGCACGAGCTGCTCGCGGCAGACTGGACAGAAGGACGGGTGGGCGGAATCGCGCATGCGACAGTTGAAGCTGGGGCGATAGAGGTCGCTGCAGTTGTAGGCCCGCTCGAAGGCGCCGACGCGGATTTCGTCGCGGTGCCCCCGAGGGGTCGGCAGCGGCGTCTCCTCGTCGGTCCAGGTTCGCCATTTCAACCGGTCGGCGGAGGCGTGCCGGGAGATGTTCGGTGGCAGAGGCCCTCCGTCGTCGACGCAGGGATCGCCCTCGATGTAGTACTCGTCCCCGAGTGCTCCAAAACTGTGGCCGAGCTCGTGAACGGCGACGTCGGGGAATCGCCGGCGGTTGTCGAAGGCGGTCAAAACGGACTCGTACATCCCTGCGAACCCCGACCGGCGATCGGTATTCGACAGCATCAGGATCTCGTCGTAGTGGGCGGTCGCCGCGACCTCGTACATCTTCGCAATCTCGGTGGGAAACGCCACGCGGTGGAGCGATTGCGGGAGGTCGACGCCGAACCGATCGGCGAGTGCGTCGATCGCGAAGACGTAGTTGAAGACGGTGTCGCGAAAGTCTCGTTTGCAGTCCGGATCGAGCAGTTCGGTGCAGTCGTACCCCGCCCCCGACTCGGCGCTGGGCGTCCAGACGGCTCGGATGTTCAGGAATCGACGGTGACTGTCGAACGGCGAGGTGTTCAGCAGTCGATCGGTCACCGCCCGGGCGTCCCCCAGGAACTCCTTTTTCTGCTCGGCGGTGTATCCATCACCGAGGATGGCGAGATCGATGCGATCGGCGGGGGGGCCCGTCTCGTGCAGCGGGCGGACCTCGGTGTCGACGTCGGGCGGGGCGGCGGCTTCGACGAGTTTGTCGAGGTCGAAGCGGCCGACCTCGTAGTACTCCCCCGACGCGTCCGGGATCTCGAGCACGTACTGCTCGGCCCCCTTCAGATCGAGCGGGATCTTCAATCCGAATTTCAACAGCTCGGGATAGCGCTGCTTCGCGAGTGCGTAGATCTGCTGGATGTCGAAGGGGATCGAGGGCGTCTTCTCGAGTGAGACGCGCAGAAAGTCGAGCAGCTGAAACAACGAGTTGACCCGGTCGCGCCAGAGGACGTCGCCGGAGGCGTCGACGACTTTGGCACGGGTTACCCAGTGTCGCGGCCGTCGATCGTTCGGGTCGCGGTCGCGGTAGAGGTCGGCCTCGATCGAACGGACGAACCGGGCGGAATAGGGGCGCTCGTCCGAGTCGCTGACCCGTCCCTCGAAGATCGCCAGTACGGCGTCTCGGGATTCGGCGCGATCGGCGGAGACCGCGCGCTGCTCCGGGGCGAGCAGTCGGCTGCCGTCGGACTCGACGACGAGTGCGCCCGACGGAAGATCCGGATAGGGAGACGTGCTCTGCGAACCGCAGCCGGCCACGACGCCTCCGCAGGCGACGACGATCGCGGTCGAGAGGAGCAGACGGCGGAGGT
>JBDGRG010000275.1:14247-23934 GCA_042218355.1 Bradymonadaceae bacterium
CGGAGGTGGGCCCGGACCGGGGCGGGGAGCGGCGGAGGGATCGGCATCGGCACGTCACTGGATGTCGAGGGAGACTGTCGTCTGGCCCCGGTTGCCGTGAGTATCCTCGACCGTCAAGCGGACCGTGTACGATCCGGCCGAGAGATCGTCGGGAAGCTCGACGGCGTACCGCGTCCGCGGGACCCCCTTCTGGCCGCCGACGGTTGCTGTCTCGCGCGTCAGTGAGACGGCATCGCCGGCGATGGTGCGGACGACCGTTCCGCTGCGGCGAATCTTCGCCTCGATGCTCTCCGTGTCGACGTCGGTGCCGATCACCGGCGGGGCGATCACGTCGGGGGGGACGTGGCGGTCGCGGAGCCGGAAGTGGCCCGTCGGGACCGCCGGATGGGAGTCGTTTCCGATGTCCAGTGACTCGCCGGCCGGATACCCCAGCGTCCCGACCAGCTTGTCGCCGTCGCGGCTCGCCGACAGCTGGAGGTCGTCGCTGGGAGAGAGTTCGAAGGGAGAGCTCGTCAACTCGTACGCCTCGCGGTTCTCCCCCTGGTGCCCCTCGACCCGGAACCGATAGGTCCCCGCCGGAAAATCCCGCAGTTCCTCCCAGTAGACGAACCATCGCCATTCGCCGTTCGTCCGTCGGCGCCACGTCAACATCACCGGCGACCGGTTGTCGTAGGGCCGGTGCGCGTCCGTCCGGACCGGCTGGAAGTCGCCCTCGCTGCGCCGTTCGAGGACGACTCGCGGGGCCTGGGGCATTTCCGCCCCCGGGTCGCCGCCGACCCATCCGAACGTCAGCGTCTCGAACCGTTCGATGCTGTCCGGAGTCGACTCGACGACCGTCCCGATTCGATCCGCGGGGGTCGGCTCGAGGGGAAACGATTCCGCGGGGCCGGCGTTGAAGACGTGCGGTTTCACTCGGGGGAGCTGGCGCGAATAGGAGTCCCGGTCCAACGCGATCGTCGAGACTGTCGCCGCGCGTTCGACGAGGAAATCGCCGAGCCGCCATCCCCAGAAACTCATCGTCGTCTCGTACCCTCCCTGCAGGAAGCTGAAGGCGTAGTTCGGGTACGACTTCGGGGCCTTTTTTCGGCGCAGTCCCGGAAACGGGGGTTGTTCGCCGCGCAGATTGGTCGCGAGCAGATAGAACAGATGATCCTGGGCATAGCCGAGCGTCCAGGTCGTGGCGGGGGCGAGTCCGAGTCGGTCGCGGATGGCGCGCTGAACCTGCCAGCCCAGCGACATCGAGGGTTCGCCGGGGAGCGTCACCATGCGGGTATCGGCGAGCTGGAGAAACGACATCTGACTCCGCACGAAGATGGTCGGCGGGCGGTTGTAGAGAATGCGGTGGATGCCGAAGCAGGAGAGATCGTCCTCGGCGATGTGAGTGCTCGGGTCCGTGTCCGAGGGATCGCCGTGGCAGCGCATGGCGCCGTACTGGTACTGGTCGTCGAGAGTCGACAGTCCCGAACTGCCGAACTCACCCTTCTGGTAGCCGAGCAGGTCGTAGGTGATCGGAAATCGATAGGTCGTGCTGTCCAGACGGATGGCTCGGTCGGTCTCCAGTTTGACGAAGTCGTCGATCGCTCGGGCCGCGAAGTCGGCGCCGAGTTTCTCGAAGCGCCGGGGCCCCTCGTGGCCGAGCTGTCCCCCCCGCGGAGACATCGTGCCCCCGTTCTGGTTGAAGAACAGGACCGGCACGGAACGGTCGTACCGTTGGGCGAGCGCCCGTGCCAGCCCTCGCTCGAGTGCCATCGGTGCGTCTCCGTTCGCGTAGGGGCCCGAGTGGATCGTCCCGTGAACGCCCATGCTGATCGCCGCGGCAATTGGTTTGCCGTCGGTGTCGTCGATCCGCACGAGCAACAGACGATTGTCGTCGAACGGAGGGTTCTCACTGCGACGATCGCTGGCGATGGCGTTGTCGGTGTCGAAGCTCTCGATCGTCTCGACACCGAGTTTCGCGGGCTGCAGGTCGTCCAGCGCGCGGCGCGCCGCCTCGGTCGCCGAGCGGACCAGCCACTGGAAGGCGCGGTGGCTGTATTTCCCGATCCCGAACCGACCCAGCGGTAGCAAGGACTCGTCGGGAATGCGGTAGAAGCGCGCCGGCCCGGAATGGGTGTGGGTGGCGGCGACGATCAGTTCGTCTCGCCACTTTCGGCCGGTCGACTCGTGCAGGCGCCGGGCGATGGCTTCGTGGAGGGCCATCGACGAGAAGATGATCGGGAGCCGGATCATCAACACCCGGTCCAGTTCGTTCTCCAGCGCGATCGCGCGGGCTTCGAGCCCGTGCATCTGGCCGTGGGAGGCCTCCAGGGACTCGGCATATCGCCCGTCGTCGGTGGCCATCCGCGAGCCGTATCCCCCGAGGGGCATGCCGATCGGAAATCGAAGCAACTGTTCGCCCACGCCAGCCCGGAGGTTCGACCGGCTGTCCTCGAACGGGTCGCGTTCGAAGCGGACCGGGTGGCCGTCGAACGACCGGCACTGGCCGTAGTCCGTGCAGACCTGCTCCTCCGGGCAGTGCCGGTCGAGGACGCACGCGACCTGACAGGTGCCGTCGCGGCAGACGGCGCGCCGGCCGAGCTCGCGGTCGACCGCTCCGATCGTCGAGACGCACTCGTCCCAGTCGTCGATCGTCCCGCAACTGGGGGCGTCGCGGCATTCGCCGTCGTGACAGTACGTTCCCTCGGGGCAGTGGGCCTGCAGCTCGCAGCCCCCGCCGGCGTCGCTGGCGGCGTCGACCCCGGTCTCACCCGAGGACGCATCTGGTGTGGGGCCGCCGCCGGGCTGACAACCCAGGGCCGGCACGACGAGCGTGATGAGCAGCAAGAGTCGTCGCATGGAGTCCGGGGGCGCAGGGAGCTAGAATGCCCCCGGGACACTACCGGATCGTGCGGATCGGTTCCAAAGGATGAGCGCCGGCGACCGAGCGCCGACATCGCGGAGGAGGGACGACGGACGGGCGAGTGCGGGGCCCTCAGCCGCGACGGGAGAGTTGGTACTTGATCGGGATGCGCAGCGCCTTGCGGTCCCAGGCGAGCGCCTCGGGCGGCGGGGGAAGTTTGTCGAGCGACTGGATCGCTTCGAGAGCAGCCCGGTCGAGTATCTCGTGGCCCGACGATCGATGGATGTCGGCGTCGAGGATCGCACCGTCGCGGCCGACCGTCACTTCCACCATCACGGTACCCTCCAGCGACCGGCGGCGCGCGGTCCGCGGATACGTCTGGTGGGCCCGGAGCCGACGGTAGATCTTGCGGGAATACCCACGGATGAGTGCATCGCGATCGATGCCGCCTCCCCCGGCTCGGCCGCCCGTCGCCGCCCCGGAACCGGACCCCGACCCGCTCGCGGAGCCGGAGGAACCCGAACCCGCGCTGCTGCCCTCGCCGCTCTGCGAATCGGATGCCCGGTTCCGGGCGACTTTCTCCGGGGCGGAGGCGTTCGAATCGTCGGCGGGATCGGGCGACGTCGAGTCGGGTTTGTCGGGTTGCTGCTGGCTGTCGTCCTTCTCGCGCTCGGACGGCTCTTCGGAGGGCGACTCACCCCCGGGAGCCGGTGAGGGCGGAGCAGATTCGGGCGGAGTCTCCGCCGGGGGTTCGGCCTCCGCGTCGGACTCTTCGGTCTCCGATTCGGACGAGGGCGAGGGTTTCGGTTTCGTGGACGTGGACGGGTCACTCGAACTGTCGCTCTCGGACTTCGATTCGTCCTCCTTCGACCCCGTCTCCTCCTGGCCGGCGCTGGCGCTCGTCGGTCCGACCGATGTCGGCCGCGCGAATCCCGACGTCGGCCGCGCGGACTTCGAGCCGATGCTGACCTCGACGAGGCGCTTCTCGAGCGAACTCTCGGATTTGCTCGGCGTCGGATGCGCACTCTGGAACGCCCACAGCAGCATCCCGGCGTGGAGCAGGGCCGAGATCGCGATGGAGCGTCGAAGCCACATGAGACGGTGCGAATCCTCGGTAGACAGCGTCCAGCGAGCGGGAAGGTCGTCCCTCTGCAAGGTTGAACACGGACGAGCCGATTGAAAACGGATTTCATTTCCAGCCCCGTGGTACTGAGAATGGCTTTCAATTTCAAGTTCGTCTGCCCCGACCGGGCGGCGAGCGGCGCCGCTTGCTCGTGGCGGGACGGAGACGGTGATCCGTGCGAGCGAGGATGCGATCACGGCCCGTTGGTAACACGTCCCCCTGACACCGCTGCGACCCATCACTCGTGAACGCACCGCTGCGAGCGACGTCCCGTTGAAGGCGGTCGAAAGCGAGCGTAAGTTGGCCGCCGAGGATGCTCGTCACTCGTCGCGCTCGACCGAGGAGGAGCGATGCCGCTCGCAGAGGAGATCGACGAGGTCTTCGACCTCGCGTGGATCCGGACGGCCGTCCCCTTCGTCGAGGAGGAGATGGCGACCGACGGCAGCCACGATCAGGGCCATCTGTTACGGGTGATGCGGAACGCCAGAGCGATCTGCCGAGGGGAGTCCGAATCGGGGCACGACCCCGATCGCGACGTGGTCGCGGCGGCGGTCCTCGCCCACGATCTCGTCAACTTGCCCAAGGATCATCCGGAGCGCGAGACGGCCTCGACACGGTCCGCGGAGAAAGCATGCGAGTTCTATCAGGTGCTCGGGATCTTCGATCAGTCCCAGCTGGACCGGATCTACGAGGCGATCGAACGCCACAGTTTCTCGCGGGACCTCGAACCGGAGTCGCTCGAGGCGGAGATCGTCTCCGACGCCGACGACCTGGATGCACTCGGGGCGGTGGGCATCGCACGCACCTTTCACGTCAGCGGTGCGATCGGAGGGCGCATCTGCCACCCGGTCGACCCGTTCGGCGAGGAGCGGGCACTCGACGACTCGACCTTTGCGGTCGATCATTTCTTCGAAAAACTGCTCGAGCTCCCCGGTCGCTTTCACACCGATACCGGCCGCGAGATGGCCCGTCGCCGGGCCGACTACATGGAAGGATATCTCGACCGGCTGAGCGAGGAGGTCGAGGGGTGAGTCACCCCCGGATGCGCCGTCGGACGCGATGCTCGAGTTCGTCGACGTGCCGGTCGCGGACGTCGATGCGGTCGAGGAAGGCGGCGAGCTGGAAGAGGTATTCGCGGTTGAGGCCGCTCGGTCCCTCGGCCCGGGCGATTCGGCGGGCGATCTGCTCGACAGGGGCGGGACCCGCCCAGTAGGCGTTCTCCGGCGTCGCTATGTACATTGCCGCTCGGACGCGCTCCGTCCCCCCGTCACCGACGAGTTCGACATCGACGTGCCGGCGGTCGTAACCCTTGCTCTCTCGCTCGTCGAGTCGCGTCAGGATCTGTCGGACCCTCTCGGCGCCGACGCGGAACGCCGCTCCCCAGCAGTGCGCGGCCTCCCGTTCGAGCAGCGTGACGACTCGCCCCGGATCGTCCGGGACGCCCCGGTGGTCGACCGAGTACTGGTAGAATCGTCGCAACCACCCCGACAGTCGCGCCGGTCGACGCTCGTCGTGCTCGAAATCGGGCCGCCAGATCAGCGAGCCGTATCCGAAGATCCAGTCCGGGGTGGCGTCGGTCATCGGTGCACGTCGACGGGGTCGTCAGTTCCGCGGATGAGCCGCCTCCAGCCCGAATGTTAATTCCGTCTGCGTCGGGCGTCCAAATCCGACCTCCGAGCCGCGGGACCGCCGCGCGGCCGCGGCGGTCGACTCCCGACTCCCCGACGTCCGGCGTGTCGGCGAGATTCGACGCAACGCTCGGTCGCGAATCGTCGATCACGAACAGGGAGGGGGAGTCCGTACGGAATCGGCTCGTGAGATCGAGACGGCGCGTTGTGCGAGGGGGCTGCGAGCGTATCGGAGCCGTGCCTCCCGGAACCCCGGATCGGGGGGGAGCGGGGCGGTCCGGGCGGGTCGGTTCCCTCGCGGAGACACGGCGTTCGTCCGCGCCGCGCGAGTCCGCGCATTGAGCCGTCTCTGTCCGTGAGGCCGGTTGCATTGTTCCTCGGGTTTACTACGTTGGCTGGCGCTTTCGTCTGATCGGCGACATCGTGCTGGCAATGCGACGGGAGTAGTCGAGTGAGTGATTACGATCTGGTGGTCATCGGCAGTGGACCGGGCGGTTACGTCGCGGCGATTCGCGGGGCGCAGGCCGGCCTGGAGACCGCGATCGTCGAGCGCGAAGAATCCGAGCGCCTCGGGGGGACCTGTCTTCTCTGGGGCTGTATTCCGACCAAGGCGATGCTGCAGACGGCCGAGCTGGCCGAGAAAATGCGCCACTCGGAGGACTTCGGCGTGGCCGGCGGCGAGGCATCGGTCGACGTCGAGAAGATGGATGCCTTCCGGCAGAAGAATATCGAGAAAAACGCCCGGGGGGTCGCCCACCTGATGAAGAAGAACGACATCGATGTCCACTGGGGGCACGGGCGAATCGACGGCGAACACCGCATCGCCGTCGAGGGCTTCGACGGCGACGAGGCAGTCCTGGAGACCGAGCACTGCATCCTGGCGACGGGCAGCGAGTGTGCTCACTTGCCCTTCGTCGATGTCGACGGCCAGCGGATCCTCGACTCCGACCAGCTGCTCGAGAAGAAGGAGATCCCCGATCACATGGTGGTTCTGGGAGCCGGGGCGGTCGGCGTGGAGTACGCCAGCTGCTTTCTCCGCTACGGGTCCGACATCACGTTGATCGAGATGGAGGACCGCATCGTTCCGAACGAGGACGCCGACGTCTCCGAGGCTCTCCAAAAGAGCTTCGAGAAGCAGGGGATGGACGTGCGCACCGGCGCCAAAGTGACCGACGTCTCCAGCGATTCGGAGGGCGTCGAGGCCGTCGTCGAATCGGTCGATGGAGGGGACGCGGAGACGATCGAGGCCTCGCATTTTCTGGTCGCCGTCGGCCGTCGGCCCGTCACCGAGGGGCTCGATCTCGAGTCGACCGACGTCGTCGTCCGCGAGGACGGGTTTGTCGAGACCGACGAGTACATGCGGACCGGAGAGGACTGGATCCGGGCGATCGGCGACATCCTGCCGACCGCCCAGCTCGCCCACGTCGCCTCGCACGAGGGGATCGTGGCCGTCGACGACATCGCCGACGACGATCCTCACCCGATCGACTACGATCGTGCGCCCATGTGCACGTACTGCTCGCCGGAGGTCGCGTCGGTCGGCCTGACCGAGGCCGAGGCGCGAGACCGCGGGTTCGAGGTCAAGGTCGGTCAGTTTCCGTTTTCGGCGATCGGCAAGGCGTCGATCGTCGGTCAAACCGACGGATTCGTGAAGATCGTCAGCGCCGAGAAGTACGACGAGTTCCTCGGACTCCACATCGTCGGCCCGAAGGCGACGGAGCTGATCACCGAGGGGACGATGGCGCTGGAGCTCGAGTCGACGACCCTGGAGATCGAACACACGATTCACCCGCACCCGACTCTCTCCGAGGCGGTCGGGGAGGCGGCCCATGCGGCGCTCGGGGAAGCAATCCATGTTTAGTGAGTGGTGATTGGGTGATTAGGTAAGTGGTAATTGGGTAGTTAGGTGACTCGGAAGACGGGTGTTCGGCTCTCGGCGTCGTCGCTATTCGGGGTACACATGGTTGGGAGCTTCGTATTCAACGGCGATTTGCGTCGCTCGAGAGCTTAGCGAACGGTCCTGATCCGATCGCGTCGGTCAGCCGAGAACGTTACTGGCATGTATCTCGGAGGCGATGAACTGGAGAGACCGCCAGCTGGATAGCCCTCACCGTAAGTTGGAGGTCTGGGAGCTCGGGATGAAGCTGGTGCGACAAGTGTATCGTCTTACTTCGGAGTTTCCCGAAGACGAACGATTCGGTCTCGTCTCACAGCTCCGGCGGGCGGCGGTATCGATCCCGTCGAACGTGGCCGAGGGATCGGCGCGGCGAACCAGCGGAGACTACCTTCGCTTTTTGTACGACGCCCGCGGTTCGGTCGTAGAGGTGGACACGCAACTGGAGTTGGCACATCAACTGGGTTATCTCGACGGACTGGAACTCGAGTCGACGCGCGAGACGTTCGAGAGCCTCAGCCGCGCGTTACAGGGACTGATCAACCACCTGGAGTAACGGTGGTATCCGTGTCGAGTGGAGGTGGCTTCACCGATCGCCGGTAGTTCCGAGAGTTCCAAAGCGCATAGTGATCCAGTCACCTAATTACCCAATTACCTAATTACCGACTCACCGACGCCATGGAAGAAGTAGTCATGCCCCAGATGGGCGAGTCGGTCGCCGAGGGGACGGTGACCGAGTGGTTCAAGGAGGTCGGCGAGTGGGTCGACCGCGACGAGGCACTTCTGGAGATCACGACCGACAAGGTCGACTCGGAGGTCGCCAGTCCGGCCGAGGGGGTCCTGGTCGAGCGGCTGGTCGAGCCGGGTGAGACGGTCGAGGTCGACAGCGTGATCGCCGTGCTCGATCCCGAGGCCGAGGAGGGCGAGGGCGCGGAGATCGACGTCGACGTCGCCGAGGAGAGCGGGGGGGATGGCGGCAGCGACAGCGAGGTCGACTCGTCCGCCGACGGCGGGGCGAGCGGCGAGATCTCCGACGATCAGACCTCCGACGGCCCGACGGACGCCGACAGCGCTCCGACGGCTCTGGCCGATCGAGCGCACGACGACTTTCCGTCCCGTGAGGAGCTGCGGCGTCAGCGATCGACCCCGTTGGTGCGCCGGATCGCCGACGAACACGGGATCGACGACCTCTCTCGGATCGAGGGAAGCGGCATCTCGGGACGTGTGACCAAGGAGGACATCCTCGCGTACGTCGAGGAGGGCCGCCACGAGCGACAGGCACCCGCACGGGGCGCGTCGTCCGAACCGGCTCGCCGCGAGGTCGAGGCCCCGGAGCTCGACGTCGGCCCCCGGGACCGCGTCGAGACGATGAGTCCGCACCGGCAGACGATCGCCGAACACATGGTGCAGAGCCGGTCGGTCGCCGCCCATGCACACACCGTCCACGAGGTCGACTTCGGTCGGGTCGAACAGGTCCGCGACGAGCTGCGCGAGGACTTCGCCGACCGCGGCGCGAAATTGACCTACACGGCCTTCATCGTCAAAGCCGCGGCCGACGCACTGGTCGAGTACCCCTCGGTCAATGCCTCGGTCGGGGGCGAAGGCGAAGAGATCGTCTATCGCGGCGAGATCAACGTCGGGGTCGCCGTCGCACTGGAAGAGAGTCTGGTCGTGCCCGTCATCGAGAATGTCGACGAACTGAGCTTGTTGGGCATTGCCCGTCGGGTCAACGACGTCGCCGAACGGGCCCGAAATCGCCAGCTCGACAACGACGAGGTCGAGGGCGGGACGTTTACGGTCTCGAACCACGGCATCTTCGGTCCCGAGTTCGGAATCCCCATAATCAATCAACCGCAGGCGGCGATCGTCAGCACCGGTGCGATCAAAAAACGCGTGGTCGTCGACCAGGAGACCGAGGCGATCCAGGTGCGACCGACGTCGTTCTGGTGTCTGTCGTTCGACCACCGCATCGTGGATGGGGCGACCGCAGATCGCTTTCTGCGCACGATGCGCGAGAACATCGAGCAGTGGGAGACCTGACGTCGGGAATGCGAGATCGGTCCGCGACGATTTGAATTCGAACCGGGGGCGACATCATCCGCAACGTCGAGTCGACCACTCGAGTTCGGGCGCGGCTGAGTTTTCGAGCGCGCCGTTTTTCGTTTCTCACAGGAGGCGATCGTGAGTGAGCACACCGAGCAGA
>JBDGRG010000276.1:0-1479 GCA_042218355.1 Bradymonadaceae bacterium
GGGGACGGAGTCGCGTCCCGGTACGTTGCTCCAGCAGATCCAGATCGTCGAGGGAACGGTCGGCCCGGCGGGCGAGGCATCGGTCGAGGTCCATACGGTCGCCGGCGACCCGGACAACGGGGCATCGGTCGATCCCGACACCTGCGAGACCACCGGCCAGGGGTTCGACACGCTCTGTGCGACCTGGACCGACGAGGAGTTCGACGCCTCGAAGCGGCACTTCTACTACGCCCGGGTCCTCGAGAACCCCTCGTGCCGGTGGAGTACCTACCAGTGCAACGCGCTGGAGGAGGGCGAGCGGCCGGCCGTGTGTGACTCGCGGGAGGTCCCCGAGACGATCCAGGAGCGGGCGTGGACGTCGCCGATCTGGGTCGAGCCGGGGGCAGAGTGAGTCCCGTCAGCGGTCGATCCCGATCGTCTGCCGGATCTCGCTCATGAAGGGGACGGCGATCTCGCGGGCGCGCTCGGCGCCCTCCTCGAGGATCGCGTCGATCTGGGCCGGGTCGTCCATCAGCGACTCGTAGCGGTCGCGCGGCTCCTCGAGCACGTCGACCAGCAGGTCGAACAGCTCCTGCTTGGCCGTCCCCCAGCCGATACCCTCGCGATACTGTTCGCGCAGATCCTCGACTTGCTCCTCGTCGCCGAACTGTCTGTAGATCTGGAAGATCGTGGAGGTGCCGGGGTCCTTCGGCGCCTCGCGCGGCGAGGAGTCGGTCTCGATCTTGAAGACGCGATCCTCCAGTTCGTCGACGTCGCAGAAGACCGGAATCGTGTTGTCGTAGCTCGCGCTCATCTTCTGGCCGTCGAGCCCCGGAATTTTGGCGGACGTCCCGGTGTCGATCCGCTCCTCGGGCAGCTCGAACAGGTCCGTATCGTAGGTGTGGTTGAAGGTGCGGGCGATGTCCCTCGCCCACTCGACGTGCTGGCGCTGGTCTTCACCGACCGGCACCTCGTCGGCGTTGAACATCAGGATGTCGGCGGCCATCAGCACCGGATAGCTGTACAGACCCATGTCGATCCCGGCGTCCGGGTCGTCGCCCGCCTCCTCGTTGGCGCGACGAGCAGCCTTGTAGGCGTGCGCCCGATTCATCTTGCCCTTGGCCGTGTGGCACGACAGCACCCAGGTCAGCTCGAAGATCTCCGGGATGTCCGACTGTCGGTAGAAGAGCACCTCGTCCGGATCGAGTCCGAAGGCCAGCCAGGTCGCGGCGATGTCGTAGGTCAGGTACTCGAGCCGATCCGGGTCGTCGATTGTCGTCAGGGCGTGATAGTCCGCCATGAAGTAGAACGCCCGCGTGTCGGGCTCGTCGGCCAGCTCGATCGACGGCTGAATCGCACCGACGAGGTTGCCCCGGTACTGGAGGCCGTAATGGACGAGATTGATCTCCGGGACATCGTTGATGTAGCTGTGATGTGCGTCGTAAATTCGGGCGGCGGTCTCGCGGGGGATCTCGCGAACGCTGACGCGGTCGGCGAATG
>JBDGRG010000276.1:1489-3095 GCA_042218355.1 Bradymonadaceae bacterium
CTCGTCCGCCAGCTCGATCGACGGCTGAATGGCACCGACCAGGTTGCCCAGATGGGCCTCGCCGCTCGGTTTGATGCCGGTCAGGACGATGTCGGTCGACTCGCTCATGTGCGCTCACTCCGAGTGGGAACGACTACTGGATCGTAGTGGTTTCGTACGGCAGGCCATTGGGCGAGTGGGCGATTGGGCCATTGGGCTCTCCGGACGACCGTCTCGCTTTTGGCATCCCGCCCCTCGAGACGCCTGCGCCGGAAAGCTTCACAGTCATCGCAGACTACCGGGGCCCCCTGATACCTCAGTCCCTCGATACCTCAGTACCTCGACCCCTGAGGCATCTTGCGTCTCGCCCTTCGAGCCGCCTTCGTTGGAAAGTTCCGTCCTCGTCGCAGGCCACTTGGCTCCCCCGATACCTCAGTGCCTCAGTCCCTCAGTACCCGGGTTCATCCCGCCTTGAGATCGACGCGCGGCTCGTCCTCAGTGATGGCGATCGGCGCGCGCCCCTGATCGGGAAGGACCGTCCCCTGCAGGTCGTAGGCCGTCGCGTCGGTGATCTCGACCTCGACCATGTCACCGGGCGAGGGGAGGTCGCCGCCGTAGTCGAACGACAGGAAGACCTTGCCGTCGATGTCGGGGGCCTGGCCGTAGTGACGGCCCTCGTAGACGAATTCGTGCTCGTCGGAGATGCCGTCGACGATGACGTCGGTCTCGTAGCCGACCCACTCCTGATTTTTCTCCAGGCTGATGCCCTGCTGGAGCTCCATCAGGGCGTCGCGCCGGCGCTCCTTGACCTCTTCGGGGAGCTGACCGTCCAGTTCGGCGGCCTTCGTCCCCTCTTCCTCGCTGTACGTGAAGACCCCGACCCGGTCGAAGCGGACCTCCTCGACCCAGTCGTACAGCTCCTGGAACTCCTCCTCGGTCTCGCCCGGATAGCCGGCGATGAAGGTGGTTCGAAGGACCATCTCGTCGACGTCTCGCAGCCGCGCGATCAACTCCTTCTGTTTGTCGCGCGTGACGTTCCGGCGCATCGACTCGAGGATGCGCTCGTTGACATGCTGCAGCGGCATGTCGACGTACGGGACGACCTTGTCGCCGGTCTGGAGGATCTCCAGGAGCTCGTCGGTGAAGTTCCACGGATACATGTAGAGCATCCGAACCCACTCGACGTCCTCGAGTTCCTCCTCCAGCGCCCGCAGCAGTCGGACCAGGTAGTCCCGATTCTCGCGCGGATTCAGGTCGATCCCGTAGCTGGTCATGTCCTGCGCGACGAGGATGATCTCCTTGATCCCGGTCTTTTCGAGTCGTTTCGCCTCGGAGACGACGTCCTCGATCGTCCGGCTGCGCTGGTCGCCCCGGATGTCCGGGATGATGCAGAAGCTGCAGTTTCGCGAGCATCCCTCGGCGATCTTCAGATAGGCCGTCCCGCCGCGGACCGTGTTCGTGCGGTGGACCTCGTGGTCCATCACGAAACTGCCCGACTGAATGTAGGACTTTTCGGCCAGGTCGCCACGCAGCGCGTCGTTGATCGCCGTGAACGTCTTCGTCCCCAGATAGGTGTCGACCTCGGGAATCTCGGTCTCGAGTTCGTCGGACTACCGATGGGAGAGAT
>JBDGRG010000276.1:3105-9930 GCA_042218355.1 Bradymonadaceae bacterium
CGAGGATCGTCTCAATCGACTCCTGCGTCGACTCGTCGTTGAATCCGCAGGTGTTCACCACGGCGACGTCGGCCTCGCCGCAGTCGTCGGTCAGCTCGAAGTCGTCGTCGTCCTGTATCTGACCGACCATCACCTCGGAGTCGACCCGATTCTTGGGGCATCCGAGGGTCACGAGATGGACTTTTTCGCGGGACATGGTCTGGAAGTGATCGAGTGGATGAGTGAATGGGTTCGTTCGGACCCGCGGATCTCGTCGGAAGCGGTTGCTACCGGCTCCAGTCCGCCGCGGAACAGGAGCGGGAGTCCGGGGGCGACTCCGAGGCGGGAGCGGCGTCTATTCGGAGACGATGTGTTCCTGGCCCGCCTCGAGCGCACCGTTCGTGCCGTCCTGAATGTTGATGCACTCGTCGAACCCGTCGGCCTCGAGGATCTTCGCGGCCATCGCGCTTCGATTGCCGGACCGACAGATCAGGGCGATTGGCCGGCCGTCGTCCTCGGGGCGTTTGCCTTCGCGGAGCTTCGACAGCGGGAACAACTCGGCGCCCCGGGCGTGGACCTCCCGAAACTCCTCCGGGGAGCGCACGTCGATCAGGCGGGCATCGAGCTCGTCTCGACGCCGGGCGAACTCCTTGTAAGGCATCTGTCGCATCGGCTACCCTTCTATCAGTGGCCTCGACCGGCCCGCGACTCTGGCGAATGGCGGCGGTCCGGCACGCCGAATGACGCTGATGCATACCGCAGAAGCGGCGCTTTCACAAGCTCGACCGGAGGTTGCGGCCCCGGTGAGAGGTAGACTCGATCCTGTCGGGAGTTTCGACCATGTCGACCTCCAGCGACGACGATTCGCTCGCACCGGGTTTTCTGGTGGCGGCGCCGAAGCTCGAGGGTGGGCCGTTCGAGCGAGCGGTCATTGCGATGGTCCACCACGACGACCAGGGGGCGATGGGCTTCATCGTCAACAAACCCGTCGAGATCGACTTCGGCTCGCTGCTCGAGAGTGCCGAGCACACGATGTCGGACGAAATCGCCGAGCCCAGCTTCGACCAACCCGTGATGTTCGGTGGACCGGTGCGCGTCGAGCAACTCTGGGTCCTCTACGAGGGAGAGGGCGGGGCCGACATCGATCAGACGGTCTCCTCGCCGATGGATGAGATGCGCGACGTCCGGGAGCTGTCGTTCCATCCGAACTGGGTACTCGCCGGGGCCGGCGGCATCATCGAGCACTTTGCCTCCGGTGAGCGCGACGAGCCCTATCGACCCCTGATCGGGTACGCCGGATGGGGCCCCGGACAGCTGGAGGGGGAGATCGAGGAGGGCTCGTGGCTGGCCGTCGATTTCGAGGAAAAGCTGCTGCTCGAGACCGATCCCGAGGACTGCTGGGAGGCGGCGCTGGAGGTCGTCGGCATCGATCCGGCCTCGTTCATGATGATGGGCGGCGGCGGCATGGCCTGACACCGACCCGGCACGGGCGGTCGACTCCGCCCAGTTCACAGCCGTCGCCCCGGTGGCAAACCGAGTCGGCTGGGCGGGGGCTTTGGAGCGCAGACGGCCAGTCATCTCCGACGATCCGTCGTGATCGATCGGCTGCGCGTACGAGTGGTCGGGAGTTCGAGGCGCCGACCGTCGCGCCGGCGCCGAGAGCGGATATTTGCTGCCGCTCGGCCGCCCCGTTCCGCGACTGGACTGCTGAACTGCAGACATACCAGCCCACATGGTTCCCTCCGGCGCGCCCGTGTGCGCGCCACCCGGCCGGTGCCGGCCAAGGGAGCTCACACCGTCCGATTTCACCCGGGCGGTGGAATGGCGGCGTCCCCCGCACCCTGTGAGCCGCTTCAACCGCGCGACGGCGGCCGGACGCCGAACCCCTCCCTCCATGTCTATGATCGCCGTTTCGGCGCCGAGCGTTGCGTCGAATTTGGACGGTCGGTTCGGAGGCCGCCTCGCACCGTGCCGACAGCTCGCTTCGATCCGGGCCCGGCTGCCCGCGTCGAACCGGCCGTGGCCGCTGAACCCCCGTGTCAAGTACCTCGAATTGATCGGGTACGATCGCCGTCGATCGCGCCCCGAAGACGAGCCCTCGAGCCCCTAGGACGGCGCCTCGGGCGTCGAGGAGGGCTCGGTCCGTTCGCCGCGCCCGCCGACCATCACAGCCCCGCCGACCACCCCACCCCGGATGCGGGAGGGGGTTCCAGCCAAAATTGAGTAATCACGAACGGTTAGCCAGATCGCCGTTCGGCGATCGGATCGGTCCTCAAAATCGAGCTTTCCAAACGGCGGTGATTCGTTGCTAAGATGGGCGGCGCCGAGTTTATCGACCCGGCTGCTGACTGACACGAGACCGACCCCGACGACGCAGCGATTTGCGGAAGGATTCCGCGCCGGCCATCCACCCCGTGAGCTGTCGATGGTCGACAGCTCGCCCGGGGAGACTGGAGCGCTTCAGTCCCACGCCGGCCCCGCCGACGGAACGGCTTCCGGGCGGTCTCCCGAGACAGACGTATGCAAGTACCGACCTCACCCCGTGTGTGTACCGATGGCCGATATCTGGCAGTCGATTCTGGACGAGCTCGAGGAAAAAGTCCGCACCGAGACCTTCGACACCTGGTTCGAGCACAAGATCGACTTCCGACGCTGTGACGAGGATCGCCTTGTGCTCGCGGTCGAGGACGAGTTCTCGAAGGTCTGGATCGAGGAGAACTACCTCGATCTGATCGTCGAGTCGCTCCGGGGGGTCACCGATGGAGCGGGGGGAGTCGAGATCGTCGTCGATGCCGAACCGGGCGACGGAGGGGACGACGGGGTCAACGTCGTCGAGGGGCCGAGCCGCTCGATCGCCGCGCTCGACGGGCGTCCGCCCTCCGAGCCCGGGACCGACGCCTCCGACGAGACGGTCGAGCCCGACGAACGCGTCCGTCGGGCGGGACTGAACCCGCGATACACGTTCGACAACTTCGTCGTCGGGTCGTCCAATCAGTTCGTGCACGCCGCGTGCCTGGCCGTCGCCAACAAACCCGCCGAGAGCTACAATCCGCTGTTCATCTTCGGCGAGGTCGGGCTGGGCAAAACTCACCTACTCCAGGCGGTCGGGAACAAACTGATGCACGACGACCGGTCGCTGCGGGTGGTCAACCGCTCGTCCGAGGACTTCATGAACGAGGTGATCACGTCCATCCGTCAGGAGTCGATGAACGAGTTCCGAACGACGTATCGAAACCAGTGTGACGTGCTCCTGATCGACGACATCCAGTCGATCGCGGGCAAGGACGCCACCCAAAAGGAGTTCTTCCACACGTTCAACGCGCTGTACAACAGCGGCAAGCAGATCGTGATCACCTCGGATCAGCCCCCCAAGGAATTGCCCGGCATCGAAGAGCGGTTGGCGAGCCGGTTCGCCTGGGGATTGTGCGCGGATATCCAGCCCCCGGAGATGGAGACCCGCGTGGCGATCCTCGAGAAGAAGGCCGAGTCAGAGAACATCGATCTCGACGACGACGTCGCGCTTCTGTTGGCCAAGCACATCCGCAGCAACATCCGGGAGCTGGAGGGGACGCTGGTGCGCCTGGGGGCGCAGGCCGAGCTGACCGATCGGTCGATCACGGTCGAAATGGCGCGGAACATGCTCGAACGGATGAATATCGAGCACGACCGCGAGCTGTCGGTCGAGCGCATCATCGAGATCGTCGCCGACCACTTCGACATCGGTCCTGCGGACATCAAGGGCTCTCGACGCACACATGCCATCAGCAAGCCTCGCCAGTACGCGATGTATCTGGCGCGCAAGCACACTGAACACTCCTATCCGGAACTGGGCCGAAAATTCGGCGGCAAGGACCACACCACCGTGCTGGCGGCCTGCCAGAAGCTCGAGGAGAAGGTCGAGCAGGAGCCCGAGATGGCCGAGCTGATGGAGACCCTGGAGGAGAAGTTCTACGGTTGAGGGTTGGACGGGGCCATCTTGACGACGTGTCAGCCTTGGTGTTTAGTATCGTCTCTCGGCCGGGCCCGACCGTGGCCGCGGCGAGTCGCGTACGAAAAGCTCGACCTCGCTACTCGCAGTCGAGGGGATCGCCATGGCCAAGCGGACGTTTCAACCGAGCAAGAAAAAGCGGAAGAAACACGGATTTCGCAAACGAAGCCAGTCCAAAAACGGCAAGAAGGTGCTGAAGCGCCGGCGCAAGAAGGGCCGCCACCAGATGGCACCGAATGCCCGGCATCGGAAGCGCTGACCCGGACGATCCGCCGCCGGAATCTTCCGATGGCCGTCGCCGAAGGCGGGAGCCCGTGACCGAGCCGGCTGATTTTTCACGAGACGAGCGGTTCCGAAAGGCCGAGCGCCTGCTCGATCGCTCCGACTTTCTGAAGACCCGCCGGGAGGGACGGCGCAACCAGACCGAGCACTTCGTCGTCTACGCCCGTCCGAACGACCGGTCGCACGCTCGATTGGGTGTGACGGCCAGTACACGGGTCGGCAAGGCGACCGTTCGGAACTGGTGGAAACGCCGGATCCGCGAGATCTTCCGCCGAAACAAACTGGCATTCCCGGCGGGTTTCGACTACGTGGTGATCGTTCGAGCGGAGGGTGGGCGCGCGCCGTTCGAGGTGCTGCGAGAGGAACTACTCGAGGCCCTCGACCGCGCTCCCGCAACGGAGGAGTAGACGTGACGGGCGAGCCGACGGCCGACAGCGACGGGGCCGACGCAGAGTACGAGAGTCGGCCGCCCGCCCGCGTCGATGCGCCGCCGACGTTGTTTGCGCGCGTCGCGCTCGCAATCGTGGCATTCTACCAGCGTGCGATTTCGCCCGCGCTGCCCCCCTCCTGTCGATATCGCCCGACCTGCTCGGAGTACGTCCGGACGGCCCTGCGCCGACACGGATTCTTCCGCGGCAGCTGGTTGGGCATCAAGCGAATCGCGAGATGTCATCCGTTCCATCCCGGCGGGCACGATCCGGTCCCCGACGATCGGTCCGAATGACCGGCCCGCCGTCCGTCCCGGCCTCGGGGGCGCAACCCCCGGCCGGGCACTGCCACACGTCTGTGTTTCTCGCCTCCCCAGGCCGAACTCATGCAGCAGAAGCGTCTCGTCCTCGCCATGATGCTCAGCGCGGGGGTACTGGTCCTCTGGCAGATGTTCTTCGCCCCCGAACCGCCGGCCTCCCCCGACAAACCCGGGACCGAACCGGCCGCGGCGGGGGATACGACCGGTGCGGCGCCGACTCCGGACACGGGAGGCACCGAGCGGGCGACCTCGGACCGTAACGAAGCCGACGCTGCGGCGAAGGCCGAGACCTCCGCCGACCCCACGGACGCCCCGGAGGCGGAGTCATCGACGCCGTCGCCGTCGGGGAACGGATCGGCGGCCGCGAAGTCCGAACCGAAGCGAGTGACTCATACGCTGAAGACCCGCCGGTTGAAGGTCGGGCTGACCAACGTCGGAGGGGGGCGCGTCGAGTCGATCGAGTTGCTCCGACCGGAGCAGTACCGAAAGGAGGGCGACCTGTTGAAGAAGATTCCGGAGGGGACCTCGCAGCTGCCCTTCGGTCTGGACTTCATCGAGGGGACGCTCCCGCTGGACGATTCGGCGAATGCGGAGTTTGTCGAGAGCCAGAGCGTCCGCAGCAAGAACGGGACGTGGAAGAAGGTCGTCTACCGCTATACCGATGCGCAGGGCCGCTTCGTTGTCGACAAGATTTTCTCGACGTCGCCCGACGCCCCCTACCTGCTCGATTTCGACGTCGTGGTCCGAAACACCGGCGATGCGGCGCGAACCGGGACCCCGGTCCTCGACAACTACCGATACCACGACCCGAACCAGGAGACGAGCTGGCTGAACTTCCGGCCGAACAACATCGAGGGGGTCTGTCGACTCGGCTCTGAGATCCGTCGGGCTGCCTACCCGTCGGTGGACAATCCCAAAGAGTACGACAAATCGGAGGTGCTCTGGGGCGGCATCGATACGCGGTACTTTCTGGTCGGCGCAATCCCCGCCGAACCGGCCGAGAGCTGCCGAATCGAGAAGATCGGCGAGGGGTACCTGCGGACTCGGATGATCTACGACAGTTTTTCGGTCGCAGCCGGCGAGACCCATCGGCTCGAACACGAGCTCTATCTGGGGCCGAAGGACGTCGACATCATGTCGGAGATCGGCCACCACCTGACCGATAGTGTCGACTACGGCTTCTTCGCGTTCGTCGCCCGGCCGCTCCGCTGGTCGCTCAACCACATCCAGGGGCTCGTCGGCAACTGGGGGCTGGCGATCATCCTGCTGACGATCATCATCAAGCTGCTGACCTGGCCCATCAACATGAAGGCCTACCGCAGCATGCAGGGGATGAAGGAGATCCAGCCCCAGCTGGAGGAGATCCAGGAGGAGTACGAGGACGATCAGCAGAAACTGTACGAGGAGACCCAGAAGCTGTTCCGCGAGAACGACGTCAGCCCGCTGGGTGGGTGTCTGCCGATGTTGCTGCAGATGCCGATCCTCTACGGGCTCTTCGTGATGATCTACAACTCCGTCGAGCTGTATCAGGCGGACTTCATCTTCTGGTACACCAATTTGGCTGCGCCCGATCCCTATTACGTGTTGCCCGTGGTGATGGGCCTGGTGATGCTCGGCCAGCAGCAGTTCATGAGCGGGGCCAGCGCGAACCCGCAGGCCAAGATCATGACCAAGGTGATGCCGGTGATGTTTACCGCCTTCATGCTCTTCCTGCCGGCGGGGCTGGTGCTTTACTACTCGGTCAACCTCATCATTGGACTGGGCCAGCAGTTGTACATTCGCATGGAGAACGAGTAGCACGCGCACGAGTTGGCCGCTCGCCTCCGTC
>JBDGRG010000277.1:0-1069 GCA_042218355.1 Bradymonadaceae bacterium
ATCGCGGTCGGCGCGGTCGTCCTCCCGTGCGTCGGGGCGGTCTCCTCGCTCACCGGGTGGGGCGACGAGGAACACTGAAGGGACTCGTGCCGGTATCTCACCGAGAGAGCACCCCCCTGTTTGCAGGTTGTTGGTGCAACGGGTTCGCGCAGACACACGGTACGACGCGGACTCCGTCGACGCGGACGCGCACCATCGCGACCGACTCCGTGCCCAGCACGATTCGACCTTTGCGGTTCTCCCCTCGCGATCCTATGCAGAGGCGAAACGAGGCCGAGTCGAGGCACCGAGCGCCGCGAGGAATTCGCGCTCGCCACCTGTCCACCGATTTCCGTGGACACGCCGCCCCGGCGGGCCTCGGAATTCGACATAAAACGACGGACGGGAGTGGATATGACTCTGTGAACCGATCGACCTTGGCTGGCCATCTTCTCTCTGTCGCTGCTCCTCGCAGCGACCGGCGCCTGTAGCAGCGGCAGTTCGACCGATGCCGATCCCGGCGACCGACCCGACGCCACGACGGATGCGCAGTCGGATGCCGATCCGACCGGGGATGGGACCTCTCAGCCCGACGGAGGCCCGGAACCGGACGGCGGGCCGATCGGAGACGCAGGGGACGATGCTGGACTCGCGGCGAAGGGGTTCGACTGGGTCCATACGCTCGACATGGAGTTCGCCTCGGCGCTGGCGCGCGGGGACGGCGCCATGATGTACGCCGCGGGCACCGACAGGGGATTCGGCTTCGTCAGCGATCCGCCGCCCGGTGACAACATGCTGCTCGTCCGATTTGCCCCGGACCAGACGGTCACCTGGACGACGGCGATCGGCTCGGACGGCGATCAAGACGTCAAAGACGTCGCCGTCGACAATCGAGCCGGCGTGTACCTCGCCGGTTCGTCCGACGCGGACCTCGGCGACCAGACCCACGCGGGCGACGGGGACGCCGTTCTGGCCAGAGTCGACGCCGAGACAGGTGACTTGCAGTGGGCCCGCTTCATCGGGGGAGAGGGCCGGGACGATGCCTTCGCCGTCGACGTCGGACCGAACGGAAGCGTCTACGTCGGCGGAG
>JBDGRG010000277.1:1079-7125 GCA_042218355.1 Bradymonadaceae bacterium
TGGCCAAGTACGATCAAAACGGAAACCAGCAGTGGCGCACGTCCAGCTTCGGGTCCGCCGACGACGTCACCGTCCACGACATCGCCGCGGAGGAGTCGACGGTCTACGTCGCTGGAGGAGACCGCTCCTCGACCGGCGTCGGAAGTGCGGTGCTGGCCACCTTCGACCCCTCCGGGAACCGACAATCCGTCGACGTACGAGATCCCAGCGGCGGCGAAGATTCGCTCACGTCGCTGGCGGTCGCGAATCAGTCCGACGCTGTCTTCGCCGGCGGCACGGCGAGCATCGCCTCTCAGGGGGCGACCTACGGGCTCCTCTGGCAGTACGACTCGGACGGAAACCGCCAGTCCGACTGGAAAGTCGAGACCGACGGTGGCCCGAAAGTCGTCGGCAGCGCGGTCTCCGCGCGTCCGTCTGGCGGAGCTGTCTTCTTCGGCCACACCGACGGCAGCATCGACGGCTCCGAGAACCGCGGCGAGGGCGACGGGATCGCCGTCGCCCACGACGCGTCGGGCAGTATCCAGTGGGTCGAATCCTTCGGAACCCCCGAGCAGGACGTGATCGACGACGCGATCCGCATCGACGGCGATTGGTACGTCATCGGCGAAACAGAGGGCGCACTGGGGGATCGCGACGCCGACGACGACGGATTCTCGTTCGTGGGTCGACTGCTCTGAGGCCGTACCTCGTTTCGGGACGCGACTCGCCGGCCTCCGGCGCCGATCCGTCTGCCGACGTCCGATGATCTGTTTACAGTCCATCAGTATCTCGAATATTCGGGCGTCGAGGTACGGAACGAGGTCAGTCATGAGCCCAGTGTCGGTCGCAATCGTCGCCGTCGGCGGGGTCGGGCTGGTCGTCTTCCTGGTCTGGCTGTTCGGTTGGGACGAGCAGCCCCCGATGGAGTCCCTCGAAGAAGCCCGGTCGGTGCTCGAGGACGAACTCGGAGGGTCCACCGAAACGTCGAACTCCGTCCTGGGAGACGATTCGCTGACCGCGTTGTTCGTCGTTTCGACCGGGGAGATCTACGCCGTGCACACGGTGGGCGCGCACCGCAACGCACTGGACCTGACCGAGACGGCAGAAGACATGACGAGGGACCGTAACGATCTGATCGTCCACACGTCGAGTTTCGATACGCCCGAGGTCTCGATCCGGCTCGAGGACGACGATCGTCGTCGTACCTGGGCCCGTCGGCTCGACCGGCTCGTGTGATTCGCGCGTGAGGAGGAGACGATGCCCGACGTCGGCGCGCTGAATCTACCGGATCCGCTGATACTGGCCATCCCGGCGTTCCTGGTGCTCATCCTCGTCGAGATCGCGCTGGCGAAGACGGTCGGGAACGCGGATTTCGAACTGCGCGACACGGCCGCCAGCCTGGTCATGGGCCTGGGCAACAAGGCGATCACCGCCCTGACCGGGATCGTGACCTTCGCGGCCTCGGTCTGGGTCTACGACTACCGGCTGTTCGACCTCCCGACCGACGCGATCTGGGTCGTCGTCCTCCTCTTCTTCTCCGAAGATTTCATCTACTACTGGTATCATCGCTACGGCCACGAGTGCCGGTGGGGGTGGGCCTCGCACGTCAACCACCACTCCTCCCAGCACTACAATCTGTCGACCGGCCTGCGCCAACCGTGGACGCTGTTCTTCAGCGGCGGATGGGTCCTCTGGTTGCCCCTCGCGCTGGTCGGTTTCCACCCGCTGCTGATCGCCTTCCAGCGCAGCCTCTCGCTGGTCTACCAGTTCTGGGTCCACACCGAGACGATCGACCGACTCGGGCCGCTGGAATGGGTCTTCTCGACCCCCTCCAACCACCGAGTCCATCACGGCAGCAACATGGAGTACGTCGACCGCAACTACGGCGGGATCCTGATCATCTGGGACCGGATCTTCGGGACGTATCAACGCGAGAAACCGGACGAACCGGTCGAGTACGGCCTGATCGACGACCTCGGCTCGTTCCATCCGATCCGGATCGCCTTCCACGAGTGGGTCTCGATGTGGCGCGACATCCGGGATGCATCGAGCTGGAAGCACCGGCTGATGTACATGTTCGGCCCGCCCGGATGGAGCCCCGACGACTCCAAAAAGACGGTCGCCGAGCTGCGCGCGGAGCAGAAGACGGACGACGACGGGTAGGATCGACATCCCCTCCTCCGCCGAACGCTCCCCCGGGCAACCCTGTGCTCGTCAGGGGCCAATCGCGCTGTCCAGAAGAGCGACGATTCGCTCGCCCTCCTCGCGCGACGAGCACGTCGTCCCGATGACCACGGCTTCTTCGTCCGTCACCACGACGGGGCGGTGGGAGGTCGGGTGGCAGCGGACCTCCTCGACCGCGTCGAGTGGGACGTCGACCGATAGAGCCCCCAGGCGACCGGCCCGGTCGAGTGAGACTCCTTCCTCGCGGAGAGCCCCGTCGACGACGGTCGTTCGCCTGTCCCCTAGCCCCGACCCGACGAGGCCCCCGGCGACGAGCAGAGCGCCGAGGAGGACCGCCGGCGCGGAGACGAGGGTGGTGAATCCAGCTCCGACCAGTCCGATGCCACCGAGACCGCCCGACAGTCCGAGGGCGGCCAGCCACCCTGCTCTGCCTCCACGCCACCGGAGTTCGAGAGCTCCGTCCGACCGCCTCGTCCTCGGAAAAATCAGCTCGATCCCGCTCCAACCGTTCACGTGATCAGCTCTCTGACGAGGCTTCCACCTCTGAACAGTCCCCCGTTCAGCTCCGACGGCATGCCGAGCAAAGAGCTCGTCGTCCTCATTGTCGGGCCGTGCTCGTCGACAGTCCAGCGCAGTCTCGGGGAGAGCTGAACGCAGCGCGGCGAAGTCGAGCCCGAAGACCGTTTCCCGACGCCATCGCCCCACGCGATCGGCGGGATGAGACAGACCGCGGCGTCCCCGACGGGTCGGTGAGACGCCGGGGCCAACGATCGCGAGACCACGAACTACCGCTTCCATCTCGTCAGAAAGGCCGCCGAGTGGGAAGTCGCACCGTTCGCCGGTCTCCCCCCGACGACGCCGGACGTGGCCCCGACGATCCAGATGCGGCCCTGCGGGCCCGTCGCCAGGTCGTAGGCGTTCGTATCACCGCCCTCGCCAAACGTGCTCGTGGCGACCCGGTTTCCGTCGACATCGAGCCTGGCGAGGAAGGCGTGCGTCGGCGCGTCGCCGGTCTTCGGGGTTCGGGAGGTCGAACCGGTCACCCAGAACGTATCGCCGCCGGTCGTGTCGACGCCGGTGGCGACGTCGGTCTCCTCTCCACCGAAGGTCGTCGAGAATCGCTGCTTTCCCCCGCTGGTGTATCCGGCGACGAGCGCATCGGCGTGGGGCTCGTCGGCGGACGGCGCCCCGCCGGAGGCGCCGACGACGACCACTGTGCGCGGGGGTGCGGTGAGGTATCCGAGATCGACGCCCCACAGCCGCTCGGCATTCGTCCAGGCGTGATTCGTCTGGACCACCGTCGCCGACCCGGGGCTGCCATGTGGATGATCGAGTACGATCGGCCCGCCGCCGTGGACGACGAGCCAGCGGGGAGCGTCGTCGATCGACTGCCCGACGATCGCCGCCCCCGCATCCCAGGCGCCGCCCTTGCTGCGGAAGCGGATGGACTTGCGAGCGGCCAATTTGTCGTCGAACGTCGCCACGAAGGCGTCGTCGTGCTTCCCCGGGTGCCCGTTCTTCGGTTTTCCGAAATCCCTGTCGTCGGCACTCCCGACCAGCCGAATCCCGTGCAGCGTCTTGGCGACGTCGCGGGCGAGGACGGGCCAGTCGACGTGCTGGTCACCCGGGATGTCCGGAACGTCCAGTTTTCTGGTCGTCCCGCCCTCGCCATCCCGCGGGACACTCGTCACCCGCGCCTTCAGGTTCTCGTCGGCGTCGAGTTCCGCGTTCCAGGCCAGTGCGACCGGTCCGTCGCCGCCGACCCCCTGTACGTCGAGCCCCACGGCGCCGTCGCGGCCCTCGGCCCCGAACGCACGCACCCATTTGCGTGTCCCGTCGGGGGCGTATTTCGCCAGCACGGCGTCGGATTGTCCCTCCACGACCGGTCCCCCCTTGCGGAGGCCGTGCAGTTCGGACGCCGTGCCCGCGACATAGACGTTGCCCGAGCTGTCGGTGTCGACATCCGTGAAGACGTCGTTCCCCCCGCCGTCCACCAGCCGCGTCCAGGCCGGCGCGGACGGCGCACCGTCCCCGCCACCGTCGGCGACGTCGTCCAGACCGGCATCCCCCCCCTGGTCGTCGGTGTCGACGCCGAGATCGGCAGTGCCATCGGGCCGCGGAGACGTGGTGTCACCGGCACCGTCGGTCTGCACGTCTGGAGCCGGCCCTCCGCCCCCCGCATCGCCTCCCCTCAGGAGCTGTTCGGACCGGGGCTGGCACCCGATCCCGCTCAGTGCGCACACGACTACGCCGACCACCAGGTCTCTCGTCCGTTTTCGACATCGAATCATCGCGACCGTCCTCGTTTTGGGCTCGAAATGTGCTCGCGGCTCAGATTACGCATATTTTTTCGTAACTTGAATCGGGGGTCGAGCGCAACAGTCTCGCGGTCCCTCCCAGTAGGGTCCTGCCCGACGCCCGGTCCCGCGTCCCGGGCTCTCAGTCACCGCTGTACCCTCGTCCCTCCTCCGGACCCGTCGTCCTCCTCCGCAGGGCGACTGCCCACCGCCGGGTGCTCGTCCCGGAGATCGCGTCGGCCCGGGGAATGCACCGACGAAATCGAGGTGCAGCTATCATTGGACTTTCAGACAAAACGTCCCCCAGCAGCCGGAGAAGACCGCGCGACCGGCTGGACTACCCGATCGTTTCGTCGGTGGCGGGATGCGCGAAGCTGTCCGCGCCCACCCGCGTCGGACCGCCACCGGAGCTGGATCTGATCGGAAACCGTGGGAATCTTCGCCGCCGGACGAGAGCAGCATCGACCGCGCTTCCAGCGCACTGACCCGCCCGCCCGCTCAAAGCTGGAAGCTCTGGCCACGCTTCTTTGCGCGTGGTCTGGAGCATCCATCCCATCGAGTTCGATCACACTCACCGGAGCTGGAGCGCCCTCGAAGCCGACACGACCTTGAAGAAAGCCCGTCGAATGGATAAATCTGTTGTGATTTGGATCAGGCTCGAATCGACTGATCGGCATCGACCGCGCGGCTCGACGAGCGCGCGCCATCCGACGCATCGGGGCCGAGACACGTTCGACTTCGCGGGCGTAAACACCGCCCGACGGCTCGAACGAGTGGCCGAGCGCCCCGGCGGCAGGACCGTCGTTGCCAGCAGAAGGGATGCGGAGCCGCCGTCACGTGACGCAAGAGGGCACCGACAGAGGGCGCCCACCCGACGGTCATCCGCGAGCAGGCGAGTCCGTATCGAATCGTTTTGATTCACCAGGAGGCAACGATGTGCAGGGAGACGTGGGTTGTCGCAGCGCTTTTCGCCGTCTCGACCTTCGGACTATCCGCCGGCTGTGACGGAGGCGGCGGCGGAAACGGGGGAATCACTCCCGCCGATACCGGAAAACGAGACACCAGCGAGGAGACCGACGCCGGGCCCGACGGGGGAGCCACGGATACCGACCGACGAGACGTCGCGCAGGACGGGCGTACCGATGGCGGGAAGCAGGACGGCGGTCCCGAGAAGGACCTTCTCGAGGATACGGCCGAGAAAGACGGTGGAGGCGACACGGGCGGTATGGACACGGGCGCCGGTGATACGGCCGAGGACGTCTCGATGGACGTCGCCAGCGCGGCCGTGGAGGAGGTCCAGTGCAACGCGGTGACGGCCGACCATCGCATTCCGATCGTCAACAATTCGTTTCAGATGGGCGACCCGACGATCTCGGCCGGCGACGTCGTTCTGTGGAAAAACAGCGATTCGTTCGCTCACGACGTGACGGCCGGAGAGAACAGCGGGAACAAGAACGAGAGCCTGTTCTACTCCGGACGCATGGGAGCGGGTGAGACCTTCTGTCTGAAATTCAACAAGCCCGACTCGTACCCGTACTTCTGTCAGATTCACGGAGCGAACACGATGTCCGGGACGGTGACCGTGC
>JBDGRG010000277.1:7135-9519 GCA_042218355.1 Bradymonadaceae bacterium
TGCACGGCCGCTCGCGCCGACGATTGCAGCCGAGGGCGAGTCAGCGCGCGGGGAGTCGGAGCAGGTATCCATCGTGGTAGCCTCGGTGCCCTCCCCCGATCAGGTCGCCCCCCGTCAGGCCGCAGACGACGGGGGCTCCCGTCCGAGGAGGGATGGCCAGTCGTTTGCCGAGTTCCTTTTCGGGCGTCCCGAACGTCCGGACCCGAGGCGACGAGCCCGCCCGGTCGATAGTCGCCACGAACGCGTCGCGCTTCCCCCGGCTCGGGGTCCCCTCGATTTGCTGCAGAAACGTTCCGACCAGAAACAGCCGGTCGTCGCGCTCATCGAAAGCGAGGGCCGACGCGAACTCGTCGCCGCGACCGGTCAGCTCGCGGGTCCATTTCAACCGCCCTCCGGCCGAATACCGGCGAATCGAGGCGTCTGCCGTCGGCTCACCGCGGGTCCGGACACAGCACCACCGCGCGCTCGATGACGTTCTCCAGCTCGCGGACGTTGCCCGGCCAGTCGTAGTCGAGCAGCAGATCGAGCGCCTCGGGGGCGAGCTCGAGGTCGGCGGGCTTTTCGGTTTCGGACGCCCCCAGGGACCAGCTCCGGGAGCGCGCCTGCTCGAGGCCGAGGAGTTCGACGGTTCCGTCCGAGGGGGACTCGGTCCGGGTACTGCGAATGCGGAGCCATCCGATCCGGTTTTCGTCCCGCGACAGTTCGATCGCAGACGACCGTCCCGGGCGAGCAGCCCCGAGCGTCTCGTGGAGTGCGAACGGAGCGGAACCTCCGGGAACCGTCGAGTCGTCGATCCGGACGACCGCGGTCCTCGCCGTCCCGGCCGCCACCGTCCGCGCTCCGAAGAGCTTTCCTTCGCTCGTGATCGAGACGTAGGCATCTCCGTCCGCCGCCACGAGGGCCCCGCCGGCGGTCGGAATGCGATCGCGACGGCGAGAACCGAAGGTCCGCGCCCATGCGAGCGCTCCGTCGGTGCCGAGCTTTGCGGCAAAGACGTCGATCCGCCCGTGCGACCCGCCCTCTCCGACCACCCCCCGGGTCTCTCCGACCAGGTAGACCGCTCGGGCGCCTTCGTCGACCGCGACGTCCGGATGTTCCTCGTGTTCGGCGCTGCCGAGCAGCCGAATCCACCGAAAACCGAGGTCGGCGCCGAGCCGAGCGACGAAGACGTCGAACGCCCCCCGAACGGGGGATCCGTAAAAGTTCCCGGAGGCCTGACCGGCGATGTAGAGATCCCCACTGCTCTTCCCGAAGTCGACGTCGAAGACGGCTTCCGCGCCCCCGTAGCCGATCGTCCGACCAGTCGAGCGGTCCTCCGATCGCGAGCCCCGGTCGCGGCGGACGTCGATGCCCGAGCCCTCGCGGAGATCAGTCGCTGCCGGAGGGGCGGAACCGGGCGAACAGGACGCCGCGAGGAGCAAGACGAACAGCACGCAGACTTCGATTCGAGGCGGGCCCGGGAACGTACCCGGCACGGGCCCGGCCACGGATCTCGCGGAGGCCAAACGCCCCCGGCCATCCCCCCGCGCGTCCCGGTGATTCGAACGAAGCATCGTCGACTCTTCGACAGCTCGGCGACCCGTTCGTCGAGAGTGTTTCAGTCTAACATCGGGGGTCTGCCGAACAAGCCGGGTGATACGGCCGCGCACGACGCACCTCTCCGCCCCCCGCGAACCGGCGGCGGGTGACGACGCGAGCCGGTCGGATCGACTTCGACCTCTCCGAACGACCGAAACCGAGGGACGAGCATGGAGCAGCTGGAAGAGTTTTCAGTCGTCATCGTCAGCTCTTCGCTCGACCGCTCCGCTGCGCGCGGTGATTCCGTCGTCGTGACCTACGACTACGGGGAGGACGAGAAGGTACCGGTGCCCGCCGACTGGAGGCCGGCACTCGACGAGATCGAGGACGACCTCGAGGTCGAGTCGTAGGCCCCGACAGGGACGCTACAGGGGTGAGCGATGTTCCAGCTTCGGCTGGCCCGACTTCGATCGGCTCGATGGAGACGACGCGCCTCGCGGCCGACTGCACGCCACCACCACGCCTGCCCGGCTCGCGGTTGGTCCGAACCTCGGCGCCGCACCGAGCCTCCTGATCACACCGGCCGGTCAGCAGTCGAACCGCACCAACCATCCGACCCGCCGAGCTACTCCCTGTCCGCCGAGAACCTCCAGTTCCGCTTCGGATCCGTCCGACAGCTCGATGCGCCGTCGCCGCTCGCCCGACTGGTCTCCACGGTACGCGGAAAACAACTCCTCGCCCGACCGTCGGATTCGCTGTTTGTCCGCTCGCGCGACCCCGCGCCAGTCGTCGCGATCCATCGTCGTCGCCACCAGGCGTCCGTCGGCCCCGTAGATCGCCCCCTCGTCCGCCTCGGTGGCCAGCAG
>JBDGRG010000277.1:9530-10344 GCA_042218355.1 Bradymonadaceae bacterium
TCCCAACAGCATCTGTTTCATTCGTCGGGTCCGTCCTTCCAGGTGTCCCTCGAGCTCGCGATACTGGTCCAGTGCGCGATTGAATTGCTCGCCCAGGTGACCGAGCTCGTCCGAGCGATCCAGCTGGACCCGCCGGTGCTGGTCACCCTGTGCAACCGCGGCGGCGACGTCCTCCATTTCGTTCAGGGGCCCGAGCAAGTGCCGGTGCAGCCCCCGAGCAATCAACGCGATCGAGAGAAACGACAGCACCACCAGGAACCCGAGCCACGATCCGTAACTGACCGCGCGCTGGCGAGCCTCTCGGTCGACGCTGAACAGGGCCGACCGGTACGCCTCGAGAAGCCCCTTCAGTTCGGTCTCGACCTCCTGGATGGCCGGCAGTAACTGCCGATAGAACGCGTCCTCGGAGAGGCCATCCTCGCTCACCGATTGACGCTGCTCGCGGTAGGTCCGATAGGCGTCTTTGACGGCGGCGACGTGCGAGCCGATCTCCTCGTTCGACACCCGAGACTCGAGCGTCTCGAGGGCCGTCTCGAACGTCGCATCCTGACTCTCGAGCGCCGTCGATTTGGACTCGTCCGACCTCCCCGCCGCATCGGCCGCCAGCAGTCGCTCCTCCTCGCCGATCGCGACGAGCATCTTCAGTGCAGCCCGCTCACCCTCCAGTTTGGAGCCGATGGCACGCTCGTACCGCTCGCCCAGGTCGAAGAAACCGACTGCGGACGTCACGGCGACGCCGATGATCAGCACCGCCATCACACCGTAACCGAGAATGACTCGCGTGCGGAGATACATCACATCACCCCGGACAACT
>JBDGRG010000278.1:0-6585 GCA_042218355.1 Bradymonadaceae bacterium
GGGTCCGGGTGCGGTCGCCCGCCGAGGGGATGCGCGACCTCCGGGAGCGGCTCGGCGAGGCGTACGCTGGCGAGCTGGAACTCGATCGTGAGATGTTTCCCGCAACGCTGGTGGTGAAGACGGGCGAGGTCTCTGCGGGTCGGGCGGACATCGCTGCGCGGCTCTCCGCCCTGTCGGCCCGGAAGTCGGTGGTGCGGGTCGACGTCCCCTCGGCAGCGGCGGTGCGCGCGCTCGACTATCTGGGGTGGGGACGCATCGGGGGGATGTTGCTCGGTCTCGCGTTGGTCGCCGCCGCCGCGGCGGGCGTCGCCCGGTATCTCGACGATCTGCGCGAGGTCGAGAGGGATCGACTCGCGGTGCTCGACCGGCTGGGCGCGCCGCCCCGGGATCTTCAGCGTCGTCCGAGGTTGCGCGGGGCGATCATCGGTGGGTGGGCCGGTCTGGGGGCGGCACTGATGCTCAGTCTCGCGGGGGTCGTCGTCGGCGTCGTCGTCGCCGACCTCGCGCCGGGCCGGATCGGCGGTGCGGCGTGGTTGCGCTGGCTCGTGACGCTGGCGCCCCTTCTCCTCGGACCGGCGATCGGGTTCGGAGTCGGGTACTGGGTCTCGTCTCGAGACTGCCGAGGGGCCGGACGAGTGAGTTCCGACGGACTGCGATCGGCACTGCGCTATGACTGAACGGTTCGAGACGTGGTTGGCGAGCGGGCTCTTCGTCGCGGTGTCGTGCACCGTGTCGGTTGCCGGCGCGGGGACGGATGACGGAGAGAGGGCCAAGCTGTACGAGCGACTCGAGTCGTTGGAACGGCGGATCGAGCGAGAGTCGCGCGCCGGACGTCGTCTTCGGAAGAGGATCGACCGGCTCGACCGTCGGCTGGCTGGGGGATCGGGAGAGTCCTCCGTGGCGACCCGCGCTCGAGAGCGAGTCGGCCGAGCCCTGGCGAGGCACCTGGCGAACTGGAGCGCCGCTCGCCGGCGGGAGCGGCGTGCACGCGCAGTCGACCCCGAGCCCGTCGTCTACGGTCCTCTGCTCGCCTCCGCTCGCCGTCGGGCACTCGAGGGACGACGAGGTCCGGTCGCCTCGTTTCGTCGGCTCGAACAGAAGCTCGGCCGCTCCGGACGGATCTCGAGACGCCGGGCGAGACTCGCCGTCCGATGGGCCGGTCGTCGGTCGGCGGAGCGGGCCGTTCGAGCGGAGCGGCGGGCGCTGGTCGACGGGATCGGTGACTCGGAGGAGGATGCCCAGCGGGTGCGACGGGCGATCGAGGAGACCGAAAAGAAACTCGAGAAGGCGCTCGGCTCGTTTTTCGAACACGCTCCCGGGCGGGACTTCCATCGGAAGAAGGGGCAGCTCGCCCGGCCCGTCGTCGCCCAGATCGATCGTGGATTCGGCCGCCGACCGCGGGAACGGTCGTCGACGTACGTCCGACACACCGGGCTAACCTATCGGGTCGACCCGGGCACGGTCGTCCACAGCATCGCCGGGGGGATCGTCGTCTACGCCGATCGATTCGAGGGCTACGGCCGCACGGTGATCATCGATCACGGCGGGGGATACCACAGCGTCTACGCCCACCTCCGATCGATCGGTGTCCGACCGGGGCAGCGCGTCGAGCGCGCCGAGGTGATCGCCCGGACGGGGAGCAGCGGGAGCCTCGAGGGGCCGAAGCTGTACTTCGAATTGCGCCGGGACGGCCGCCCGATCGATCCCCGCCCCTGGCTGATTCACGACTGACCGGCCGCCTCGCCGGAGGCTTCCGGGGTCCGCTCGGTGTCGGACTCGGTCTCGTCGTCGTGCTTTTCGACCGACCGCTTGGCGGTCTCCAGCGCCTCGCGGCTCTTGGCGCGCAGGTCCTCGTACTCCTCGCGGCTCTGACGGCGGATGTCCTCGAGTTGATCGCGGATCTCCGCACGGAGTTCGTCCCCGCGCTTCGGCGCGAAGAGCACACCCAGGACCGAGCCGACCGCCACGCCCGCCCCGAAAATTCCGAGCGCGGGAAGAATGACGTCGCCGGGTCCGTGTTGCTTCTCGAGGCCGAGTCGGTCGAGGACTCGATCGAGACTCCGCTCGGACGAGGACGTGACGGACTCGTTCAGTTCGTCGAGGAATTTCTGGACGTTCATCTCGAACACCTCCGGGAAAAGAGAAGAGGGGGTGACCGGGGAGTCGTTCGCCGGGTACGGCTCCCCGCCGGGCAGCTTACAGTTCCTCCGGCGGCCCGTCGCCGGTCTCGAGGGCGCCCGCTTCCTGGGTCAGCTCCTCGAGCTGTGAGAGTGTCGCCGGCACGACCACCGCCTTCATGCCGATGCGGAGCAGTCGTTTGGTGAACGGGGTGAAGAGTCCGCCCCCCACCACGTACCCCGCCCCCGCTGCGGCGGCGAGGACCGCGTAGGGATTTTCGTCGTAATACTCTCGCAGTCGGGAGACGTCCGCGACCGGGCTCGCGTCGTCGCCGCTCGTCGGGGCGTCACCGGGCGAGGAGGGCTCGCGTCGCGTCTGATCCGTGTCGTCGGTCATCGAGGATCCGTGTGTTCGGAAGTCGCGTGGCGGCCGTCGCGTGGCCGCGAGTTCGTTACTTCAACCAGCGTTTCGAGGCGAGCCGGCCGATGATGTAGCCGGTGCCGGCCGCTGCTCCGATGCAGATCGCCGGGTGTTCTCGGATGAACTCCATCGCGGTTCGGTTGTACTGCTCGGCCAGCTCGCGAAGCTCGTCGTAGGTCTCCTCGAGTTCGGCGTACTGATGTTCGAGGGCCTGGCGGAACTCCTCCTCGTCGTCGACCGACGAGAACGAGGGGGCCGATTCCGTGCCTCCGGAAGGGTCGCCGGTCGCCTCGGCCGACTCGGAGGTCCCGTCGGTCGCCGTCTTCGCGCGGTCGTCGGTCGCAGTCTGAGAGTTGGACATGCTGGCTCCATCCTCGGTGGCTGTCGATTGTCCTACTACTCGGAATGTGAGTGCGAGTCGGTGTCCGTCAAGTGGTCGAGTCGTCGAGTGGTCGGGTTGTCGAGTCGTCGAGCGGTCGAGCGGGTCCGGACGGCGCCTTCGAATCCGACCGCACCGCCCCGGTCATCATTCATGACTCGAAATTCATAACTCATCCTTCCGCCTTCTGCCTTCCCCCTTCCCCCTTCATCCTTCATCCTTCATCTTTCTGCCGTCACCGAAATCCGAGGTAGAAGCCGATTCCGAAGGCGATCCCGACCGATTCCCACGGGTGGTCCTCGACCCACTGGCGCCAGTCGGTCTTCGAGCGGAGTTCGGACCGGACGCGGTCCAGGCTTTCGGAGATCCGCTCGCGCGACTGCTCGATCGACGCCTTCAGCTCTCGGATCCGTTCGGCGGTTCCGTCGCCGGCTCCGCGTCGGACGAGGTCTCGTCCGCCGGTTCGGGCGAGGTCGGTGGCATCTGTGTCTCCCATGAATCGTCCCCGGTCAGTAGGGCGGTCTTCTTCTCGAGACGTTCGCGCTGGTGTTCGAGACCCTGGAGTTGTCGGTGCGCGCCGATCAGGCCCGGGACGAGATGAAACAGTCCCAGCGCCAGGGCGGTCACCGACGCCGGGGTCAGACCGGCGTAGGCGCCGACGGCGACGACGATCCCGAGCAGGAGCAGCGCATACCCGATCAGTGCGGTGATGGCGGACAACAGCAGGGCGGCGCTCTGCTCCCAGGCGATCGAGCCCTCGCGTGCGACCTCGATCCGGAGCAGGGCGAGCTGAGAACGGACCAGTTCGTCGAGCCCGTCGGCCAGATCCCGCAGTGCCGTCAGCAGGCCGCGTCGTTCGCCGCCGACTTCGTCGCGGTGAGCCATCGCGCCGATCCCGTCCGAAGGGGAGTAGCGAGTCCTTCCCGCGCGTTCATGCGCACGGGCCCGAGTTGGCGTCCTGACAGACCGAAACCTGAGTCAGATTGAGTTTGGTGACCTCCGCGTCGGCACTGACCACGGTGGCACCGACGTCGTAGGTGCCCGGCTGGAGGTCGCGGAGCCAGGATTTCTGGATGCCGCCGTTGCGGTCCTCGATCACGATGGTCGTCTGATTGTCGCCTTCCTGGATCGACCGGACCGAGGAATTGTACTGGGCGGGCTCACGTCCGCCGGGGGTCTGGACGAAGATCGTCGCGTCCTCGAGCTGCGATTCGAACCCGCTGACGACGATCTCCGCACCGATGTACTCGTCGGTCATCCCGGTGTCCTGTTTCGGGACGGCCGACGGAGTGAGCGTCAGCCGGTCGATACTCGGGCCGATCTGCTGGAGCGCGTCCGAGCAGGACTGGAGACTCGTCGCCAGTCCGGCGACGAGGACCACCGCGATCAGGAGCGAGCGTCGGGAGCAGTTCGGAACGATGTCAGACACGGGTCGGCGTCCGGAGGTGAGGAACGACGTTGGAGGCGCGAACAGTTTCGACGGCGGTCATCGTAGCGCAGATCGCCGCCGAATCGAACCGCGACCGGGCCGGACGACGAACGTCGACGCGGAGGGCGACACGATTCGCGGGCGGGGGGAGGAGGTGGGGGTCAATTCGCCGTCTCCGGGGCCGCCGTCCGAAACAGAAGGACGTCGCGTCGACCGCCAGCCTCTCGTCGGCCGAGCTGGCCCGCCGTGTAGCCGACCGACCAGATCGTCGGCGGTTCGGCCGCAGCGGCGTCGAGAAAGGCGTCCGCCCCCGGGGCGTCGAGCCGGCGAACGACGTCGGCGGAGCCGGAGCGGGCGATACGGACGAGCGCGGCGCTCGTCCCCCGGCTTCCCTTCCGGTCCTCCAGTCGGCCGGCGGCGACGAGCGACGAATCGGTGGGGGGACCCGCAAACCCGCCCGTGGGCGAGAGGGTGCCGTCGATCGAAGGCGAGGTCGTCGTGCCCGGGGCTCCGCCCGGCTCGTAGTCCGCTACGACGATCGAGGCGTTCTCGCCGCTCCCCCTCGTGCCGAGGAGGACCAGTCGCGTGCTCCGGGCGGACCGACGGACGTCGACGGGAGCCTCCGGCCCGGGTTGCCGGGAGAGTTTCAGCCAGTTCCGGTCGAGTTCGCCGTCGTACGAGGCGGCGAACCAGTCGCGTCCCTTCGGGGAGCGGCCGGCCAGGGGTTCGTCGGTCGTTCCGACCCAGGCGAGTCGATCCGAGCGACCGGGCCGGCGCGGAAGAGCGACGCCCTCGGTCCGACCGCGCGAGCCGGCGACGGCGGTGTCTGCGATCGTGCCGCGCCGATCGAGTCTGGCCAGGAGGGCGCCCGCTCGCGACGTCTCCGCGCCGCGCAGATCTCCGGCGGTCGTCCCGGTGAGGAACGTTCGACCTCCGGCGGTGGCGAGGGCGGTTCCCCCGGGGAGGGTCTCTTCGCCCGGGCCGCCCGTCAGATGTGTCCACTGGCGCGAGCCGTCGGTCGACAATCCCGCCGCGAAGACGTCCGTCGCCCCGCGATTGCTCTGGCCCGCCAGATCGCCGGTCGTGGTTCCGGCGACGATCAGGGATCGAGGTTGCGGGGCGACCGCGATATCGAGTGCGCGCTCGTCTCCCTCGCCGCCGATCAGGCGACCCCACGACAGTTTCCCCGCACCGTCGACTTTGGCGATGAACGCGTCGAGCCCGCCGGCGTTCGAACGCTCGAACAGATCGCCTCCGGTGTGACCCGCGACGTAGATCCCACTGCCGTCGGGGACCGGGACGACGGCCTCGGCTTCGTCGTCGGCCCCGGTGCCGAACTGGACCACGAGCCGGCACGACGCCGCCGATCGGCACGGCGTCGGACAGCCCGTCGGAGTGAGATCTCCCGCCCCGTCGGGGCAGCTCGCGTCGTGAGCATCCGTCGGGGGGGAACTGTCCGGCGCGGTCGCATCCGACGCCGTATCCGAGTTGCGGAGCGAATCGGGGCGGGGCGGGTGGCCGTAGCGGTCCAGACAGCCCGCGGTCGAGACGCAGATGCAGACGAGCACGATCCACGGGCAACCGTGCGCACGGTCGGGAGGCCGGCCGGGTCTCGCCCCCGATTGTGTATCGGGTCGAACCACGTCGACAGAGCGGGTCGTTCCGGGGTCGGCTTCTCGACCGCCATTCGGACCGGAGACGGGCCTGCGAACTCGGTCCCACGACGGTCGTTCGATTCCGTTGCGTTGCAGCTGCTCCCTTCTTGTGCGCGGATCGGCGGCAAAATCCAAGCCGCGAGTCCATGTCCGGGGGCCCGAACATTCCGGCCGGCCGTGCTCCGTGGACAAGGATCGACCGGCCCTCTTTCGACCGCGGGATCGCGCCCATTGTTCGATCGCCTCGTTGCCCCGGTCCGCACCGTGCGTTAGACGGCCGGCGGACGAACCGATATGAGATCCATCTGCGTTGTTCCGAGCGTCGACGCTACGCTCCCGACCGATCCGTGGCACCTCCCGTGGAAGCATTCGAGTCAGCTCGAGCCCTGGACGTCCGCCGCCTCCTCGCGGTCGCTCTGATCCTGCTCGCCGCGACGGGGGGCGGCTGTCGCGACGAGGAGTCGGCCTCCGAAACGGTCCCGGTCGAGGAGATGTCGCTGGGAGAGGTCCGGGTCGACGAGACTCCCTGGAAACCGCCCGAGCCCGTCGATTTGACCGACCGCCCGACCGGTGAACCGCGCCCG
>JBDGRG010000278.1:6595-11300 GCA_042218355.1 Bradymonadaceae bacterium
GGTCGGTCTGAGTCGGCCCCAGCGATTTCCTCCCTGTCGCGAGTGGTTCGAGACCGACCGGGGGGTCAGAGAGACACTTCCGGGGGACGCTGCCGATCGTGCGATGCGGCTGGTCGGCTGCAAGCCCGCGGTGGACCGGGCCGTCGACGACTGGTGGTTCGTCGCGTATCCAGTCGAGGTCGACAGGGCCGAGGGGACGGATCTGAAGCTGGCTGCCTACCGGGACGGCGATCTGGCCTGGACGCATCGGGTCGAGCGGGTCGGACGGACGGCTCATTTCACTGCCAACTACCGGTCGTCGTTCGTCGCGCCGCTGCCTCCTCGACACGTCTGCGTCGGGAGCCTCTGGTCCGGGGAGACACAGGTCGAGTGTCTCGATCTGTCGACGGGTGCCCCCCGTTGGAAGGGAGCGCTGTCGTTCTGGTCCGGCATCGCCCCGCGAGCGCACCGAGACAGCCTGGTACTGGCCGACGTCTCGGGGCTGACTCGTCGATATCCGTACACCGGCGAGGAGATGCAGCGCCGCGATTTCGAGGAGCTCGGCGGCCGAAGCGCCTTCTACGCCGCCTCCGACCGGCGTCTCTTCTTTGCGCCCCGGCCCTCCGGCCCTCCCCAGTTGACGGCGTATCGCTTCGAGGATTTCGATGCCGACTGGCGGCTCGAATTGCCCGCCCATCCGCCCTCGGGGTACCGGGCGGAGGTCTTTCCGGAGGCCTCGGTGGTGCTGGTCAAACTCCAGGGGACGGTCTGGGCGATCGACACCGAGCGCGGCCGGCCCCGGTGGGGGGTGGAGGTCGGGGACGGCCGTCCGGCCGCCGCCAGGATCGGGGGCCGGATCTATCTTTTGGTTCAGCGCGATCAGGGGTCGAATGTCCTCTACGCGTTCGATCCCCGCGAGGGGACCCTCATCTGGTACACCTCCATTCCCACGGGCTATCTCCACCTCGAAGCGCGCGCTGGCGAGCTGTTTGTTCGCAGCGTCGAGGCCGTGCGTCGGGTCGATCTGCCGGAGAGTGGGGAGGTCGGACGGTGAGCGCGTGCGAACCGGACGGCGACGGGGTCGGTCCCGCCGACGCTGATGGTCCCCTCGTCGGGGGTGGTGTGCCCGGCCAGCAGCCCCAGCAGGGTCGTCTTGCCGGCGCCGTTGGGCCCGATGAGGCCTACGCTCTCCCCGCGCTGCTGCTCGGCGGTGTCGTCGGCGCGGTGGCCGTGCTGTCCGCGCTCTCCACCCGGCTGGCGTTCCTCTCGCGGTATCTCTACCTCGCGGTTGCCGCGGTCTTCATCTACGTTCCGCTCTATCGGCTCGATGCGCTCCGAGCGAATCTCGAGGTCTTCGGATTGACCTGGCGGGGGGCGATTCGCGGGGCGGGTTGGGGGGTGGCCGCGGGGTTGCTGACCCTGGGGCCGTATGCGGTCGGGTACTACGCCTGGCACACCGTGCTGGGCGATCGGCAGGCGGAATTTCAGTGGTCGAACTATCTCAAGTGGGAGCAGCGTGCCACCGGTCGGCCGGACGGTGCGGGAGAGGACCCCGGCGTCTGGTTGTGGGCCGACGACCATCGCGTCCGGCTGTCGATTCGGGCCGGCGAGACCCCCGTTCGGTTGCGGCTCGAGGCCGATCGACCCTTTCGCCCCGACGCCGAGGCAGCTGCTTCGGCCAGACCGACCGATGGTGGCCGAGCGGATGAACGGTCGGCGTGGCGGCTGGACGTCCCCGCGGGGGCCCGGGGCACCGTCGGCGTCGAGCCGTCCGGTCGGGGGACGTCCGGTTATCCGACCCGGCTGCGGGTCGAGGCGCTCGACGGAGCCTCGATCCGGATCGGCGGGGCGGAGGCGCCGGCGGGTTCGAGTGCGACGCTCCGACGGACGACGCGGTGGATCTGGATGTGGTTGCTGACCCACCTGCTGGTCGTCGCCCTCCCGGAGGAGTTCTTCTACCGGGGCTATCTGCAGACCCGCATTCGGCAGTGGCTTCGCGCTCGTCGGTGCGAGGAGGGCGGACCGGCCGATACCCGCTCCCGGGCGGGACTGAGCGAGGAAAACGCGCTCGCCAGCGCGGCCTTCGCGCTGGGCCATCTGGCAGTCCCGGTCGGCGGTGTGTTCGCCCTGCAGCGCGCATCGGTCTTCTTCCCCTCGCTGATCTTCGGGGTCTTGCGCGAACGGACCGGGACCATCGCCGCGCCGGTGGTCTACCACGCCTGTTGCAACATGATGGTCCTGCTGCTGGCGGTCCATCTGTTCTGATTCGTGTGTCAACTTCTCCACGTCGGCATCGACGGCTGCTTTGCACGATCTCTGTGCCGTCGATCCTGGACGATGCCCTCCGGCATCGCCTGCGTTTGACGGCGGTGACCTCGCACACGTCAGCTCGCCGAGCCTCGGTCCGGCTCGTTCCACGCGAATCATCCGTTCTGAGGCATCCCGGTCGACGCTGCTCTCGACCGACGGCCAAAGATCACAGGGTTTCCGATCGGACCCGAGCCACGCGGCCGAGACCCACACCTTGCAACCGGGCGGTGTGCGCGACTACGTTTCGCGCGTCCGCATTCGACGCCGAGCAGTCGACATTCGAGCCTTCATCCCGCCCGCCGTTTCCGCGGGTTGACGCGCGGTGCTCGCCCGCGACCGCGCACCGACCGTGGACGGTGCTTCCAGACGGCCTCTTCGACCACCGTGAACGACGATTTTTCCGACGGAGACGACCGCGCCGAGTTGGCGCGGCGCACCGAGCGCGAGATCGAGCGTCAGCTCGAGGAGATGCGCGAGGAGTTGCGCCGCGAGTTCCTCGACTACGAGCGTCGGCTGAGCACCACCGTCCGGTCCGTCCCGAGCTGGGAGGAGGTCGATCCCGACGACGTCGAGGAGCTGTTTGTCGTCGAGCTGCCGGGCCAGCGGGGACATGCGAAGCTCGGCCCCCGATCGGTGGCCGTCGCTGCGGGGGAACTCGAGTCGTTCGCCACCCACTGGCTGGCGGAGGTCGGTCGAGGGAACGAACCGGGGCTGGACACGGGTCAGATCGACGAGGTCGAGCGGCGCGCGGCCGTCCTCAGCGACCTCCTTCGGACGCTGGGCGATCTCATCCACCGGCGTGCGGATGCGGCGGAGGAATTCGTCGAGAACCAGCGCGAAGCGACCCTCGAGCGGCTGGAAGAGCAGCGCGAGGAGACACTCGCCGACGTCGAGTCGCGGGTGCGCGACGGGGAACTCGAACCGGGTGCCGGGGCTCGCGACGAGCGGGCGCGGGCCTGGGACAAGCAGCGCAAGAAGGCCGGCGAGACGCGGGCCTACTGGGCCGACATCGAGGAGTTGATCGAGGAGGGCCGCCGGTCGGCGGACGAGGGGCTGTCGGAGTTGCGCGCGTTGTTCGATCGGGCGGTCTCGGGTCTGTGCGGGTCGCGTCCGGAGCTGGGCGATCGGTTGCCCGAACCGTTCGACGACTCGGTCGACGCGTCTTCAGACGGCGGGGAGGCCGAGGGCGGTCATCCGACCGAGCCGGTCGACGTGGATGCGGGGGTAGCCGGCGGTCCCCGTCCGCCGGGCCCCCCGTCGGCGTCCGAATCGAGGCCCGGAGTCGACTCCGGGCACGACCCCGGGGGGGCCGAGCCCGGCGATTCGGCCGGCGCGAGCGAGCCGTCGGAGGGGGCAGCTGCGTTTGCCGAGCCATCCGACGAGCCCGAACCCTCGACCCCCTGGAGCGACCCGTCGGCGGTCGACTCGGAATCGCGGGCCGCAGTCGGAACCGACGCCTCCAAAGCGGAGGGGACCGACGAGGGGTTCGAGGTGCCGGCGTCGGATCTGGAAGACCCCGAGCCGGCGGTCGGAGGTGCGGACGACGGACCGGCGACGATGCCGGCCGTCGGGGCGAGTGGATCTCCGGAGGAGGAGCAGCCGGACGAATCGAGCGGCGTCGACGAGTCCCGGCCGGCCGGCGGGGAGGTCGAGCCGGCCGCCGAGGAGGTCGAGCCCGGCGGCGATGTCGACGCGCAGAGCGACGACGGGGACGAGACGGACGAAAACGGGGACGCCGCCGGGGAGGATGACGGCGACCGGGCCGAGGGGCGAGCGATTCGCCTCCGCACCTCCGAACGCCCGGTGCCGCTCCCACAGGTCGCGTATGCGCTCGGACCGCCGTTCGTCGTGCTCGTGGCGGTCGCGGTCGCGGCGCTTCTGCGGGTCGTGGGACTCGGGTGGATGTTCGCCTCCTTTCTCGCGTGGTCGTGGGTGGAGCCGGTGGTTGCCGTCTCCGCCATCTGGTGCGTCTTCGGACCCGTGATTCTGCGGTGGCGTCCGCGTTTCGACGGATGGCGGCCGTATTTCGCCCGCGATGTCGAGGTGCGCGAGGAGGCCGATCTTCGAGTCGACGCCGACGGGCTCTACCTGGACGAGCAGCGGATCGATGCCGACGAGATCGCCCGAGGCGATCTGAAGCGCTGGGGGCGCGACGGGGCGGGCGAGATGTTCGGATGGCTGCTCGCGCTCGATCCCCCCGGCGGCGAACTGACCTTCGTCTCTCCGGCCGCCGATCTGGAGAGTTGGCAGGCTTCGAACGCTCCGGTCGTCGAGCCTCCGGGCGAAGCCTGGCAGATCGAATCCGACGTCTTCGACGAATTTCGCCGATGGGTGGACGACGATGGGCGCTGAGGGTGAGGAGGCGCCGTATCGCATCGTGCAGGTGGCCCAGCACGCGTCGCGGCTCGTCCGCGAT
>JBDGRG010000279.1:0-1322 GCA_042218355.1 Bradymonadaceae bacterium
TTCTTCCCTCGAGGCCGACCGACCTCAACATGGCACACGTACCGAGCGTCGTCGAAGAAACGCCCCGCGGGGGCCGGTCCTGGGACATCTTCAGCCGGCTTCTCAAAGATCGTATCGTCTTTCTCGGGACGCCGGTCCAAGATCAGGTCGCAAACAGCATCATCGCCCAGCTGCTCTTCCTCGAGAGCGAGGATCCGGAGAAAGAGATCAGCCTGTACATCAACTCGCCGGGTGGCGCCGTCACCGCCGGATTGGCGATCTACGACACCATGCGCTACATCCGGTCGGACATCTCGACGATCTGCATGGGACAGGCCGCCTCGATGGGCGCCGTCCTGCTGGCCGCCGGCAACGAGGGGAAACGCTACGCTCTCCCGAACTCGCGCATCCTGATCCACCAGCCGATGGTCGAGCAGGGCATCGGCGGACAGGCCGCGGACATCGACATCCGGGCCGACGAGATCGTCCGGATCCGCGAACGGATCAACGACATCCTCGTCGACCATACCGGTCAGTCGAAGGAGCGCATCGAGGAAGACACCGACCGCGACTACTTCATGGACGCCGAGGAGGCGCGCGAATACGGGCTCATCGACAAGGTCATCTCGGGGCACGACGAGCAACTCGTCGATGATTGAACCCTCCCCGCCGCGCTCCGACTCGATCCGCTGTACCGGAGGCGCGCGGGCCGTCCCCCTCGCTTTTCTCCGTCTAACTCTGGCCCTGGCCCTCCTCGCGGCCGGGTGCCGCGAACAACCCGCCTCACGACTCGAGAAGGTCGAGACACACCCGTCCACCGGGGAGATGACCGTCGAACTCGCCGGTGAATCGCGCCAGTTCCCGCTGGCCGACGCGGAGTGCCGGACACGCGCCTCCGATGGCCGCGACCGGCTCGAAGTGCGCGTTCGCGACCCCGTCGAATACCGAGATTTCAAAGGGAATACGGTCCGATTCGATCGGCTGACCGCGACGTTGCCGGCTCCGATCGGCGCGGACGGAACCGAATTCGGGACGGACGGAGCCACGACCAGCCGACTCGGGGCGATCGCGTCGCTGCCCGAAATCGAATGGAAAGAACGTCGCTACGCGATGCTCCAGCTGGTTGCGCGACACGTCGAGCACCCGCAGTTCGACTTTCGCTGCCGGGTCGTGCGGAACGAACGGATCGAACTGACGTGCGAGGGGGCGAGGCCGACGGCGAGCGCCCCGACGACGGCCACCAGCTGCAGCAAGTGGACGACGTCCCCGGCGAGGTCCGGCAGCACGTCCACGGCATCCTCGACGGCCGGAACGACGCGCACCGGGCCGCGCTGGAGTGGCTG
>JBDGRG010000279.1:1332-4144 GCA_042218355.1 Bradymonadaceae bacterium
CGGCGCCGTTCCGAGCGCCTCGTTCGAGGCCAAGTTTCAATGCCGTGACGAATCAGCGCCGGGATGAACGGCGCAGATGCTCACTCGGCCCGCTCCAGGACGATCGACAGACCGAGCCCGCCGGCGGCACACATCGTCAACAGCCCCAGCTGGTCGTCGCGGCGCTCCAGTTCCCCGGCCAGCTGGATGAGCATCCGACCGCCGGTCGCGCCGAAGGGATGGCCGATCGGGATGGAACCGCCGTTGACATTGAAGATATCCATGTCGACCTCGCCGATCGCCCCGTCGAGCCCGAGCTCGCGACACTTCTCGTCGGACTCCCAGACCCGGATGTTCGCCAGCGTCTGCGCCGCAAAGGCCTCGTGCATCTCGATCAGGTCCATGTCGTCGAGGGTCAGGCCGGCGCGATCGAGGGCCTGGGGGGTGGCGAAGGTCGGCCCCATCAGCATCGGCATGTCGAACAGGTCGACGCCGACATTTGCGTAGGAACGAATGTAGGCCTTCGGCTCGTAGCCGAGCTCCTCGGCCTTGCTCTCGCGCATCAACAACACGGCCGACGCCCCGTCGGTCAGCGGGGAGGAGTTCGCCGCGGTAACCGTCCCGTGCTCGCTGTCGAAGACCGGACTGAGTCCCGACATCTTGTCGACCGACGTGTCGGGCCGGACCAGTGTGTCCTGTTCGACCGGCTCGTCGTACTCCTCGCCGGTGAGGACGGGGACGACCTCGGGGAACCGGCCCTCCTCGTACGCCTCGGCCGTCCGATGATGGGTCAGCTCGGTGTACTCGTCCTGATCGCGGCGACTGATGCCGAACTGCTTGGCCATCTTTTCGGCCGAATCCCCCATGCGGTCGCCGGTGGTTGGTTCGGCGATCTCGGGGGTCTCGGGGAGCAGATCCTGTGCGCCGACATCCTTGAACGCCTCGAGCATCTCGATGGGCGAGCGGGCACTCGAGGCGTCGTTCAGCGCGTGGGTCAGCGGCAGGCTGACCCGCGCCTGGGCGGCACTCATCGACTCGACTCCGCCCGCGATGGCAACGTCGGCGCCCCCCATCATGATGTCGCCGGCCGCATTCAGCGAGGCGAGCCCGCTCGACGCACAGTACTCCTGAACCGTGTAACCCGGCACCATGCGCGGAATCGGCGTGCGCAAGATGACCTCTCTCGCGACGTTCGGCCCGTTCATCGGTGCCGATACGCAGCCCATCACCACCTCGTCGATCAGTTCGGGCTCGAGCTCGGCACGCTCGACGAGTTCGCGCGTCGCCACCCGGGCCAGATCCGCCTCGTTCCAGTGTTTGTACACGGTCCAGGCCTTGGCGAACGGCGTCCGGGCGCCGTCGACGATGGCAATGCGGTCGTCTCCACCGAGAGGTTGCTGATCCATGGTGGTCGTCCGTGGGTGTCAGGGGATGGAGGGTGTGGTCACCGGATGATCTCGAGCTGGCGTCACTGACGCCAGCTGGAAGCTCGGTCCACGTTGCACCGCGCTGGAACCCCGCTCGACATCGCCGGAGCATCTTGCTCTGGCGTCCGACGCGAGCTGAAAGCTCGGTCTACGCTGGGGGATTCAGTAGAACGTCTCACCGTCACTCGCCTTCTCGTCGATGATCTCCGCCGGCCGCAGACGATCGCCGTACTCACCGGCCAGCGCATGCAGCTGGTCGGCGATCTTGTCGAGCCCGACCGAATCCGCGTAGCGCAGAACGCCGCCGCGAAACGGCGGGAACCCAAGGCCGAAGATGACCCCGATGTCGACATCCTGCGGCCGGCGGGCGATGCCCTCCTGCAGGCAGTACGCGCACTCGTTGAGCATGGCCAGCCAGCACCGATCGCGGACCAGCTCCAGGTCGACGTCGCGGCGGTTCGAGCCACCGGGCAGGACGTCGTAGACCGACGGATCGGGTTCGACGGCCTCACCGTCCTCGTACTCGTAAAACCCCCACTCGTTCTTCTTTCCCTTCCGGCCCTGCTCGGCGAGCGTCTCCAGCGCAGCGGGAGCATCCCAGCGGTCGGCGAACGCCTCGCGCAGCGTATCGGCGGCCTTGGTCGCGACGTCGAATCCGACCTCGTCGACCAGCTTCAGCGGCCCGACCGGAAAACCGAACTCCTCGAGCGCCCGGTCGACGTCCTCGATCCGCGCCCCCTCCTCGAGAATCCAACCCGCCTCGTTGATGTAGGCCCCGATCACCCGCGAGGTGAAGAACCCGGGCCCGTCGTCGACGACAATGCACGTCTTGCCGAGGTCGTGGCCGACCTCCAGCGCGGTCGCCAGCGCCCGGTCGCTGGTCTGGTCGGTCCGAATGATCTCCAGCAGCGGCATTTTGTGGACCGGGCTGAAGAAGTGCATGCCGAGGATGTTCTGTGGGCGCTCGGCCTCCGCGGCGATCTCCTCGATCGGAATCGTCGACGTGTTGCTGGCGATGATCTGGTCGTCGTCCCCGCGCGCCTCGATCTCCGATACCATCTCGCGCTTGAGATCGAGATCCTCGAAGACGGCCTCGATCACGAGACCCGCCGTCCCGAAGCCCGAATAGTCGGTCGTCCCGGCGATCTGCCCCATCAGCACGTCGGACTCGGCCTCGGTGATCCGACCCTTGCGAACCAGTTTGTCGAACAGGTCCTCACAGTAGTCCATCCCCCATCCGAGTCCGTCGAGATCCTTGTCCTTCAGACGGACGGCGTACCCGTTGTAGGCGGCGGACTGAGCGATCCCCGCCCCCATCAGACCGGCGCCGAGGACGCCGATCTTGTCGACGTCGACGGGATCGGCCTCCTCGGCCGGACGTTCGACCAGCTCGAAGAACGCGTGCC
>JBDGRG010000279.1:4154-6257 GCA_042218355.1 Bradymonadaceae bacterium
CGGATCGTTCTCGAGCTCGCGCTTGGTGAAGAAGATCTCGATGAGATGCTCGGCGACGTCGGTCTGAACCAGGTCGACGAATGCCTCGGTCTCGGCCTCGATTCCGGCCTCGAAGCCCTCCTCGAACCCGGTCTCGATCACGTCGATCGCGCGAAACGGGGCCGGGTAGTCGTCGCCCGCCTTGCTGCGGGTCGTCTCGCGCGCCTGGTCGAAGATCCACTTGCGGGCGGGCGTCTTCGCCGCCAGCTTGACCGCCTCGGAGGTCGGGTCGGAGACGAACTCGCGGATCGTCTCGAGCGGGACCTGCGAGGCGATGCGCGAACCCTCCTCCTCGTTCAGCTGGCGTGCCAGGTCCGCCGCCCGGTCCAACAGAATGCCCGGATGGACGACGTCCTCGACCAGCCCCTCGTCGTGAGCCTCGTCGGGGTCGATTTCCTTCCCGGTCAGGATCATCTTCAGCGCGAGCTGCGGATCGATCACCCGCGGCAGCCGCTGTGTGCCCCCCAGCCCCGGAATGACGCCGAGTTTGACCTCCGGGAAACCGAACGAGGTAGCCTCGGTATCGGCGGCGACTCGGCCCGAACAGGCGAGCGCGACCTCGAGCCCCCCGCCCAGGCAACTCCCGTCGACCGCGGCGACGATCGGTGCGTCGAGTTCCTCGAATTGACTCATCAGCCGGTGCCCCCGCCGGATCAGCGAGCGCATCTCGTCGGCGTCGTCGCGCAGTTCGCGCAGCTTCTCGATATCGAAGCCGGCGATGAAGTTGTCGGGCTTGGAGCTGTGGAGGACGACCCCCTCGAGGCCGGCCTCGCGGCCGAGGCCGTCGAGGAGCTCCTCGAACCGACCGGTCATGGCCGGGGAGAGCGTATTGACGGGCTCGCCCTCGACGTCGATGTCGAGGTAGGCGATCCCGTCCTCGAGGCGATAACCGACGAGCGGATGGTTCGAGTCGTCAGCCATGGCTCGTTCCGTTGCCGTCGAAAATCCGATGAGCGTCGCGGACCCGCCCCGGTTTACGTCGCAGGGGAGGGAAGAAGTCGATGTCAGCTCGTGGGTGCCGCGGCGTTTTCGGGCCACTCTCGCAAGCGGTGAGCTGGTAGCCGACCGCACCGAACCGCTGTCTGACACGAGCTGGAAGCTCGGTCTACGTCACAGACGCTGGAAGCGCGGTCGACGCGGCGTAGCCAGAGCATCTTGCTCTGGCGTCCGACGCAAACTGCAAACGCCGTCGACGTTCACAGCAGGTGGCCCGATTTGCGGCGTTTCGTCTCCAGATATTCGACGTTGTGCGGATTGGGCAGAACCTTCAGCGGGATGCGGCGCTCGACTTCGATCCCCTCCGAGAGCAGGCCTCGGACCTTCTGGGGGCCCAGGACGTCGAGCATTCCGGCCGCGACCGAATAGTCCCGCAGGTCGTCGTCGAAGCCGAGGTGACGATTCGCCTCGACAGTGTCCAACCCTTCGTCCTGAAGCTCGTAGGCCTTGACCTTCTCGGTCAGCCCGATGCCCCGGCCCTCCTGCCGCATGTACAGCAGGATTCCGCGATCGACCTCGCCCAGCGTCTCGAGCGCCTTGTCGAGCTGTTCGCCGCAGTCGCAGCGCAGGCTCCCGAAGACGTCCCCCGTCACGCACTCGCTATGCACGCGCGTGAGGACACCTTCCCGTCCGGCGACGTCCCCGTTGACGACCGCCACGTGGTCGCGGTCCTCGCCGTTGTCGACGAACGACACGATCTGAAACGTGCCGTACCGAGTCGGCAGTTCGGCCGTCGCGTAACGCTCGACGACGAGTTCGTCCGTATCGGGGAGGTCCGGACGCTCGGACCGATCCCCCTCTACTGCAGAGGACGGAAAACCGTGCATGGTCGCCTCTTCGAATGTGAACGGATGGACCCGGTCGGGCGATCCGAGGTCGTGAACGGACACCCGATTCGGGCCGAAACGCAATGCCTCGACACGATAAGTTTCTGGTCTGCCGAGTCAACCGACAGCCCCCGGGGCGGCCGGGGTTAGAGCGTCCGCCTGCCCTCTTCAGCCGGGTCTCCGAATTCGAACAGACGGCACGACGACGCGTCGGCGGACCCGTCGACCGCTCGAACCGCCT
>JBDGRG010000028.1:0-8829 GCA_042218355.1 Bradymonadaceae bacterium
GTTTGACGGCGGTGACCTCGCACAAATCAGCTCGCCGAGCCTCGGTCCGGCTTGCTACACACGAATCAGCCCCTCAGCGGATCCAGATACTCCCGGACCACCAGGGATACCACCCCTCCGGGTCCGGCCCGCGCTCCCCCCAACCGATCCGAAACGTCTTGACCGACCGCGAGAACTCGTAGCGTTTGTTCCCGGCGGGCCAACTGAACGTACAGTATCGACACTTCGTCTTGCCGTTCGACTCCCGACCGTAGGAGGTCTCCGGCCCGCCGAAGGCGGCCGAACCGAACGAGATGTCGCCGATCCCGCCGTTGCGGCCGGTCTGCTTCCAGGCTTTGCTCCAGCTCGTCTGCTCGAAGCGATTGCCATTGATCTGTCCGCCGTCGACGTCTCCGTGATTGCCCTTCGATTCGAAGCCGTCGAGGAAGAATTCGCGGAAGCCCGGCGGGAATTCGAAGGTGTAGTGATAGGTGTGTCGCTTTTTGTCCGACGTGTACGGCCGGCACTTCGAATCGACGGTCGCCGTCGGCGCCCTGTGCACGCCCACCAGCATTGCCCCCAACTTCTTCCGCGCGATGCAGGGCGTGATCTCGGTCCAGCCGCCGCCGTCGGTCTGCATGTCACACGTCGTCTTGAACGCGGGGATCTTGCCGCTCGAGGGGCCATCGGGGTCGATCGTGTAGGTCCCGGTCGAGGCATTCGGACGGGCCTTCGACAACTCGGAGCAGCTCGCGAACCAGACCCCCTGACATCCCGCATCGACCCACGCGTGTCGTTCACAGCGCTGTCGTACCTCGCCCCGGTCTCGGTATCCGCAGGCTTTTCCCGTCGTCCGTTCCCGCCCGTTGCGACAGACACGACACGTCCCGCCCACGCAGACGCCGGACTGACAATCCCGGTCGCGACTGCACTGTTTCCCAGTCGGACACGGAGCACAGTGCTCGCCTCCGCAGTCGATGTCGGTTTCGTCCTGATTTCGCACACCGTCGGAGCACGACGGCGACACACAGGCTCCGTCGACACACGTCCCACCGTCGCAGTCGTCCTCCATCGCACAGCCCGTCCCGGCGCCATCCGCTCGGTCGACGTCGGAGACGTCGCGAGCTCCGGCGTCCGTTCCATCCCGCGCCGTATCGCGAGTCCGGGAGTCACCGACGTCGAGAGACGCGTCTCGACTCGAATCTCCGTCCGCCCCGTCGGGCCGCTCCCCCCCGTCCGACGCGGTCGCGTCCCGCCGGACGTCCCCCGACGGACCGGTCCCTCCAACCGGTCGAGCGGTCTCGTCGGCACATCCAATCGCCAGCGCCGAGACCGACAACGAGATCGCGAACGTGACGCGCAGCTCCATCGCTCACTCCGCTCGAGATTCGAATCGAGACTTCCGTCTCCGAAATACTAACCTAGACTTTTGCACTTTTCATCGGCTGACGGAACGGTCTCGATCCATACGATTCTCTGGTGCATGAACGAACCGTCAGGCAATTGGGCAAGTAGGCCAGTGGGCTATTGGGCTACGCATGGCGATGTGCAGGCCTACTCGCCTAATTGCCCACTCGCCCAATCGCCGTTTTGCGATTTTCGGAGACCCCCGTGCAACCGGGGTTTGCGAAAAAGACCTCGCCGTCGACGACGTCTCGCTTCCTCGAGGTGGCCGAAAATCGCAAAACGCCAGTTTAGCGTGATCCGGAGTGTTCGTCCCGGGGCGTTGGCTCACACCCTCGGGGAGGGGGCGGCGGAGTCGACCGTCGGTCACGGTCAGAGCCAGAACCAGACCCCCCCGGCTGCGGCGCCGAGCAGCAGGAGGATGAGCAAGCCGACGAGCCAGTCGGTCTGCCGCCCGACGGGTTCGATCTCGGGACGCTCCGCCGGGCTCGAGTCGGGCTCGTCGGCGGACAGGCCGGTGTCGGGGTCGGCGCCGTCTTCGGATGCGTCGGCGTTTGCCCGGTCCGGGTCGGTCTCCGCCGGCCCGGCCTCGGAATCGCCGCCGGGGGCGGTCGAGAGGTTCGATTCCCGTTCGCGCCCTTCGCCGTCCTCCTTCGGCGTATCGAGCAGAACGACTTCGTCGCTCCCCCGCTCGATCACTGACATGACGGACGAGGAGTCGCCTCCAGCCGCCGCCTGACCGGCGACCGCGCGGTCGTCGGCGGTGTGAGAGCCGGCCGGGGTCTGATGAGCGCTGGACGGACGCTCTCCCGGGTCGCCCGACGAGCCGACGTAGTCGGTACTCTCCTCCTGCAGATCACTGGCGGGCGCGTCGTCGACCGGCGGATTCCCGCGGCGTTCGATCTCGACGAGGTGCTCCAGAAAGGCGGAGGCGTCCTCGAATCGGTCCGCCTTCTTCTTGCTGAGTGCCTGCCGGACGGCCCGCTCGAACTCCGTGCCGACGAGGCTCTCCTCGGTGAACGATGGCACCTCGGCGTGGACGTGCTGTCGCATCACGTTCGCCGGATTGTCATCGTCCTTGTATGGCGGGTGCCCGCAGGCCATCTCGAACATCACGACCCCGAGCGCGTACAGGTCGCTGCGGCCGTCGAGCTCGCCACCCGCCGCCTGCTCGGGGGACATGTAGGTCGGCGTCCCCATCGCCGTCCCCTTGTCCGTCAGTTCGCGCGACCGCACCTCCGGCCCGCCCGACGAGCTCTCCCCACCCAGGGCGATCTTGGCGACGCCGAAGTCGAGAATCTTGACGAATTCCTCGTCGCCGCCGACGTCGGCCAGAAAGATGTTCTCGGGCTTCAGATCCCGGTGGACGATGCCGTGTTCGTGCGCTTCGGCGAGGCTCTTGAGGGTCTGGCGGGCGATTCGGAGGATCCGGTCGGGCTCGACCTGGGGAGATTCGGCGAGCAGATCCGCCAGATCGAACCCCTCCAGCAGCTCCATGACGATGAACAGATGGGCCCCGTGACGACCGTAATCGTGGACGGTGACCGTATGCGGTTGGCGAAGGCCGCTGATCAGCTTCGCCTCTCGCTCGAACCGTTCGGCGAGGTCCCGAGAGTCGGCGAACTTTTCGGGCAGCAATTTGATCGCGACCTCGCGGTCGACGTTCAGCTGTCGGGCGCGAAAGACGCGACCGAAGCCCCCCTGACCGATCTCCTCGATCAGCTCGTACCGGTCCTCGAGGAGGGTCCCCTCTTCGAGTGTGCGCGTGTCGGCCATCCGGGCGGGCGAGCGTAGAAACGCTGGCAACGTGGCGTCGAGGGCCGTCGACGTCACCATAGAGGATAGCGATGGAGCACGCTACTGATACCCGCGACGGGTTCGTGCGGTGCCCGTTCTGGCCGACGAAGGGGGCCGGGACTCAGGCGTCGTCCAGGTCACCCTGTCGAGCTTTTTCGACCCACTTGTCGATCTCGTCCTCGACCACCGAGACGGCCTTGCTCTTGAACGGCTTGAGTAGCATCGGAATGTCGAGTTCGAGCTCGATGACGTCCTCGTCCAGATGGATTCCCCCCTCGAGGGTGTAGCCCTTGACCGAAAACGTCACTTCCGCCTCGTCGTCGGTGACCCAGTTCGCCTGCGGATCGTAGTCCGACAGTTTCTGCTGGTAGGCGTCGAATGCGTGCTCGGTGGCTTTTTTGGCGAGATCCTTCGAGAGTCCGTGCTCGACAGTGTGCTTCATTCGTCTCCTCCGCGTGGCATTCAACGACGATTCCCTTGCAGATCGGTAGGTGAATCCGGGGGGGACCGACAAGTTCGGTGCGGGTCGACGTGACGCGACGGGGGGGCGTGGCCTAGAATCCAGACGGTTCGACGACACGCGTCGTTCGGAGGAGACCGACTGCCCCTGAGTCAGCGAGGATGGATCATGACGAAGGCCGATCGAGCGGAGCAATCGGAGGCGAGCCAGATCGAGAAGAAGATGGAGTCGCTGCGCCGCGCGATCGCGTACGCGGCCCGCGAGCAGGGGACGGATCCGGACGAGAACCTCTGGTTGCGCTGTGCGATCGACCGGGCGGAGCGCGAGCAGCTAAAAGACGAGGCGATCGAGCGGGCGATTCGGCGCGGCGCCGGGGAGACCGACGATCCGCCGCTCGAGCTGGCGACGTTCGAGGGCTACGGGCCGGAGGACGTCGCCGTCTTCGTCCGGTCGATCACCGAGAGTCCCAAACGCACTCGCGAGGAGCTCGACGAGCTGTTCCGCGAGTTCGGGGGCAACGTCGGCGAGGATGGATGTGTCGCCTGGCAGTTCGACTCGAGGGGGGTCGTCCGGGTGCGCAGCTCGTCGGTCGACGACGTCGACACCTTCGAACTGCAGATCATCGAGGCGGGCGGACAGGACCTGGGCGAACCGCTGTTCGGCGACGAGGACGATCGAGCGTCGGTCTATCGCGTGTTCACCGATCCGAGCGACGTGCTCCAGGTCGCCGAGGCGCTCGACGACGCCGGCTACGAGGTCCACGACGTCTCCTGGGAACAGGAGCCGACTCAACACGTCGAGCTGGACCGCGACGAGGCCCGGCAGTTCCACTCCTTCAAGCGCACGTTGACCGAACGGCCGGACGTCCAGGACGTCTTCGCGAACTGGAAGCGGGCGTGACTGGGAATTGGGAATGGGGAATTGGGAACAGGGGACCGTGGTGGCTGTTCCGCGCCCCGATCGAGTAGTCTCGGGTGTGGGCTGAATTAGAGCTGCACTCGAGGTGGACGCAACCGGCTTACGCGGGACGACGTCACCAACTGGAAACTGGCGTGAGACCTGACGACTGTCGACCGTAGACTGAAGACTGTTTCGTCTTCGTGTCCTTTGCGTCTTCGCGGCCCTTTTTCGCGTCTTCGTGGTTGCGAATTATTCGATGCCGTCGAGCAGCTGCTCCTCGAGGAAGTCGGCGATCTGCGGATAGGCGTCGAGCCGATTCTCGCGTTTGGCCAGCCCGTGGCCTTCGTCCTCGTAGATCAGACACTCGACGGGCAGGCCCTTCTCCTCGGCGGCCTCGGCGACGGCCTCCGCTTCGGAGACCGGCACTCGCGGGTCGTTGGCGCCGTGCACGACCATCAACGGTGCGTCGAGGGCGTCGAGATGGTTCAGCGGCGAGATCGACTCGAGAAACTCGCGGTCCTCGTCCAGCGACCCGTACTCGGCCTCCCGCAGGTGCCGTCGGTAGTCCGAGGTGTTCTCCAGAAAGGTCACGAAGTTCGCCACCCCGACCATGTCGACCCCGGCCGCCCACAGCTGCGGGTAGGTGACCAGCGACGAGAGCACCATGAATCCGCCGTACGAGGCGCCGTAGACGGCGATGCTGTCGGGATCGGCGCCGCCGGACTCGACCAGCCATTCCCACCCCGCGTTCAGGTCGGCGACGCTGTCCATCCGGTTCCGCACGTCGTCCAGCGCCATGTAGGCCTTTCCGTATCCTCTCGACCCGCGGACATTCGGCTCGAACACGGCGAACCCGCGGTGGACGAAGTATTGGGTCGTCGGCGACAGCCGGGGCCGTCGCTGTGCCTCCGGTCCTCCGTGGACGTCGACGAGAACCGGGTAGGGGGGCTCGGCGTCGGGCGGCGTCGAATAGAACGCCGGGACCTCCAGACCGTCGAACGATTCGAACCGAACCAGCCGGGGTGCGACGAAGGTGTCGCGGGGGACGCCGCCGGTGCTCGAGCGGGTCCAACGCCTCGCGTCGTCGGATTCGACGTCGACCGTCCAGACGTCGGTCGTGTCGTCGGGGCCCGTGACGGTGGCCGCCAGCGTCGCCGACTTCGGCGCGAACTCGAGGCCCGAAACGATCGATGTTTCGAAGGTGTCCGAGGTTCGAACCTCGCCGCTTCGGAGGTTTCTGAGTTCCAGCTCGGAATATCCGTCCACGTTGAGCGTCGACGCGAGCCACTGCCCGTCGTCGCTGACGTCCAGCGACTCGCGGTCCCAGTCACGGTCGCCGACGAGGGTCAACTCGTCGTCGTCGACGTCGTACCGAGCGAGTGTCGAGAAGTCGCGGTCTTCGTCGGTGTGGAGGTAGATCGACCGGCCGTCGGGGGTGGGGGTCGGGTCTCGGTAGAGCGCGTCGTCGTCGTGCGGCGTCAGATGTCTGCGTTCTCCGGAGTCGAGGTCGAGCAGGTAGAGGTCGGAATCGACGTTCGAGTGCAGTTCGTTGACCAGCAGGCGCTCCCCGCCGGGCATCCAGTCGGCGACGAAGACGAATCCCTCCGCTCGATGGACTCGCTCCTCCTCGCCGGTGCCGGCGTCCGCGAGGTAGACGTCGAAATCCCGACCGTTTCGGCCGTTGTGCGACCACGCCACCCGCTCGCCGTCCGGGCTCCAGCCCCCCCACATGTGCTTGGCATCGGTGGGGCTGAGCTGCGAGGGCGTGCCGCCGTCGGTCGGAACCGTGTAGATGCGCTGGCGTTCGTCACCCCCCTGGTCTTTGCCGAAGGCGAGGCGGTGCCCCTCCGGGTGGAGATCGACGAAGAGCAGCCGGTCCTCGAAGAACGTCAGCTGGTTTGGCCACGCCAGCGGCTCGTCGAGGCACCAGGCCTGCGGCGTTCCGCCGATGTCGGTGAGAAACGCGACACGGTCGGCATCGGAGGCCGGGCTCGCATTCCGGGCGCTGCGGATATTCAGGTACGCTTCGAATGGGATCTCCATCGGTGGAACGGGTGCGGGAGTCGCCGGGCGTCGACTGCGTGGTGGGTCCGATATACGAGGAAGACGGACGAGTCGCCAGCGGTTCTCGCCGGTCGAAAGAGATGGAGCCCGCGAGTCCCCTCTGCAGCGGTGGGGGGGCGGGCGCGCACGGCGGACTCAGTCGTCCGGCGATCGTCGGAGTCGTTCGAGGAGCTCGCCGCACGCGGAACCGGCGGTGTGAATTTCCACGTCGTCGCTCCCGAGGATGTGCATCGGTTGGTGGCTGGCCTCGGGCGTGCGATTGCCGCTGATCTCTCGCTGGAGGCGGCGCGTCCGCGCGGCGATCGAGCTGCGGAGGCTGCGGAGGGCGCCGTCCGAGGGGGAGTCGACGGGGTCGAAGTCGTCGAGTGACGGCTCGCGCCGGCCAGGGGAGCCGTGGCGGCGGAGTGCACGGTCGTGTTCGAGACGGGCCTCGCGCTGATTCTGTCGGATCGCCTCGTCCGGCCGCAGGTCGTCGTCGCCGTCGTCCGTCCGATCGTTGCCTCCCCGTCGATCCGGCGTGGCCGTCCCGGGTCGCCCCAGAAGTCTCATCTGCAGTGCCTCGCGACGGCGGCGCTCGGAGACGAGTGCGCGCTGGCGCGCGGGGTCGATCGGCCCCACGACGATGCCGTCGGGCGACCGATCGATCCGGTAGCAGCATTCGACCGCCTCGCTGCAGACGATGTCCGACGGACCATCGAGGGCGGCCAGTAGCAGGGTTTCACGGTCCGTGCGCTCGGGCTGTTCGGCGAGCCTCTGCTCCAGCCGTTCGCGCGCACGAACGCTGGCTTTGCGAGCGTCGTCGACTTTCGAGCCGGCGGCATCCGCCGAGGGGGACGACGCATCGCGCTCGATCGGTCGGCCGCTGCGTCCGTGACGCTCGACGATCACGAACGGAGACTCCTCCCCGTCCGGCCCGTCGTCGGTATCCGCGGAGGGGGCGTCTGCGGTCCGGTCCAGATGCGCGGTCTCGGGGCGGTCTGTACTGGCGTCGGGGGAGGAGGTGCCGTCGCGGAAATCGATCACCTTCAGTCCGGACGGGTCGTCCCCGTCCAATGCGTACGCGACCGGCGGGCCCGCCCCGACGATCAGCAGTACTCCCACGACCGCGGCGATGTCGTCGACGTTCATCCGTGGCTCTCGGCGGTGTCGGTCATCCCCGACGAAACGGTATCTGGAAGATGGATGCGGAACAACGCAGGGGCCGAGGGCGAGGCGACGTTGGCTGTGGGCGTCGAATCGGACATACTCCCGGATGTGTCGGGACGACCGCCGGTCTCGATTCGACGACGGGCACGATTCGCCCGGGCTCGTCGCCGAGTTGTGCGGCGAGCTCGACCTGATCCACGTCGTCGATCCCCTGAGGCGGGATCCGCAGGGCGACGCCGGCGCCGCCTATCTTCGGCTGCACGGACTGAACGAGGACGAATACGACTACCGATACGACTATTCGGCGGACGAGTTGCGCGAACTCGCCGACCGCGTCGAGGCGATCGCCGAGGGACGAGACGTCGTCTACTGTCTCTTCAACAACGATGCGAAGTTCGAGAACGCCGCGGCATTCCGTCGGATCGTCTCCGATTAGCCGTCGGCCCCTCGGCCATCGTCGACGTCGCTTCCGATCGGACGAGCTGATGCGATTCGCTGGATCGACAATCGTGCCGATCGACCGACGGGCCCGGAGAGGATGACGGAGACGAACTCGGCCATCGAATTGAACGGGGTATCGAAGTCCTTCGGAGAGACCGTCGCCGTCGACGACGTCGATCTCGGCGTCGAGGCGGGCACGGTCCACGTGCTGATCGGCCCGAGCGGCTGCGGGAAATCGACGCTGCTGCGGCTGGTGATGGCGCTGGCCGAGCCGGATCGCGGGACGATTCGAGTGGGGGGACGGCCGCTCGAGCAGCGAAACCGGCGGGCGGTCCGCCGCCAGATGGGGTACGTGATCCAGAGCGGCGGGTTGTTTCCGCATCTGACGGCTCGCGAAAATGTCGCGCTGCCGGCCGAGAATGTCGGGTGGAGCCGCGATCGCATCGACCGGCGCCTGGGCGAGCTCTCCGAACTGACGCGGTTTCCGGAGACGGAATTCGATCAGTATCCATCCGAGTTGTCCGGCGGCCAGCAGCAACGGGTCAGCCTGATGCGGGCGCTGATGCTGGAGCCGTCGATCCTGTTGATGGACGAGCCTGCCTCGGCGCTCGATCCGATCGCTACCTCGAAGATCGAGG
>JBDGRG010000028.1:8839-10648 GCA_042218355.1 Bradymonadaceae bacterium
GAGCCCCTCGGCGCACTCGACCCGATGATCCGGGCGGGTCTCCAGGAGGAGCTGGGCGAGGCGTTCGAGACACTCGGTACGACCGTGCTGCTGGTGACCCACGACATGGACGAGGCCGCCTTCTTCGGCGACCGGCTCACGCTGATGCGTCAGGGGAGCATCGTGCAGACGGGGACGATCGACGAGATCGTCCGCGACCCGGGGGACGACTTCGTCCGTCGATTCGTGCGAGCACAGCGCAGCGAGCTGTCGGAGCGACTCGGTGACCTCGGGGGCGGGGAGGGGGCGGCGTGAGCGAAGCGGCGACGGTTCCGAAGAGAGGGCCCTCGCGAGCCCTCGTCGCCCTGGGGGCGGTCGTTCTGCTCTCTGCGGCGGCCTCCGGCGCACGGGCCTCCGATTCGTCGGCGATTCGGATCGGATCGAAGAAGTTCACCGAGAACGTCGTCCTCGGGGAGATCGCCGCGCAGTTGATGCAGGCCGAGGGAGAGCCCGTCCGTCACCGTCGCCAGCTCGGGGGCACGCGGGTGCTCTGGGAGGCGCTGACCCACGCGGAGATCGACGTCTACCCGGAGTACACCGGGACCATCGACCAGGAGCTGTTCCCGGACCGCCGACTCGAGTCGGTGGCCGAGATACGGAGAGCACTCGAGTCGCGCGGCATCTCGATGACGAAGCCGATCGGGTTCGAGAATACGTACGCCCTGGCGATGAAGCGTTCGCGTGCCGAGGAGCTCGGCATCGACTCGATCTCGGATCTCGTCGTACACCCGGATCTGACGCTCGGCTTCACGAACGAATTCATGGACCGGAAGGATGGCTGGCCGGGATTGCGCCGCCACTACGGGCTCCCGCACCGCGACGTCCAGGGCATGGACCACGATCTGGCGTATCGGGGGCTCGAGAGCGGAGACGTCGACGTCATCGACGTCTACACCACGGACGCGGAGATCGAGTACTACGATCTGAAGCTGTTGGAGGACGACCGGGATTTCTTCCCGTCTTACCGGGCCGTCTATCTCTACCGGTCCTCGCTCGAGTCTCGGGCCCCCGGCGCGGTAAGGGCGCTTCGTCGGATGGAGGGCGCGCTCGACGCCTCTCGGATGTCCCGACTCAACCGTCAGGTGAAGATAGAGGAGCGCTCGGAAGACGCGGTGGCGGCGGCATTCGTCCAGCGCCAATTTGGAATCGAAACGACCGTCCGGAGTCGTTCCTGGTTCGACCAGTTTGCGGCGCGGACGCGCGAGCACCTCTTTCTGGTGGCGATTTCGCTGTTCGCGGCGATTGCAGTCGCCGTGCCCCTGGGCGTCTGGTCGGCCGTGCGACCCGGCTTCGGACAGGTGATCCTCGGGGCCGTCGGCATCCTGCAGACGATTCCGTCGCTGGCGCTTTTGGTGCTGATGATCCCGCTCTTCGGCATCGGGAACTGGCCGGCGATCGCCGCGCTCTTCGTCTACAGTCTCCTGCCCATCGTCCGGAACACGTACTCGGGCCTGCGAGACATCCCACGCGAAATCCGCGATTCCGCGCGGGCGGTCGGCCTGTCGCGCTGGGCGATGCTGCGTCGGATCGAGCTGCCGATGGCCACTCGATCGATCCTGGCGGGCATCAAGACGTCGGCCGTGATCAACATCGGGGTCGCCACGCTGGGCGCGCTGGTCGGGGCAGGGGGGTACGGTCAACCGATCCTGACCGGCATTCGTCTCGACGACACGATGCTGATCCTCAGCGGGGCCGTGCCCGCCGCCGTCCTTGCGTTGCTCGCCCAGGGCGTCTTCGAGCTGGTCGAGCGCGCGGTGTTGCCCCGCGGCA
>JBDGRG010000028.1:10683-11423 GCA_042218355.1 Bradymonadaceae bacterium
GAACGAGGGGAGCTGCCGGCGGTCCCCGTTCGTCGGCGGCCGGCCGCTCGACGTTCATTCCGATTCGGACGTCTCGGCCGGTCGAAGGAGCAGTAGCAAGGCCAGGCCGACCACGCCGACGGCCGCTCCGGCGCGGAGGAGACTTGCCAGCGCCGGCCAGTTGTCCGGATCCGCCGAGCCGGCGTACCACCCGAGCAGCGTGAGAGTGGCGGCGAAGGCGAGCCGACCCACGAGACTCTGGAGCGAGAGGAACGTCGCGCGCCGTGACTCGGGGACCCGTGGAGTCACCGCCGCGCGGAGCGGGGCGGCCGCCAGCGCGCTGGGCACGCCGCGGAGCAGGATCAACCCGGCGACGACCACGTGAAGGACGGTGCCCATCGTCGCGATGATGCAGACCTGGAGAGCGAGCGCTCCCATCAGCGTCCACTGTCGACCGATGCGGCGCGACACCGCTGCGCTGTGGCCGGCCACCCAGGCGCCGATCCCCGTGCCGATCGCCATGTGGAGTCCCGTCGCCGCCGGCGCCTTGCCGTCGAATCCGGTGCCGCTGACGAGCAAATCGAGATACGGCTGATAGAATTCGTAGGGGACGTGGTTGAGGACGGTGGCGAGGATCGCGAATCCGAAGGCCCATGCGAGCGACGGTTGTCGGAGATCGCCCAGGCACGCCCATAGCTGCCGATCAATCCGAAGTGCACCGGACCGGCCGTCGGCATCGGACTCCGGGGACGGCTCGACGA
>JBDGRG010000028.1:11433-11667 GCA_042218355.1 Bradymonadaceae bacterium
GGACGTATGCCGCGCGGAGGTTCCACGTCCCGGCCAGCCCGCCGACAGCCGCGGCACAGGCCGAGGCGACCAGGCTCCATCGTTCGGCCACGGCCTCCCGGTCCTCGTAGTCGTCCTCCCGGCCGAGTGCCGACAGCGTGTCGAAGTGCAGGGCGGTCGCCGATCCGGAGTGCAGTGCGATGCCACCGGCCAGAAACCCCTGTGCGAGGGCGAACTCGAGGAAGCCGTCTCCCA
>JBDGRG010000028.1:11677-12969 GCA_042218355.1 Bradymonadaceae bacterium
CGGTGAGTGACAGGGCCGAGACGGCCAGCGTTCCGCGTCGGCCGACGGCGTCGGAGACGTAACCCGAGGGCACCTCCAGACAGACGACGCCTGCGTAGTAAATCGCCTCGAGCGTGAGGACGCGTCCGAGCGATACGAACTCGGCGAAAAACAGAAAGAAGATCGGCATCCAGAAAAATGCGCTGTACAGCGCCGCGTACCACGGATACCGGCGCGCATTTGCCTCGGGTGTGCGCTCAATCATTGAAAGTGGGCCGCAGGCGAATACATTTGTTCCTGGAGTGCGACACTCGACGTGTCGCGTCGAAGAGTCGGTGTGTCAATCGAATAGTTCGAAGCTGGAGGAGTGGCGATGGACGACGAAGACGCGTTGGACCGACGTCAGTTCCTGAAACGAGCCTCGATGATCGGTGCTGCGATGGTCGGAGGGGGAACCGTGGTCGCCGCCTGCGACAAGAAGAAAAAAACGGGCGGCTCGAAACCCGGACCGAGTGCGGGCACCGAGAAGCCGAGCGGGGGCGGGAAGAAACCCGAGTCGGGCGGTGCGAAGGAGAAGCAGGGCGGGGGAAAGCTGAACTGCGAGAATCCCGAGGGCCTGTCCAAGGCGAAGATGAAGACGCGCAAGAACCTGAAGTACGTCGACAAGTCCCCCAAGAAGGGCAAGAACTGTCTGAACTGCAACTTCTACGTGAAGCCGAAGAAGAAGGGTGAATGTGGGAGCTGCAAGGTCGTGCCCGGTCCGGTTCATCCGGAGGGCTACTGTACGTCCTGGGCGAAGAAGAGCTAACTGCCTCCCTCCCGCCCCCGACGCACGTCGGCCATTCCGGCCCGTACGCTCGCCGTTGCCGCCGGGAGTCCGTCGAAATTTGGACTTCGGACTTCCGACTCGCTAGTATGCCCGCTCGCTGCCGCGCGGTCGGCTCATCCCGACCGTGCGGCCTGAGCGGGAACTGGTCCTGACGACGTCGGCAACGGTGGTCGAACTTTCGAGACAACTGAACCAACTCCCCGGCTCGCGGGTCCGCATCGCAGTGTGTCTGCTGTCGTGTTCGGCCGTGTTGGCGAGCGGGTGTCGCGGCGGCGGGGACCGCCGACGACGGGCTCGAACCGATGCGGCCCCGACTGCGGATGCAACGGGCGCGCCACGGCACTGTAACTCCGCCGACTCGGCGGGGGCGTGTCGAGAGCGCTCCGGCTGTGCGTGGTGGACGGTCACCTGCTCCGACGGGACCGTTGTCGGACGATGTGTGGTGGCCGGCGGGATGACGTCGAATCCGCCCTCGGTCTGTGCG
>JBDGRG010000028.1:12979-13403 GCA_042218355.1 Bradymonadaceae bacterium
GAGACACCGGCGGCGGGCGAAAGTTCGATGCCGGTCCCGACGCGGTCGCTCGCGATGCGGCGTCGCCCGACGCCGAACCGGCCGACTGCCACCGCATCGAGTCGGCCTCCCGTTGCAACGGCACGGGTGGCTGCGAGTGGAGGCCGTCGCGGTGCCCGGGCGAGCAGGGCCGCTGTCTGGCCTCCGGGGAGCAACCGGGGCGGGAGGACTGTGCGGATGCGGCCGCTCCGCCCGACGAGTCCGATGCCGGGGCTCTTCCGGACGCAGCTGCGCTCGATGTCGGGGGCAGCCCTCCCGATGGCGGCCGGGCGAGCGGGTGCGGTCGCGCGGGTTCCGAGACGGCATGTCGCAAGCGCCCGGGGTGTGAGTGGTGGACCGCGACCTGTTACGGTCGGACCGTCAAAAGTCGATGTGTTCCCAGCGG
>JBDGRG010000280.1:0-4504 GCA_042218355.1 Bradymonadaceae bacterium
CCTCGGGATCCGGCGCCTGCAGGAGTTGTGTCGCCTGCAAACCCGGGACGACCGAGCGCGTCGAGCCGACCTGCGGCTTCCACCGCCGCGGGAAGACCCTTGCGACGTGCACGTCCGACGGCTCGTGGAAGAAGACGAGTACCTGCCAGGGCGTCTGGTACGGCAGTTGTTCGGAGTATCTGATGGACAATCCCCAGGCCTCGTCCGGCCAGCAGACCATCGATCCGGACGGGCCCGACGGTCCGATGTCGAGCTTCAAGGCCAACTGCGACATGTCTTACCGCGGGGGCGGCTGGACGGTGATCGGCGCGTGCCAGGCGAAGAACAAACTCGGCGGCAAGGTCGAACATCGCAGCGGCCAGAAGTCGGCCGACAAGGGGTTCAAGCCCTTCTTCATCGAGGCGTATACGAGCGGAGGGGCGAGCTCGAGGATCGCCGGCCCCCAGGGGTTCGGGCAGACGAAGTGGTCGAAAGCGAACAACGGGATCGACGGTGACGTCTCCTTTGGACCGGCTCGCGACGGTGGTCCGGTGACGAGCTACGCGCGTCGGCAGACGTTGAATCCGCGGGAGTGTTCGTCGTGTTCGATCGGATGGCCGCAGACGGACCGGGTCTATCGAGCGGACGTGCCGGCCGGCGGGTTCCGCATCGGCTGGGGAGAAGGGGGCGCCGGCGACGAGGGCTGGCAGGTGTGGAGCGGCGGCAAGATCTGGTTGCGGAGCATCCCGCGGTCCTGTTCGGACGTCTTTCTGCAGTACCCGGAGGAGGACTCGGGTGTCTTCACGATCGACCCGGGCGGCCCCGGGAACCCGAACAAACCGTTCGAGGCCTACTGTCTGCGTCGAGAGCCCGGGCAGGTATGGACGCTGGCGCTGAAGGCCGACGGCAAGGAGAAGACGTTCAAATGGAACAGTCCCAAGTGGGAGGATTCGAAGCCCTTCAAGCCCGGTCGGGTCGACTTCGACCGGCGCGAGGCCGAGCTGCGGACGTACAACCAGGTGCCCGCCCAGGATATTCTCGTCGCCATGGAGTTCCCGTACGGCAGTGGGAGCCTCCGCGGGGCGCGGATGCGAGTGGACTACAGTCTGTGCTGTAACAGGGCCGCGCGCCAGGACGACACACTGCGCGACCTCGTCTCTGCGCGCCCGTCCAACGAGCCTGGAGCGTACGTCAATTACCAGGGGGGATGGGAGGGGCTGAATCCGATGACCAACAACCCGTACGACCGAGGTAGCCGGCGGTATCACCTGTCGGTGTCGAACAATTACGGCGTCTGGTTCCGGATCGGGGCGCGGCCGGACAACGGTCGGTCCGGGGGAATCGGTGTCGGAAGCCGGGTTGGAGGAAGCTGCAGGTACACGGCGGGCGATGTCGCGAGGGGCCAGCAACTGACCTGCCCCAACAAGTACGTCAGCTCCGCCTGGGTCTTCGTCCGCAATTACTTCGAGAGCTGTCAGGAGATCGGTCGGGCGTTCCCACACGCTCCGTCCGGCTCGTACACCATCGACCCGGACGGGCCCTACGGATCGACGCCGCCGAATTACGGCAAGTCGTGCATGTTCTGAGCTGAAGTGGGGCAGTCGACGCGGGTCTCGTTCGCGCAGTCGTCGAAGACACTCCCGAGTGCCGGACCCGTGCCCGTTGCGGGGGGTTTCCCGCCCATTCGAACTCTGGCATATTGGCGTCCGGTCGTCGCGAATCGCGCGCTCGACGAGACGCTCGAGCTGGACACCGCGCATGTCGGACACGCCGGATCGACAGACGGAGAGCCCGGTCGAGAACTGGCCTCGGCTGGAGACCCTCCACGACGCGGGCGTTTACGAGGCGGACGCGGAGGTGGGGCTGAAGCGGCTAGTCGCGCTCGCGCGCCGCGTGCTGGACGTCTCGGAGTCCTTCGTCACGCTGATCGACGCCGACAACCAGGTCGTCAAGAGCAGCGCGGGGCCGACATTGTCGGCCGGGACGATTCTCTCCATCGACGGGTCCGTGTTTCAGCGGGCGGTGGAGCTTCGCAGTTCGATGTGGATCGGGGATGCCGAAGAGGAGGGATGGGCCCAGCGGGCACCGCTCTGCCGCGACCATGGCCTGGAGGCGGTGACGGTCATCCCGATGTTCGACTCCAAGGAGCGCGTACTCGGCAGCTTCGCGGCGGGCGACCACGAGCCGTACGCGTGGACCGAATTCGACCGCGACGTGCTCGAGGCGCTGTCCGAGTCGGCGCTGACCGAACTCGAATTGCGCGCCGAGATCGCGCGGCGCGAGAAAATCGAGGAGCGGCTGCGCCGCGCGGCGATCCTCGACCCGCTGACGGGGCTGGCCAATCGCCGGCTTCTCTGGAATCGGCTCGGGCACGCGATCGACCGCGCCGAACGCACCGGGGCGGTGCTGGCCGTGCTGTACATCGACCTGGACAACTTCAAGTCGATCAACGATTCGTACGGCCATTCGACCGGCGACGAGCTGCTCACTCGTATCGCCGAACGGCTCCAGTCGACCGTCCGCGACCAGGATACGGTCTCTAGGCTCGGCGGGGACGAGTTCGTGATTCTCCTCGAAGGCGTCGGATCGACCGACGAAGTCGAGGATGCGGTCGAACGCGTGCACGACAATTTCGTCGAGCCCTTCGAGCTGACGGACGGACGGGTGCGCTGCGAGGCGAGCATCGGATGGATCCTCTCCCGGCCGGCGGGTGAACGAGATGGCATCCCGTCGATCGACGAGCCCGACGAGCTGGTCGAGCACGCGGACCGCGCGATGTACGAGGCCAAACGGCGCGGGGTGGCACACCTCGTCGCCGACCACGCGAACGATGAATAACGACCGATCCCAGACAGGCGGAGGGTGGAATCTGTTCGCGCCGATTAATCGACGGCGCGCGATGGTCTCGTCATTGCGACGATACGTGTTCGCCGCTCTCTGGCTCGTCGCGTTCGGCGGAGTGAGCTGCCAGACGGTTGCTCGAGAGGTGGAGGAGGCCGAAGATCCGAACGTCTCGCTCGAGAACGTCGGGGAGGAGACCGAGGAGAGCATCGAGGCGCCGCCCGACGACGAGGAGGACGAGTCCGCGGTGACCCTCGAGGATGCCGAAGACGTCGACGACGCGGAGGGTAGACCGACGCCCGAGTCGGAGGGGACCGACGAGTCCGACGTCGCGGCGTCGATCGAGAGGGCCGAGTCCCGGATGGATCAGGTTGCCGAGGAGATCGCTCGAGAGATGGAGGCGGTCGACCGGACCGCCGAGCGCAAGTTCGCGGACGAGGACGTCGAACGCCAGCCGGCCGACGACCCGTCAGACGCGAAGGAGAAGTTACGACGCGCGGTTCGGCGCGCCGATGCCGAGTTGAACGAGGTGGCACGAGAGGTCGTACGCGAGATCGAGCGGGCCGGCGAATCGGCGAGGCGGAAGTTGAAGGGAGACGGATCCGATTGACCGACGCGTAGACCGAGCTTCTAGATCGCGGTGCAGCGTAGACCGAGCTTCCAGCTCGTGTCGGGTACGACGTTCGCACGCCACCAGAGCAGGGATGCTCTGGCTACGTTGGTCCGTAGACCGAGCTTCTAGATCGCGGTGCAGCGTAGACCGAGCTTCCAGCTCGTGTCGGGTACGACGTTCGCACGCCACCAGAGCAGGGATGCTCTGGCTACGTTGGTCCGTAGACCGAGCTTCCAGCTCGTGTCGGGTCGGAGCCGATGGTCCGCCACCGCACGAGGCGAATACAAAATTCAACCGAGTGACGAGGTCGATTGGTGCGGTGGGCTTCCAGTCCACCGTTTGCATCGGTACCGACCATTTCCATGAGGAGAGGCAGATGAGCTCAGACAGCCAGCACCGCCCCCAGTTCATCTACGGAACCGCTTGGAAGGAGGAGCGGACGGCCGAGTTGACCGGGCTGGCGCTGGAGACCGGCTTTCGGGCGATCGATACGGCGAACCAGCGCAAGCACTACCACGAGGCCGCAGTCGGCGAGGCGATCGTCGACGCGTGCGACGAGGGGCTCGTCGAGCGGGACGAGTTGTTCGTGCAGACGAAATTCACGCATGTCTCCGCGCAGGGGGATCACATCCCGTACGATCCGGATGCGGCGCCCGCGACCCAGGTCGAACAGTCCTTCGAGAGCTCGCTCGACCACCTCGGAGTCGACCGTCTCGACTCGTATCTGCTCCACGGCCCGTCGACCCGGTCGGGGTGGAGCGACGTCGACCGGGAGGTCTGGCGAGCGATGGAGGCCCTCCACGACGACGGGCGAGTCGATGCCATCGGGGTCTCGAACGTCACGCCGGGACAGCTCGAGCAGTTGGTCGAGCTCGCCGACGTCGCGCCTTCCTACGTGCAGAACCGCTGTTTCGCGCGGACCGGCTGGGGACGCGAGACCCGAGAGATCTGTGACTCCCACGGCGTGCGGTATCAGGGCTTCTCGCTGCTGACCGCCAATCGGCGGGCCCTGACCTCCGAGACCATCGTCGATATCGCCGACCGGCGCGACCGGACCGTTCCCCAGATTGT
>JBDGRG010000280.1:4514-4925 GCA_042218355.1 Bradymonadaceae bacterium
GCGATCGCCGTCGGTATGATCCCGCTCACGGGCACCACCGACCAGACGCACATGCGGCAGGATCTGGCCTGCCCCGACTTCGAGCTCGATCAGTCGGAGGTCGTGGCGATCGAGCAGCTCGCGTAGCGCTCTTCATGCAGTAACAACTCGCAATCCCCCCGGGTAGCAGCGAATCTCGCGGCGTCCGAGCACGCAGAAGAGCGGTATTCGGGTGCTGGAGTCCTGTGATCGTCCCCGCAAACACCTGCTCGGGCACGCCCCCAATTCCCCATTCTCTCTTCCCTGTTCCCTTCGAGATGGACCAAGACGTCGAGCACGAGGAAACCGGCGGGTGCATGCAGAGCGTCTCCCAGGCCATCACCGGGCTGATCTTTGCCCCGATCCTGATGATTGGCGGTGCCGCGCTTCTGT
>JBDGRG010000281.1:0-3001 GCA_042218355.1 Bradymonadaceae bacterium
CAGCGCGAGGGGGCGGAGAGTACCGCAGCGATTCGGTCCGCGCCGGTCGACGGTGGCGGCGCCGAGCCGGCGCTCGACGAATTTGTCCAGGAGATACCCGCCGCCGTGGCGTCGGGGGCCGAACTGTCGGACGCGATGCATCGGTGGATCGGGCGTGCGGTCGAGCGGCTCGGAGATGCCCCGAAGTGGTGGTCCTCGCCTCCGCGCAGTCGAGCGGTGCGGTCGCTGCTGCTCCTCGACGCCGTTCGCCAGCGACCGCCGCCGCGGGATGCGTTGGTCGAGCTGTTTCGGTCCGCCGGAGTGATGGACCCGGCGACTGCCTCGACCACCGCTCCGGAGCTCGGCGTCGAGGGGATGCCGTGGGCCGGTTACCACGACTTGCTCTGGAGCCTCTATCTGCGGGAGGGCGCGCCGGCGGATTTCCCCGTCGAGTCCGAGACGTTGACCAGCATGACCAGCGCGGAGCGCCTGCTCGGCTTCCTGCGGGCGGGCGAGGCGTCTCGCGACACTGACATCCTGGTCGACGCGGTCGAACACTTTGTGAGGCTCGAGCTCGCCTCCGACAGCGACTTCGACCATCGCGATTTTCTCTACCGGCTGGCCAGCCGCAAGCCGAGCGAGGGTTTCGTCCGGGAGTTCGCCGAGCGCACCAGCGGTCGGACGTATCCGAGGACGGACGATTCGGTCGTCGAGCTCGAGCGGGAGCTCGACCAGCTCGCCGGCGAAATCGCGGCCGAAGCGGAGGTCGAGGCTGACCCCGTCGGGGATTGTCGATGGTTCCCCGAACTCGGGGGAGTTCGCCGGAGACTCGCCGAGATTGCACGGCTCGACGACACCGCTGCGGCGGTGGCAGCCTTTGCCGATCAGCTCGATCCGCGGATTCCGGATCCCGAGTCGCATGCTCGGGGGCTCGTCGACATCGTCGACCGTAGCGCCGGGGCGTCGGGACGCGTCCTCCTCGATTCGAGCGAGCCGGAGATGGACGTGGCGGTCGACGATCTCGTCGAGGCGGTATCCGCCGACCTGAGGGTCCTCCGCGAGTCGGCGGAGACGATGTTTCAGTCCGGGACGGGCGACGTCTCTGACGTCCACCGGGCGGGCCGGAAGGCGGTCGGACGGCTCGAGGCGATCGAGCGGCGCCTCGTGCCGTGTATCGCCGAGTTCGACGCGGAACTCCTCGCAGCAGTCGTGGACGAGCTGCGCGATCGCATCGGCGTCTGGCTGGAGGTGTTCGAGCGGGACGTCGAAGGTGGACTGGCCGAGCCCGAGGAGTCCGGGGCCGATGCTGCGGAGGCGATCTTCGAACGGGTGCTCGGAGGCCGGACGGCGGAGCTGTCCGACGCGGACCAGGCTCGCCTCTGTCGGACGGCGTACGCGGTCGTCGAGGCCGAACTCGGCGGTGCTCTCCCCCCGGAAGACGACGCGGTCGAGTTCGCCGACTGGCGGACGCAACGGGGACTGCTCGATGCCGCCGCGCGGGCGACCGACGAGGAGGCGAGTCCCTCACCCTGGATGGAATTTCTCGCCGAACGCTGGCAGCGACTGGCGGACGTCGCGATGTCTGCTCAGTCCGAGCCCAGTGTCATCGACCTCGTCGCCGATCCGGACCTGCGTGCGCTGCGGCGTTGCGCGTCGGATTCGGCCAGCGTCGAAGCGCTCGAGGACTGGCTGATGGACCGATTCCAGTTCGGGGCCCTCGCGGGGTTGTCGGCCGAACGACGGGGGAAGGACGGGGCTGGATTGGGCGACTACCTGCGCGGAGCCGAACGGACGGCGCGAAACTTCACGCACGTCTGGCTCGCGCTGATGGTCGGTGCGGTGATGATCCTCGACTTCGGCGATCGGCGTCGGCGGGACCTTCGTCTACGTCCTCTTCGACTTGACGCTGAAGACGCAGTCTCGTTTCGAGGTCGCCGAGGGGGACGCCGGTCCGAGCCCGCTCGGCCGGGCGCTCGGATTCGTGGTCGTCTGTTTCGTCTACACCGTCGGGGTGACCTCGGGCCTGTGGTATCTCTTCTCGGGCACCGAGCTCGTCTTGCACGGTGCGTCCGCCGGCCCCCACATCTTGGTCTGGACCGGATTTGCCCTCTTCGTCGGCGTCTTCTTCGGGCTGTTGACGGAGTCGGCGTGACTGAAGGAGCGAGTCGGGTCGTCACGGACGTCCGTTCGGCAACCGAGCGTCTCGGTCCGACGTCTGTGGACGGCGCACGGTTTCGGTCGGGATGCGTCTGTCCCTCGACGAGCCCCAAAGCAGGACGATGAACGCAGGGAATTTGCTCCGAGCCGTTCGAGCGCTGGCCGCGACGGCGATCGCGGTCGTCGCCCTGCCGGCGGTCGACATGCCCGGGGGGTACATGGGGCCCCGCGACTAGCTGACCGACCTCGGGTTGGCCTACAGCATCGTCGCACTGACGGCGAGCCTGGTCGCAGCGTGGGGAGCGGTGCGAGATGCGGACTGGAGCCGGCATGTGACCAGCGGAGTGCTCTGCGTTCATGCGGGCGCCTTCATTCCGGGACTGGCCGTCGATCCCGTCCTCGCTGGTTTCGTCGTCGTCTGGCAACTCGTCGAGCTGGGCGTTCATCTGATCGATCGTCGCGCGGCGGATCGACGACGTCGCGTCCGGCGCACCCAGACGAGCGCGGACATCGACGACTGGTATCGGGTCTGGGGCCCGTCGACTCGGCATCTGTTGCTGACGGCCGTCGTGTTGACGGTGGCGGTCGTCGGGTACGGCGTCACCAACCGCCCGACGGCCATCGCGACCTGCGCGGCCATCAACGTGGTCGCATTCGCGGTGTCGATGCGATTCCTATGGATGTTGTTCCGGGCCGGGAACTGGCCGGTCCTCGCCGTCGGGGTGCCCTGGAGTGTGCTGGTCGCCGCCGGGCCGTCCGTCGACGGAGCCCTCATCGCCGCCGCCGTCGCCAATGCGCTGGCCTTTGGCTTTCTTCTCGTTCGCAGTCCCCTGTTCGACGACTTGCTGGCGTACTTCTTCGATTT
>JBDGRG010000281.1:3045-3257 GCA_042218355.1 Bradymonadaceae bacterium
CGGGCTGATCGTCTTGGATACCCCCCCATGACTTCACGCTGTTCGGGCAGTCCGTCATTCTCGGTCTGATTCAGGTCGGCGGACTGGGCATCATGGTCGTGTCGACGTTCGCCGCCGTCGCACTCGGCGAGGGCCTCGGTCTGCGCGGCGAGCGGGCTCTGGGGGATCTCATGGATGTCGGCGTGCCCCGCGATGCCTACGAGCTGACTCGC
>JBDGRG010000282.1:0-2612 GCA_042218355.1 Bradymonadaceae bacterium
ACCGAGAGGAGCGCGCGGCGATCGCCGAGGTGCAGTCCGAGGGGGACGAGGCCCGAGAGGTCGGACATCTGGCGACCTGGGCGAACATCGAATTTCACCGGTATCACCGCCACTTCGCGGGCGAGCAGCGCGGAACCCGCGATCTGCGTCTGTTGGACGACATCATCTCGGAACTCGAGGGAATCGGCGGTCGGATGGAGGCCGTCCGCGCGGGCAGTGAGCGGACCGACATCGAGGAGGACCTGCGGACGGTCGAGGCCAACCTCGCCCAGTACGAGGAGGAGCGGGAGGCCATCGCGGAGATCCGCCGGACGGCATCGCCCGACGAGCGCGCCAGTTTGCTGGCGGTCCTCGCGAATCGACAGTTCGAGATCTACGGGGATCACTTCGCCGAGAAGAACCGGCAGACGCGCTGGCCGGCGCTGCTCGAACGCGTGATCGCGAATCTCGAGGAGATCCTCGAGGAGATGCGAGCACTCGAGGAGACACTCGATTCGTCGACCGAAAACCGGGACAACATCGACATCGTCGAGGAGAACCTCGGCGTCTACCGCGAGGAACTGCAGGCGGTAAAACGGGCGAGAGAGGAACGCGAGCCCGCCGAGCTGGCGCGTCGGCTCGGGGGAGCGGCGAATCAGGTGTTCGAGACGTACCGCGACGAATACGCCGGCGAAGATCGTCGGACTCGCGATCTCGGACAGCTCCGGGCGATGTGCGACGAGCTGTACCACCTGGCGCGGCAAATGCGGACGCTTCGCGGGGACGACGAGACGGGAGCGAGCGAGGAAAATCTCGGCGTCGTGGTCGAAAATCTGACGCTCTATCAACGAGAGTACGACGAGATCGAGCGCGTGCAGGCGGACTCATCCGGGTACGCCCAGTCGTGAATCGGGACGGGCCCGGGGTCAACGTGCAGACGGAGGACGGGATGCGAGCGGTGATCGACGACATCGGCCGCACGGCGGCGGTCAGCGTTTTGTTGTTCTTCGCGGTGGGGACGATGGCGGGGTGTCAGCCGTCGGGCAAGGAGAGCCTTCGGGATGCCACGGGCGGAGGGGGACCGGACGGCGGCGACGTCCTCGTCGACGCGCGACCGGACGCCGGGATGGACGGGGCAGGCGGGGACGTCGCCCCCGATTCGACCGCCGACGCCGGCGACGCAATCGGCATGGATGCCTCCGACGGGGGCGGTACCGACCGCGACGGAGACGGCGTCCCCAACGACGAAGACAACTGCCCGGATCAGAAAAACAAAGAGCAGGCGGATCGCGACCGAGACGACGTGGGCAATCCGTGCGACCACCTTCCGTTCATCCACGACGAGAAGAACCCGAAGTCCTTCGATGCGACGACCGAAGACGAAAAAAATCAGAGCAACGACAGCCCTCGAGAAGGCCGGAAATACGGGCTGGGACTACCGTTCGTGATCGACGGCAACGTCGGCCCCGTCGAGGACGAAGGGGACATCGACTACTACTCGTTCACGGTCGACGAGCCGACGGTGCTCCTGCTCCGGGTCAAACCGAAGTCGAGCGAGATGTGGGTCGGCTCGATCACGCTCGGCTATCAGGCGCGCAACGCCAACATCCGACCGGCGCTGTTCGGGGGAGGACCGGGCCGGAACGGGGTGCGAAGTATCTTCCTGCCGGTCCCCGGCGCTTACTCCATCGCGGTCTCCGACCTGCGGAACTTTCTGCCCGACAACCAGCAGCAGGACGTGCCGAACAACGGAAAGCTGAAGTATCGACTGTCGGCGTCCGCGATCCCGCTGCCGGAGCCGAAGAAGGTTTCGGTTCCCTCCCGACAGAACCGGACCTTCGACGGAACGCTGAACACCTACCAGGTCGACACCTCCGACATCGACGACCTGAAGGTCGACGCCAAGGGCGTCAGCATCGGCCAGCGGTCGATCCACGATCCGCTCGTCTACGTCTACGATCGAAAGGCCGAGCGGACGATGTCGTATACGATCGGCCAGCAGATAAGCGATACGCAGGAGGTCTCGCTGACCACCAAGCTCGCCGACGACCGGTCGAAAGTGACCGTCATCGAGGGGTTTCAACGGCAGCTGCGCAACACCTCGTCGGTCGTCGAGTTCGCCGACGCGACGGTCGACTCCGAGTTCGAGACGATCCAGACCGCGCAGAACAAACGGACCGACCGACTGGTCTGGCTGCAGCCCGGCATGTCGGTCGACGGCAAGATCAATCAGCCGCGGACGGCCGGTCAGAACAAGCGGAAACCGGACACCGATTTCTATCTGCTCAGTACCCGGCGCGGGCAGGCCGTGCGGGTGACCGTCGAGCCGACCAAGAACAGCAAACTCAAACCGTCGGTCGCCGTCGGAAACTACTTCGAGGACCCCCAGCGCGGCAGCCGGTTCTTCGACCGCCGCGGTCACAAGATCAAAGCGCCGAACAAGGCCGGGAAGAAGCGCAGCGTCGAGTTTCTCTACGGAAGCCGCACCGACGGGGAGGTCGGCATCCGGGTCAAACACGGTCCCAACGACGGGGCGGACAATCCGGTCGGCGGCGGCGACTACGAGTACACGATCAAAGTCGAGACCTTCAGTCCCTCGCCGACCAAGATAGGCTCGCTTCCGACCACCGAGA
>JBDGRG010000283.1:0-5659 GCA_042218355.1 Bradymonadaceae bacterium
CGAGCCGGCCCCCACGATTTCCTGAAGTACGGCTACTACCAGGAAAACCTCGAGCGATACCTCGAGCACGTCGAGGACTCTCAGATCCGGTGCGTTATCTTCGAGCGATTTGTCCAGGAGACTCAGACCGTGGTCGACGAGGTCTGTGACTTCCTGGGGCTCGAGGCCGCGATCGACGTCGACGAGGTGAACACGCACCGCAACCGCGCCAGGGTGCCGCGGTTCCCCGGTCTCAAACGTCTGACCAACGCGCTGGGCTCGAATCGCGAGGCCACGTTGTACTCGGATCATCTGCCGGACGGGGCCCCGACGACGTCGCTCGGACTCGGCGAGCGGGTCCGACGGTCGGTTCAGTCGCTGCTCGACGACGTCGCTCTCCTCGCCAGCAAGTCGGATTATCCCCCGATGGATCCGGAGACGCGCGACTTTCTGACCTCCGAATTCAAGCGGCACAACCCGAACTTGTCGTCACTGGTCGGCCGAGACGTCTCGGACTGGTGGGAAGGCTGGTAAGGGGCTCGGCGGACGGAGCGGTCCGAACGGTGTGTCGGTGCGACGAGCGATGACAGTCCCGTGCTGTCGCGGGTCGACCCTCTCTGACGGACGATCGACGGATGGACGCTTCAGAAGGTCAACAGTACCTCGATACCGAGCACCTCGAGGGCGACCTCGGGAGCAAGAGCGTCTGGGGGGCGGTCATGCAGAGCATCTCGCAGGGGGGGCGCTCGCTGATCGACATGGGCGCGACGATCGCCCTGGCGAGGCTGTTGACCCCCGAGGACTTCGGGCTACTGGGGATGGTCGTCGCCGTGACCGGCTTCCTCGAGATGTTCAAGGACATGGGGCTCTCCGCCGCCACCGTCCAGCGCGAGGAGATCACCCACGAACAGGTGACGACCCTCATGTGGGTCAACGTCGGCATCAGCGTGTTGCTGATGATCGGCACGGCGGCCGCCGCCCCGGTGTTGGCCTGGTTCTACGAGGAACCGCGCCTCTTCGAGATCACCATCGTCTTCAGCGCGACGTTTCTGTTCGGCGGATTGATGATCCAGCACGAAGCGATCCTCCGCCGCCAGATGCGGTTTACCGAGCTCGCCGCACTCAATTTCGTCGAACTGGTCTTGTCGGTCTCACTGGCGATCAGTCTGGCCGCCGCCGACTTCGGTTACTGGGCACTGGTGGCCCGGAGCGTCTTTTCGTCCTTCGCGATGGCAGCGGGCGTCTGGTTGTTGTGCGGATGGCGCCCGGCCTCCCCGCGGATCGCCGACGGAAGCAAGGAGCTGCTGACGTTCGGCGGCCATCTGACCGGATACAGTCTTCTGAATTATCTGTCGCGCCATTTCGACGACATCCTCATTGGACGCTACTTCGGCGCTCAGCCGCTCGGTCTGTTCCGCAAAGCGCACGACATCCTCAAATTGCCGCTGACCGAGATCAGACAGCCGATCAGTTCGGTCTCGAAGTCTCTGCTGGCCCGACTGCTCGATCGCCCGGAAAAGTACCGCCGAACCTACGTGCGGATCCTCGAAAAGCTGCTGATGGTGACGCTCCCGCTGGGCGCCTACATGCTGGGGACGGCCGACTGGCTGATCGCGGCGATTCTGGGCGAACACTGGCTCGACGCCACACCGATCTTCATCGCGCTGGGAGTCGGCCTGTTCTATCAACCGGCGACCGCGACGACCGGTTGGCTGTTCATTTCGCAGGACCGCACCGACCAAATGATGCGCTGGGGGGCGATCGGTTCCGTCCTCTCGATTGCCTCCTTCGTCGCCGGTCTGCCGTTCGGCGTCGTCGGCGTGGCAGCGTTCTACTCGATCAGTGGGCTCGTGATTCGGGCGCCCGTCCTCATCTGGTACGTCACTCGCGAGGGTCCGGTTCGTCAGCGCGATTTCTACGAGACGATCGCGCCCTTCCTCGGGGCGGCCGCCGCCGTCGGCCTGGCGATGTACGGTCTTCGCACGGGATATGATATCGGCTCGCCGTACGTGGGCGCGCTGGTGGGGCTCGGGGTGACGCTGGTCGTCACACCGGCCTTCCTCCTGCTGCTCCCGTCGGGCCGACGGGCGATCTGGGACGTCGGCGAAATCGTCCAGTTACTCCGCGAGCACTCCGACGACGACGACTCGGACGACGAGGAGGCTGACGAGCCCGCCTTCGAGGATCCCGAGACCGACGAGCCGTCGGATTGATACGACGGAACCGGTGCGTCTCGCCGATCGCCAGGGCCGCTCCCCTCGGATCGCTTCGGAACGTCGCGCGGCTCGGTCGCGTCGGTTCTCGAACTCGGCTCGTCCCGGCCCCCGCGGTCGTGCAGTATCGCGACTCGTCACCCTCTGGCGGCACTCTTCCCCCGTGATCGACCGTTTCGCAGCCATCATCGGAGCGATGAAAGCGGGGACCTCGAGCCTGTTCCACCACGCCTGTCAGCACCCGGCGATCGCCGAGTGCGAGGTCAAGGAGCCCGATTTTTTCACGGACGAATCGCACGAGGGCGACGGGATCGAGGCGTACGAGGCCTTCTGGCCTCAACCGCACGATTCCTTCGAGGTCGCACTCGAGGCGTCGACCAACTACACCAAACAGCCCCTGTTCCCCGACGCCTCCGCCCGGATGGCGCGATTCGACCGGGAGTTTCGGTTCGTCTACGTCCTCCGGGATCCCTGGGACCGAATCGAGTCGCATCTGGCTCACGCCCTGCGAAACGGCTACCACGACGAGCGACGACACGTCGACGACAGCCCGCACATCGTGCACACGTCACGATATGCGGCCCAGCTTCGCAGCTACGTGACCCATTTTTCGCGCGACGCGATCCATCTGGTCGACTTCGAACGGTTCGTCCGCGACCCCGAGGCGGTCCTCCGCGAGGTCTTCGACTTTCTGGATCTCGCGACCGACGTGCCGCTCCGGGGGCTGGACGAAGCGTACAATCGGACACCGGATTTCCACGACGGCCGCCTGTCGGCGCTGGTGAAGGACGTCGCCGGTGTCGACGAGCAGACGATCGAGTCGGCCCCCGACTGGCTTCGCCGCACGTACCGCGCGTTTCTGCAGACGCCCGCCCCCGACGCCACGCTCTCCGACGACGAGCGACGATACGTCGCCTTCAGCCTCCAGTCGGACCTCGAGCTGCTGGAGCGAGACTTCGGCGTCGACGTCTCCCGGTGGGGCGGCGAGGGGGAGCCGTGAGCGGGTTGACGGTGGTACAGAGCTGCAAACGGTGGCTGCCGCGGACCCAGAAATGGTTGCACCGGCAGATTCAGTCACTGCCCGACGACGTCGCCACCCGGGTCGTCTGTCGAGAGACGCTCAACCTCGACGAGTTCCCGGTCGACTCGCTCGAGGTGTTCGACGAACGCCGGGTCGAGGCACCGCTGGCGGACCGACTGCTCTGGCACCTGCGCCGCACACCGGTCGTCGAGGACGCCGTCGAGGGATGGGAGCTGAGCCGGTGGGTCGGCCATCGATCCTCGGTCGCCGAGGGCGCGGACCTCGTGCACTCCCACTTCGGCCCCGTCGCCTGGCGGGACGTCGAGGTCGCCCGGCGCGCGGACGCCGCCCACGTCGCGACGTTCTACGGATACGACGTCAGCCTGTTGCCGAAGGACGACCCGCGATGGCGGGATCGATACCGCGATCTCTTCGATGCCGTCACGGGTGTGCTCGCCGAGGGACCGAGCATGCGGCAGAAGATCGTCCACCTGGGCTGTCCGGCCGAGAAGGTGCGCGTCCACCATCTGGGAGTGGACCCCGACGCGCTGGCCTTCGAACCGCGGTCGCTCGCGCCGGACGAACCGGTCCGTATCCTCGTCGCGGCGAGCTTCAAACCCAAAAAGGGGATCCCCGATGCGGTCGAGGCGCTGGGGCGGCTGCAGGACGAACTCGACTTCGAGTTGACCATCGCCGGCGATGCGACCGACCTCGACCGCTCGCAGCGAGAGAAACGACGCATCGAGCGCGCGATCGAGACGTACGACCTGGAGGACCGCGTCGACAGGCGGGGATTCCTCGAGTACGAGAAGTTACTCGATGAATTTCTGGAGCATCACTTCCTGCTCTCTCCGAGTCGCACGTCGGCTCGCGGTGACAGCGAGGGGGGCGCCCCGGTGACGCTCATCGCAGCGCAGGCGACCGGGATGCCGGTGGTGAGCACCACTCACGCCGACATTCCGAACGTCGTGCTCGACGGCGAGACGGGTCTGCTGGGGCCCGAGAACGACCCCGGCGCCGTCGCCGACAACATCCGCCGGCTCGTCGCCCGCGCCGACGAGTGGCCCGAGATGGGCGAGCACGCCCGGCGACACGTGGAGGAGGAGTTCGACGCCTCCAGACAGGGGCGGCGGCTGGCCGAGATCTATCGCGAACTCGTCGACGAAGCGGGATAGACCATGGACTGGAGCCGCACACTCTCCTCGATCCGTTCCGCGCTGCCCACCGAGGCCGGCTCGGAGGCCCTCCGCACGGCACGCGACTTCGTCGGTCGTACCGCCGCCGGTCCCATCGACGAACGGATCGCCTTCATCCGGGTGCCGAAATGTGCGACGACCGCCGTCGACAGTGCGCTGATGCGTCTGTATCTGTCGACCTGGGTCTTCGAGGGAAACGGCATCGAACGGATCCGGCCGGGTGCATGCGACGGTGCCGTCGAAGGCACCGACGCCCCGACCTGGACGGCGCGCCGCACGATGCTCGCCTACTACCTCGGACATCCGCGGACCCGGTATACGTCGGGGCACGTCGAGGTGTGCGAGCCGATGCTCGAGCGGTTCGGCGACGAGTTCAACTTCATCGTCACGCTCCGAGACCCCGTCGACCGCTGGATCTCGCACTTCCTCTACAACAAGTACGGCGGGAGCGACGAACCCGGGTACGACATCAACGACGATATCGAGTCCTTCCTCGATTCGAACCGCGGCCGCGGGATCGGGCAGTTGTTCGTCTCGTACCTCGCCGGCGCCGGCGGGACGGGCCCCGACTATCGCGAGCGCGACGCGGTCCAGCAGCGGGCCCGTCGCAATCTCGACCGGTTCGACCTGGTCGGCTTCGTCGAGGAACTCGACGCGTTCACCGCCGACTTCGAGCGGCAGTTCGGCGTCGAACTCGACCTGCCCCGGAGCAACCCGAATCCCGCGCCGATCGGCCCGGAGGATATCTCCGACGAGGTGCGTGCTCGCATTCGAGACGTCTGCGATGCGGACGTCCGACTTTACGAGTACGCGCGAGAGACGAGGGGGTAGCGGCCGGGCCGGCGGCCGTCGTCGAGCTGTAGAGCCGTCGAGCCGTCGAGCCGTCGAGTGGTCGATTAGTCGAGCCACGACCGCACGACCATTGCCGGGCGACAGGGTTGAAAGCTCTCCTCCGCGATCGCCGGTCGACGGGCCTCATCGATCGCCATTCCGGCCGGCGTTGCTTTAGCGACGCCGGCTGCCACAGACCGAGCGCAGGCGGTGCTTCAGCGCCGTGAACGACGATCGAGGAACCCGCTGGATGTGCAAGTGGACGTAGCACCTGGACGTGGGACGTGGACGTGGGACGTGGACGTGGAACGTGGACGTAACACGTGGACGTGAGACGTGAAACGTGGACGTGGGACGTGGATGTAGCACGTGGACGTGAGACGTGGACGTGGGACGTGGACGTGAGACGTAGACGTGGG
>JBDGRG010000284.1:0-213 GCA_042218355.1 Bradymonadaceae bacterium
CGCCCACCGGGAGACGACGATGATCCGGCAGACCTGCACGACCCTGTTCGCCGCCTCGGTACTCGTTGCCGTGAGCACCTTCGCACTGGGTTGCTCGAACGACGCCGGGACTCGAAACCGGTTGAAGGGAACATGGCGACTGGACGCCGATGCCGGGGGGACACGACTCGACGGGACGACCGATCGGGACGGCTCGACTGCGGACACACCCCC
>JBDGRG010000284.1:224-11035 GCA_042218355.1 Bradymonadaceae bacterium
GGCGGATCGTCCGACACCGGCCCGCCCCCGCCCGACGCTTCTCCGACCCCGGACGCGCACCCGAACCCGACCGATACCGGCCCCACACCCGACACCCCTCCGAAGCCCGACGTCGGAGACGGCGGTTCCGCTCCGGATACGCACCCGGAGGTCGGCCTCGACGGCGGCGCCACCGACGGCGGCACGAACGATACGCTCCCCCAGCCGGACGGGGGCTCGACCGATACGACTCTCCCGCCGGACTCCTCCCCGACCGACGCCGGCCCGGCTCCCGACGCGACGGTTCAGACCTGCGACCGAAACGCGCAGTGCGGGACGAACGAAGTCTGTTGCCCCGACCGACAGGGGACGAGCCTGCGCGGCGTCTGTAAAAAGCGGTCGAACTGCTCGTTCGGCTCGGGGGGGTTCTGCAAGAGCAAATCCGACTGTCAGTCGGGCCAGCGCTGCTGCAGCTTCAACGTCGGCCAGCGCAAACTCTGCGTCCAACCCGGTCGATGTCCGACGCCCGGCGGCAAGCCGTGCGATCACAACGGCCAGTGCCCCGGCAGCAAGCGCTGTTGCCCGAATCCCGGCGGCTCGGGGTCCAAGCCCGGGCGCTGCAGCAACAGCTGCCCGGTCACCGACGGCCTGTGCAAGAACAAGTCCCAGTGCCAGGGATCGGACGAGTGTTGCGACCGTCCGTTCCAGTCCGGCAAGGTCTGCGTTCCCTTCTGCCCATGAGGCGAGGCCGACCCGATGGCTGACGTCACCACACTCTCCGCCAAAGCCGACAACGATCCCGATCAGGTCGCCGCCTTCGGGCGCGACGAGGACGACCAGATCCGGGTCGTCGACGCACCGGACCGCTATGCGGTGCTGCTCAACGCCCTGGCCAAGGGATGGTCCGGGACGTTGCACCACGAGATTCAACGGCTGATCCCCTCCGACGACCTGTATCTGACCGACAACTTTCAGCAGGCCGAGCGGACCATCGACCTGCTGCTCGAGCGCGACTACCCGGTCGTCTTTACCGGCGGCGGCGACGGGACCGTGATGTTCCTCGTCAACGCGCTCGAACGGCGCATCCGCGAGGGCCGACTCGACCGCAGCGACGCCCCCCTGGTCGGCGTCCTCCGCATGGGATCCGGAAACGCCATCGCCGCCTATCTGGGCACCGAGTCGGCGACCGACAAGTTGCGAGCGCTCCGCGCCGGCGCCCCGCTAGCCGTCTACTCCCTGGACATGCTCACCTCGGACGACGAGATGTTCCCGTTCGCGGGCATCGGCTGGGACGCCGAGGTGCTCAACGATTACGAGGACTTCAAGGAGATGGTCCAGGGGACGGCCTTCGAGGAATACGCAACGGGGATTCCGGGGTATGTCGCCTCGGTCTTCACGCGGACCATTCCCCGAGTCCTGACTCGCAACTCGGTTCACGTCACGGTCGAGAATCGCGGCGAGCGGGCCTTCAAAATCGACCAACGCGGCGAGATCCAGGAGGAGTACGGCGAGGGAGCGATCCTGTACGACGGGCCGGTTCAGACGTGTGCGACTGCCTCGGTTCCGTACTGGGGCTACAAAATCCGGATGTTTCCCTACGCGACTCTCCGGCGCGGCTACTGCATGTTGCGCTGCTTCGACGGGTCGGTCTGGAGCGTGCTGCGCCGGCTGCCGTCGATGTGGAAGGGGCGGCTCCCGCCCGGGACCTCGGCGGACTTCCTGTACAGCCACGTGCGTGTCGAAACCAGCGATCGGCCGATGCCCTATCAGAAGACGGGCGAGGGGGCGGGCCACTGCCAGAGCGTCGACTGGAGGGTCGCCGACCACCCGATCCGTCTGGCCGCCCCGCTGCACTAGCAACGCCTCGGGATCGACCGCCCGACGGTTCGTTCCCGTCTCGACCGACAGCCGAGTAGCACAGTGATGCGACGATGACCGACGAGGAGACCGACATTCGGCGCCTTTGCGACCGTTTCGACTTCCCGTTTGGCGGATGTCGCGAGGCCGAGGACGGGGACCACCTGATCCTCGAGCCCTCGTCGCTCAGCGAACTCCCCGAGGCCGAGCGTCTCTCCGAGCTGGGCGACGAACTCCGCTCGCTCGGCTACCGCCACGTCTCGTTCGCCGTCGAGGATCCATCGTGACCACCGCGACCGACAGTCTCCCCGCCCCGCTGGCGCAGGCCTACGAACGGATTCAGGCCGAGATGCTTGATTTCGGCGATCTGGTCGTCGCCTTCAGCGGCGGCGTCGATTCGAGTGTCGTCGCCGCACTCGCACATCGGGCACTGGGCGACGACGCCGTCGCCGTGACGGCCGTCAGCGAGACGCTTCCCGATCGCGAACTCGAGGAGGCAGACGAGGTGGCCCGGGAGATCGGCATTCGGCACGAACGGATGTCCTTCAGCGAACTCGAGGACGCGGATTTCCGCGAGAACACGCCCGATCGATGCTTCTTCTGCCAGTCGATGCGCTTCGACCAGCTCGAGCAGATCGCCCGAGCACTCGGCTGTGAGACGCTCGCGTCGGGGACCAACGCCTCCGACCGCGGCGAACACCGCCCGGGGCTGCGAGCGATGGACGAGCGCGACGTCTACCAACCCCTCCTCGCGCACGAGATCGACAAGCAGGGCGTCCGACGCATGGCGCGAGCGCTGAATCTCTCGGTCTGGGACAAACCGGCCAAGGCGTGTCTCTCGTCGCGGATTCCCCACGGCCGCCGCGTGACCGAACAGCGTCTCCGCCGGATCGAACGCGCGGAAGACATCCTCTACGACCGCGACTTTCGTCAGGTACGCGTCCGCGCACACGCCGGGACCGCGCGCATCGAGGTTGCGCCCGACGAACTCGCCGATCTCCTCGACGGCGACCAGTTGCGGGCGATCGCCGCCCGCATCCAGGAGACGGGCTTCGACGACGTCACCGTCGATCTCCAGGGCTACCGCACGGGAAGCGTCAGCGCCGATCCCGCCTGATCGCCGGCCTCCTCCGCCGACTCGCCGGACCGGCCCCCTCGATCTCGACGGCCCGGGGCGTTCCCCTGCCCCACCCGCACGGCACTGGACGTACGCCCCGACCGACCGCTAGTCCGTCGGACTCGTGCGAGCAACGCCCGTCACACGCACCGAATCCCCGACGTTTTCCGGAGCTGTCATGTCCGACGACTCCATCCGCGAGCTGTTGCGCCAGTACAGGGACGGTGAACTCGACGAGGACGAGATCGTCCAGCGCGTGGTCCGCCGCCCGTTCGAGGAGAACATCCTCGGCCGGTTCGAACCGCACCGCGAGGCACGCACCGGCATCCCGGAGGTCGTCCTCGCCGAAGGGAAGAACCGCGACGAACTCGTCGATCTGTTCGTCGAGCACGCCGAGCGCGGCAAACAACTGATCGCAACTCGAGTCGACGGCGAAACCGGTCGGCGACTGGAGTCCGAGATTCCCGATCTGGCGCGGTTCGAAGAGGCGCGGATCGCTGCGCTGAAACCCGCCGAACCGGACGACCGACGCCACGAGGTGCTCGTCATCTCGGCCGGCGCATCGGACGGTCCGACCGCGCGAGAGGCAGCCGTCGCCTCGCGACTGCTCGGCAACCCGACCGAGGAGCTGCACGACGTCGGTGTCGCCGGGCTGAATCGATTCGCCGCCGACATCGACTCCTTCGACGCCGCGGGCATCGTGGTCGTCGTCGCCGGCATGGACGGCGCGCTGCCCAGCGTGATCGGCGGCCTCGCCCGACAGCCGGTGATCGCCGTCCCGACCAGCGTCGGCTACGGTGCCCACCTGGACGGAATGGCGCCCCTGTTGACGATGCTCAACTCCTGCGCGCCGGGGACAGCCGTCGTCAATATCGACAACGGGTTCGGCGCGGCGGCACTGGCGACCAAAATGAACCGACTGGCACTGAGCGACCCTCGGGAGTAACCCTCGACGCGGTGCGCTGCCCGGGCCGCGCCGTCGCATCGGCCTGGCCCCGGCCTCCCGCCACGATCGCGACCGCCAGACCCGTTCCCCCTCCTCGACATGGAACCCGACATGCACGTCCACCTCGACCTGGTCGGCGGACTCGCCGGCGACATGTTTCTCGGCGCCGCAATCGACGCGGGGCTCTGTTCGCCCTCGGAGATCGAAGAAGTGCTCTCGGGCCTCGGGCTGGGCAACGTCCGAGTGATCGCCGAGCCGGTCGTCCGGGGCGCACTGGCGGCCACGCAGGTGACGTTTGCCGACTGGGACTCCGCGGCCGAGGCCGATCACCGCCATCTCTCGTCGATCCTCGACCGGCTCGACCGCGCCGATCTCCCGGCGAGCGTGCGGGGTCGTGCCACCCAGATGTTTCGCGAGCTGGGAGAGGCGGAGGCCGAGATCCACGACGTCCCGGTCGATCGCGTCCACTTCCACGAGTGCGGGGGGCTCGATTCGATCTTCGACTTCGTCGGCGCCGCCTGGGTGATCGAGGAACTTGCGGACTCGTGGTCGGCGGGGACCGCTCCCGTCGGCACCGGTACGATCGAGACGGACCACGGAACCATGCCGGTCCCCGCCCCGGCGACCGCTCGGCTGCTGGAGGGACAGGCGGTCGAACACACGGATGTCGAAGCCGAGCGAATCACTCCGACCGGGGCAACCATCGTCCGGACGGTCGCCCACGAGTCCAGCGACGCTACGCGCCCCCGGGGGACCGTCGAGACCTCGGGCTTCGGCGCCGGCTCGCGCGACCTCGACGCTGTCGCCAACGTGGTCCGGCTGCTGGCCTTTCGGAGAGCCGACGGAGCGGAGATCGGGCCGGGGGCGCCCGGGCGAACCGAACGGATCTGTCGTCTGACGACCGATGTCGACGACATGCAACCCGAACACGCCGCAGCCGCCGCGGAGACGTTGAGAGAACTGGGTGCACTCGACGTCGTCCGCGAACCGCTTTCGATGAAGAAGGGACGGGAGGGGCTGCGATTCACCGTGCTCGGGCGCTCCGATCGGCAGGAGGAACTGCTGGAGGCGCTGTTTCGCCACACGACGACATTCGGGGTTCGGACGGAACACCTCGAACGGCGGGTGCTCGACCGCACCGTCGAAACGGTCGAGACCGAATACGGCGACGTCGACGTGAAGATCGGATACTGGGGGGATCGCCGCCTGCAGTGCAGCGCCGAGTACGACGACTGCCGTGAACTCGCCGCCGCGACCGACACACCGATCGCCGACGTGTACCGAGCCGCGGAACGTGCGGCGCACGAGGAGACCAGCCAGACAGAGCGAGCCAACGGAAGACGGACGACCCCGCCCCCGACCGAACCAAGCGACGAGACCGGAGGCGAAACCGGCTGACCCCGCGGCAACGGATGCACGATCGAGGTTGTCCCTGCCTGTCGCGCCGGCAGTTCAGTCCAGCACCTCCAGCCCGTCGCGCAGCACCTCCCGGAAGAACGGCGCGCGCAGCACGGGCCCCCGCACCGCCCACAACTCACCGAGGCGCTCGAGCGCCGGCCGGTCGCCGACCGCCGCCAGGCGACGGGCACAGTCCATCCCCAGTGTGCGCTCGTGTGAGGCCGCCTGGTCCGCGAGGACCGAGTAGCCGTCGCGCCCGTCGTCGAGAGCCCCGGCGAGCGTCGCCGCCGGGGCCGTCCTCTCCCCCTCGAGAGTCCGCTCCAGCTGCTCGCGGGCCAACTCGACCGCCGGCGCATCGACCCGGCCGAAGGCTCGCGCCACGTCGCGCACCAGATCTCCGACCTCCGCATCCCGCCGCAGATACCAGTCGCGTGCATCGCAGAGTGTGCGAACCGACGCGACGATCCGCTCGTCCTCCGGGACGTCCCCGTCGACCAGTTCGGCGGTCACCTCTTCGACGGCCTCGGTCTCCAGATACGACTCCGACGTGCACGACAGCGGCAGCCCCGGCACCCCGGGAGAGTGAACCCCGTGCGTGACCAGCCGCTCGTGAGCGGCACTCTGGGCGAGCAGCCGACCGAACTCCTCGCCCCCGAGGGCGACCTGCAGACGCAGACCGGCGTCACTCGCCAGTCGCTCCCAATCGCCCCCCTCCGAGCCGTCGGACGACGGTTCGCTCGCGAGCAGTTCGAAGAGTGTCTCGACCTCGGCCTCGCGCGGGGGCTCGATGCCGACGCCGTCAGCTGCCCCGACGGCGAGATGGGCGGCCAGCTCGTACGCCGGACTGTGGGCAACCTCCAGGAAACCGAGCACCTCCAACCAGTCGGTCGGACCGTAGAGTTGCAGAAAATCCCCGACCAGCTCCGGCTGGTCGATCCAATCCCACCGGTAGTCGCCGGTCAGGGCCCCCCGGGCGTACAGCGTGCGGTCCAGACAGGCGGCCGCCCCGTCCAGCCGCCGTAACCACCGATCCTCGAGGGTCGGATCCGACTCGTCCCGCTCGGCCATCTCCTCGAGACGGCCCCGCCAGACCAGAAACTGATCCCAGAGTTCGCCGGCCCGCGCAGCCGCCGCCACGCGAAGCAGTCGGCCGGCGAGCTCGACGACCTCGGCGTGCATCAACGGCCCCCGAAGCTGGGCCGGTTCACCCAGTGCGGCGACCATCGCGGCTTCGACCGACTGCTCGCCGTCGGTGGCCGCCTCGGCCAGCGCGTCGTGCACCCAGCCGACCCCTGCCCGCGCCATCGAGTCGAGCAGATCGGTGGACGCATCGGTCTCGAGACTCGCATCGATCGCCCCGTCGACCTCCTCCGTCTCGGCTCGCACCCAGACGAGTCGGCCGAGCGCATCCATCTCGTCGGCGTCGCGAGCCGACGCCCAGGTCCGATGGATCTCCGGATCGCCGGCCAGCGCACACAGCAGACGGGTCCAGTCCGAGTCCGCCGCCCGCGCGACCGCGCTCGAGGCGTCGACATCGGCTCGCTCGGTCCCATCCACCACGTGACTCCGCAATGCGTCGTCGATCTCGTCAGTCACCGTCTCCTCCAAATCATCTCGGCAGTCACGTCGATCGCTCGCCTACATGCCCGCATCGGCGGTCGTCGTGTCAACCCCGCATCGTCCGAAAGTCGCACCGCCCCCTCGGCCCGGCCCAGAGACACACGCACAGTGGGACGGCAACCGTCTTCCACGGGGCGAATGGGGATTCAGAATCCACTCGGTGAACCCGTTCCTCTGGTACGGTAGACTTCTGTCCCACCGAAATCAGCGGTGGCAAGGATGGCGACCGCTCCGACGATTTGAACGTCGACCGCGCTTCCAGCTCGGTGTACGAGGCGGCCAAAAAACACAACCGGCTTCCAGCCCATCGCCCGCGGCGGCGGCCAAGTTGGCCACCGCTCCGACGAACCGCCCCTGATGTCGAGACACACGTGCCCGCATGGGGCCCTCCGGCACGCCCGCGCGTGCACACCCGACCAGATGCCGGCCACGGGAGGCCGCGCGGCCCGACGGGTCGGGTCGGACCACGGGATGGCGACGTCCCCCACTCCCTGGACCGCGTCAACCGCGGAAGACGGCCGGACGTCGAAACCCTCCCGCCACGTGTCTGTGATCGCCGTTTCCACGGCGAGCGTTGCGTCGAATTCCATCTCGCCCCCTGCAATCCGGGGCGAACATCCCCGGATCCGTGCCGCGGCAGCGTCCGATTCGAGGCCCGACCGACGACCCGCTCCGGTACTCGTCGCAGCCGTCGGACGGTCCGGTCTCGCCACACATACGTCCCGAAGACGACCGCAGCTGGATGCCCCTCTCCCGACGTCCGTCGTCCATCGCGAGCGGTCCCGCCGCGCGCCCTCCCCACCCGCACGCCACACGCCACCCGATGGGGCTTCCTCCCTCGCCCCCCCTTCTGCCCCTCGTCTCTCACCCGCCTCGCGACTTCAAATTTGGGGTCGACCGCGGGGCGTGGTATGCCGCTCGCCCGGTCTGCCGAACCGTCTACCCGCGCCCGAGGAAACCGGTGCACAACACCCGTCCCCCCGTCGCCCTGCGCTCGATCGCGACCGCAGTCGCCGTGTTGATCGCGCTCGTCTCCACCGGATGCGCGGGCCAGGGCCTCGAGCAGCGGGATCGCTCGGTCGACCGGCCCAACGACTTGCAGGTTCGGTTGCGAAACTTTCACCGCTACATGCGCTGGGAGAACTTCCGCCGGGCCGCGAGTCTCGTGCACAAGTCTCACCGACAGAAGTTCATCGGCCACTACGTCGAAGCCCCGCACGGTTTCGACATCCTCGGGCTCGACGTGAAACTGGTCGAGACACCGGGACAGGGGAAACGGTTGGTCGAGGTCCACCAACGATGGGTCGTCGAACCACAGATGCAGGTCCGCGAGCAGCGGTACATCGAACTGTGGAAGAAGAGCACAGGGGGATGGAAACTGTTCGAACGGGTCGCCAAATCGGAGTGGCGCAGCACCGGCTCCGGGAAGTAACCGACCTCCGTCAGTCTCCCCCCGCCACCCAGACGGTCCGACCGGCCACCTCGCCGCGCCGCAGGCACACGCCGTACACCCGGCTGGCGAGCTCCTCGGTCAGCGTGGATTCCATCGGCCCGTCGGCCACCAACCGCCCCTCGTCGAGGAGGAGCACACGGTCGAAAAACCGGCTGGCCAGGTCCAGGTCGTGCATCGCCGCCACCGCGGCTCCTCCGCCATCGACGTGTTCCTCGACGCACTCCAACAGCGCGACGCGGTGCCGAACATCGAGGTGATTGGTCGGTTCGTCGAGCAACCAGAGCGCTGCGTCGGCCACCAGCATCCGCGCCATCAGGGTGCGTTGGAGCTCCCCCCCACTCAACACCGAGGCGGGGCGGGGAGCGAGCTCCTCGATCTCGAGCCGCCGCATCGCCTCGCGAGCGCGGGCCCGATGTTCCTCGCTCGGGAGGGCAAACCGGCTGGTGCGCGCGTGGAAGCCCATCAGCACCAGCTCGAGAGCCGTAAAATCGAAGACCCGCGGCGCCGCTTGCTCGAGCAACGCCACCCTGGCCGCGACGTCCCGCCGCGACCACGACGCGACCGATCGGCCCTCGAGTTCGACCCCTCCGCCGCTCGGCTCGGTCAATCCGGCGCAGAGCCGGATCAGTGTCGTCTTGCCGACTCCGTTCGGGCCCAGCAATGCGACCGACTCCCCCGAGGAGACTGTGAACGACAGATCCTCGAGGACGTCGACCTCGTCGAAGGACTTCGACAACTCGACCGCCCGCAACAACGGATCGTCCGACTCGCTCATCGGTCTCCCTCGGAGCAACTCCAGGCCGGTTGCTTCATCCTCCGCCCTCCGCCGTCGCCCGGGAGAGATTGCGCCACAGAAATACCATGAACAGAGGGGCTCCGACGAAGGCGGTCACGACACCGACCGGCAGGGCCGTCGAAAAGACGTCGAACGACGCGCGGGCGGCCAGATCGGAGGCTGTCAAAAACGCCGCCCCGCCGACGGCGCAGCAGGGCAACAACAAGCGGTGATCGGGCCCGGTCAGCAGGCGGATGCCGTGCGGGACGACGAGTCCGACGAATCCGATCAGTCCGGTGAACGCGACCGACGCGGCGACTGCCAGGCTGGCGATCCCGACGGTCGCCCGACGGACGAATCGGGCGTCTACCCCCAGTGAGGCGGCTTCGCGCTCCCCGAGACTCAGCACGTTCAGGTCCCGAGCAAACCAGAGAAGCCCCGCCAGGCAGAGTGCGACCAGACCGCCGATCGTCGCCACCACCGAACCATCCGTGCCTCCCACCGCCAGCGTCCCCATCAGGTAGAAGAGTATCTCCTGGGCCTTTCGGGCCGAGACGACGCTCTTGAAGAACAGAATGACTGCCGAGGCGAAGGCGTTGACCACCACGCCGGTCAGAAGCAACACGTAGGTCCCCCCGCGGCCACCGGGCGCCAGGCGGCCGACTCCGAAGATGACGGCCACCGATCCGAGCGCGCCGACGAACGCGGCGACAGCGGGCGTCAATGCTCCCGCGATCCCGGCCAATCCAGCCGCTCCCATCCAGCCGGCTCCGACGGCCGCCCCTGCAGCCAACACCGCTGTCCCGCCCAGGGCCGCCCCGCCGGAGATCCCCAGGATGTACGGGTCGGCCAGCGGATTGCGGAGCACTGCCTGGAAGACGGCGCCGCTGGTGGCCAGCGCGGCCCCGACGATGCCGGCCATCGCGACGCGCGGGAATCGGGCCCTCCAGAGGATCGTGCGCTCGGCTTCGCCCAGCCGACCCGTCAACGCCTCCCAAACGAACGTCGCGCCGCCGACCTCGGAACTTCCGAACGAGAGTGAGACGACTGCCACGACCGCGTAGACGATCGTCGTCGCCGCGACCGCCCATGCGATGTGTGGCGCCGTCGGCGGACCCTCCCGCCGACCCGGTGACAGTGCCATCGCTCACTCCGCGATCGTCGTACCCTGGCCCGGACTCCTCGTGAACACTCTGATGCCTGCGACTTCACAGGCGGCCCCCCTCGCGACGGACCCCCGACACGCCTGTGAGACTCGACCCCTCACCGCGGACGAACTCGCATCCCTCGTTCAGCGACCGTAGATCGCCTCTGCCACCGCTCGCAGCCCCTCGCCGATCCGGGGGCCCGCCCGCAGCGCAGCCGAGGTCGTCACGCGACGGACCCGGCCGTTCTCCACCGCGGGAACCGACTCGAGGTCCTGCCAGAATGTCGACGACGAGGTCGCAGACGGCAGCGTCGTATCGACGATCACTTCCGGAGCCAGTTCGATCACCTTCTCGGTGTCGAGCCTCGGATGCGAGGTGTCCGAACCACTCAGGACGTTCCTCGCTCCGGCGCGTTCGATGAAGGCAGCCCCCAGCGACCCCGGTCCCGCGGCGACGATCGGAGCCCGGCCGCGGACCATCAACACGCGCGGCCCGTCGCCCGACTCGGGCGCAAACGC
>JBDGRG010000284.1:11045-12507 GCA_042218355.1 Bradymonadaceae bacterium
GTCGATCCGACCGACCAACTCGTCCGCGCGATCGGGTCGGCCGATCCATTCGCCGATGCGCCGGATCGCAGCCCGCGTCTGCTCGAACGTACTCATCTCGACGAACGCAAACGGCACTCCGGCCGCCTCGAGCTTGTCAGCGATCTCCGGGTCGCCGCCGCTGGTGACACCGACCACGAGGTCGGGCTCGCGCGAGACGATCGACTCGAAATCCGGCTGCACGTAGCTTCCCACGCTGGGCAGCTCCGTCGCCCGCTCCGGATGATCGGCGAACTTCGTCACCGCGACCACCCGCTCGCCCGCCCCGAGCGCAAAGACGGTCTCCACGACGTTCGGGCCCAGTGCGACGATTCGATCGGGCTCGTCCGGCAGATCCCCCCCGGTGACGACCTTCAGCTGGAGCTGGGAGTTCGAGGCCGCGGAAGCCCGGTCGGATGCGTCGCTCGTCCCCGCGGCCGGCGGGGAGTCGCACGCCGCCACGACCAACAGGACGGCCAGAGCGAACGACCACCGGCCGGCTCGAATGTCATCGACTCCGACCATCTTCGAAACGACTTCGCACGAGGCTCGAACACGCCGACGAACTCTGCGACTTCGATCCCCGACGACCTTGTCAGACGTCGACCCGGACGGACAACCTCGCGAGGTCGGCTGGGTGCGAACACGAGCCGACGGGGACGACTCGACGGGGTGGGGGCTCTCCCGGAGGGACGGCAGCGGCAGAGAGGGGCTGAGAGGCCGACGACTCGCCCTCGAAACAGGGAGGACTCGCTCCGGGCTCGGGCTGCCGTTGCCCCTGCCCCCTGCGGCGCTCAGACGTGAGCGCTGACGGCTCGACCCCCGGGTTGGAATCGCCGTCCCCCGGTGGTACTCTCGCTTTGTCGGCTCCCCGGCGCCCGAGGTCCCCCCATGAGCGATTCCGACCGAGAGACCCAGGCGGAGATCAATCAGCTCGAACAGGAGATCGACGATCTCCGCCGCGAATACGAGCAGTTCTTCAACGACAACCGCGACTATCCGCCCACGAACAAGCGCAAACAGGTCGAACAACAGCTCCGCGAACTGAAGCGTTCGCGGCTCCCGGAGACGCGGATGGATTTCAAGGTCCGATCCCTCGACCAGCGTTTCACGACGCTGAAATCGAAGTGGGACCGGATCGAACAGAAGATCGAACGCGGGACGTATCAGCCCCACGTCGAGCGCGCGAACGACCGAGTCGGGGACGGTCGGGACGACCAGGACCGGTCCGACAACCAGGAGAACGACCGAGACGTCACCGGACAGCCCCGCGACGGAAAGTGGGACGTCGACACCGACGCCGCTCGCGGTGATCTCGAAAAGATGGCCCAGCGGCTCGAGGAGATGAACCAGGAGGGCCAACTGGACAAGTACGCCGGCGACGGGAACGACTCGGCCGACGAGACCGCCGTCCGTCCTACCGAAGGAGTCCTGCGGGACGAGA
>JBDGRG010000284.1:12517-14203 GCA_042218355.1 Bradymonadaceae bacterium
GCCTCCTCACCCGCGCGACGGCCCGGCCCCTCCGGGTCGTCCGACCGCGCGGAGGCCTCGACCGATTCCGGCGGCCGCGCCTCGAGCGCATCGGGCGGAGACGGCAGCAACCTGGACAGTGTGCGCGACAATCTCGACCGATCCGACGAATCGGGCGGTGACGAGGATCCCGTCGAAAAGCTCGAGGCCCTCGATCAGGCACTCGAGGAACAATCCTCGGCGGAGGACTCCTCTCGGTCGGGGACCGGCAACGACTGAACCGCCCGGTCGATTCGGACCGGTCGAGTCAGGAACGGCGTCGGCTCATGCGCGGTTCCAGCTCCCAGCGCTTGTCGTCGTCGGACTGCGCCATCCGAACCAACCGCCGCTCGAGTTCCTCGATCAACGGCCGCGTCGTCTCGAGGTCGAGCGCGGAGATCGGAATCGCGCCGTAGGTCGAGGCCAGTGACTCGGCGGCCGTCCGGTCGATCTCGTCGATCTTGTTGAAGGCGAGGATCTTCTCGGTCTCGTCGAGCTCGAGCTCTCGCAAAATCCGGTTGACCGCCGCCATCCGCTCCTCGAAATTCGGCGCCGAGACGTCGACGAGGTGGATCAGGAGATCCGCCTCGTACAATTCCTCCAGCGTCGCCCGGAACGCCGAGACCAGGTCGGGCGGGAGCTCGTGGATGAACCCGACGGTGTCGGTAAAGATGATCTCACGGGTCTCCGGCCAGCGCAGTTTGCGGGTGGTCGGCCTCAGCGTCGCGAACAGTTTGTTCTCGCAGCGGACCTCCGACTGCGTCAGGCCGTTCAACAGCGTCGACTTTCCGGCGTTGGTGTAGCCGATGACACTGACGATCGGGATGTCGTTCTGACTCCGGCGCTTGCGGCGGACCGCCCGCTGCTTGCTCAGTTCGTCGATCTCCTCCTCGAGCCGCTGAATCCGATCGCGCGCCCGGCGGCGGTCGATCTCGAGCTTCTTCTCACCGGGTCCGCGACCGCCGATCCCGCCGGCGAGCCGGTCCATCCCGTCGCTCTTGGCATTCAACCGCGGCAAGCTGTACTTCAGCTGGGCCAGCTCGACCTGCAGCTTGCCCCCGCGGGATTTTGCCCGCTGGGCGAAGATATCGAGAATCAGCTGCGTCCGATCGAGGACCTTCAGATCGGTCTCGTCGGTGATTGCCCGGAGCTGTCCCGGCGACAGATCCTGCCCGAAGATCACCAGCTCGCAGTCGTACTGGAGCGCGCGCAGCGTGATCTCCTCGATCTTGCCGCGGCCGACTGCGTACTTGGGATGAACCTCGGAGCGTCGTTGAACGACCGTCTCGACGACGTCCACGCCCGCCGTCCGGCAGAGCTGGCGCAACTCCTCGAGCTCGGTCTCCTCCTCTCGTCCATCGGGCGTCTGCACCAGCACCAGCATCGCCGGATCGTCTCCGGTCTCGATCAGCTCCTCGGCCTTGCGCTGATACTCGTCCTCGATCGCCCGGATGAACATGTCGAACTCGACGTCGACCTCCTCGGGCGAAGGATCGTCGAAGGTCTTCCACTGTTTGCCCTCGGGGTTCTTCGGCAGCAGGTGCGCCCACGCACATTCGCCCGGACGTCCGCCCTGCCCGACCCCGATGGCCATCACGATGTCGAGCTGGAGCTGTGACAGATCGGTCAGATCTTCGCGGCTCAGACTCGCCTCACCCCCCTCGGTGG
>JBDGRG010000285.1:0-2936 GCA_042218355.1 Bradymonadaceae bacterium
CGACTTCGACTCGTCCGACGGGGCCTTGCTGAGCCCGAGGTACTCGCAACCCCCTCCGCCGATCGCCACGGCGACGAGCAGCGCCAGCGCCGTCCACCATCCGCGCGAAGAGGACACCCGACCGGTATCGGCCGGCGACCGTCGCTCCCGCCCCGCGGGCTCACTGGAACCGTTCCGCATTCGACCCTCGTCCGAGAGTTACTTCTTCTCGCGATAACGGTACGTCACCGCCGTCGTCGTCACCGTCAACGTCCCCGCCCCACCCGCCATCGGCGTCCGTTTGAGCTTCAAATTCCGAAAGTTGACGATCCGGCTCATCCGCTCGACGTACTCGAAGAAGTCGGTCAGCTCCGAATACGACCCCTGCAACTTCATCGCGATCGGGATCTCGACGTAATACTCCTTCTGCTCGTCGGGCTTGCGCTCGAAATTCAGAATCTTCAGACCGGCCGTTTTCGCCTTCTCGTGAATGAGCTGGAGCAGTCGGGGAATCTGCGCCGATCCCGGAAGTTTCTCCTTCGCCAGCATAATGGCTTTCTCCAATTTGTTAATTTTTCTCCGGACCTGCGCGCGATTCTCACTCAGCTGCTTGTACTTCTGGTGCTTCTCGACCAGATTCTTCCGCTCTTCTTTCTGCTGCTCGATCCGCGCCTGCACCGGGCTGTAGAAGAAGAACCAGAAGACGACGAACAGGAAGACGAACACCGTCGCAAAGGCGGCCCACCGCAGCCCGAGCGGATAGGAGTTGAATTGGTCGATCAAATCGTCCATCGCCTCGCTCCGTGCCAGGTCCGTTCGAGTCGACCCGACCCTTTCCCGGTCATCCGTCGTCGTTGCCGCCGCTCGAGCCACTCTTCCCCTCGGAGCCACCGCTGCCGCCCCCGTCGCCGTACTGGATCTTGCCGTCGACGGTGAACTTGACGACCTTCGCGCCCGACCCGCGCCCGCTGACCGGTTTGACGAAATTCAACTGCACGTTCTGAAAATGACGGGCAGTCTCCAGGCGGTGGAGAAACTCGGCGACGTCCTCCGCCCCCATCGCTCGCCCCTCGAGCTCGAAGTCGCCTCCGGTCTCCTTGAGGTTCTCGATCCAGAGGTTGTTCGGATTCCACTCGACGTTCCAGTTCTTCCGGCGCTGAGCGTACCGCTCCTCGAGGTTTTCGGGCCGGCTGAGTACCACCTGCAGCTCGCGGAGCACCTTCAGCGGCCCGGCGCTCTTCTTCTCGATGTCCTTGAGGACGTCGAGCTTCGTCTGCAGTTTCTCGGCCTTCTTCTCGTAGTTCGCGCCCCCCTTGACCTCCTCCTTGAGGTTCTCGACCTTCGTCTCTTTCTGGTCGACCTTCTCGGCCAGACGATCGGCCTGACTCTTCTTGTCGACGTACAGAAATCCGAAACCGACGAGCTCGGCGACCAGCAAGAAGCCGAAGACGACCAGCTGCATCCGCCCCGCCGATCGCCGCCGCGCCTTTTCGACGGGAAGTAGGTTGACGCGTATCATCGCTCGTCCGTCCTCCTCAGAGCCAGGCCCACGGCGACGCCGGCGATCGGCGCCCACTCCTCGATGTCGTCGGGACTGAACGTCCCCTCGTCCCAGTGGATCGCGCGGAACGGATTGGCCAGCTCGACCTCGATGTCGGTCATCGACGACAGCGTCCGACGCAACGACGAGATCGCCCCGGTTCCACCGGTGACGGCGATCTTGTCGATGTGACTGTCCGCCGCACTGGCCGCGTAGAAGTTCAGCGACTCCTGGAGCTTCTCGGCGATTTCACCGGCCTGCTCCTGGATGATCCGCTCGACCTCCTGGGGGAGGACCTCGTCCTCGCCGGCCGCCGTTTCCAGATCGCCGACGGCCTCGGGCGAGACACTACCCATCTTGTAGATCTCCGCCTCGTCGTAGGTGATGTTCAGCTGACGCTGGATCTCCTCGGTGATGTCCGCCCCGCCCAGCGAGAGATCACGGGTGAACGACGTGATGCCGTCCTGGACGATGTTGACCGAGATGACCGAGTTCCCCAGGTCGAGCAGCGTGACCGTCTCGTTCTCGTGGAACCCGTAGTTCAATTCGTACATGTTCTGGACGGCGAACGAATCGCTCGCCGATGGGTTCGAGGACCGAGTCGCCGTCGACCACCAGCGGATCGAGCCCGCTGCGGTGGCAGACCCCGACGTAATCGTTGATCATCTCCTTCTTCGCCGCCACCAGCACGACGTCCATCTGGCCCTGCTCCGTTCGCGGGGCCAGCACCTCGAAGCCGATAAAGACGTCTTCGATGTCGAAGGGGATGAACTGTTCGGCCTCCCACTGGATCGATTCCTCCAGCTCCTCCTGCGTCATCAGGGGAAGCGTGATCTTCTTGATGATGACAGTGTTGCCCGAGATGCTCAACGCCGTTTCGGTCCGCCGGACGTCGTTGCGATCCAGCAGTGTGGAGATCGCATCCGCGACCGCCGTGACGTTCATCAGTTCGCCGTCGACGATCGCCTCGTGGGGGAGGGAGGTGTAGTCGAAGGTCTCGAGGTGCAGTTCCTCGTTCCGCGACCGCAACTCGCACAGCTTGACCGTACTGGACCCGATATCGAGCCCCAGACAGTTCTTTCCGGACGCCATCGTCGACGAACCTCGTGTCGTCGGGTCAGTCGCGGACTCCGATCAGCGGGTCTGTACCTCGAGTCGTCCGCGTGCCGGTTCGACGAGTTTCCGGCACTGCGTCGCAACCGTCGCACGCTCGTTCGAGAAGTGTCAAGAAATTCCCCCGACCATAACTCTGGACCTGGCACTGGCACACACCTTGCTTTCGGCTCGGGGGTCGAGACCAGCGGAGCTCGAGCGGGGGTTCGGGACCGGTTGATTTGTGTGGGACGACGAAGATCGGCGTTCGCCGGGCGAAGTGGCCGGCGACTGGTCATGGTCAGACAGAGATCCGGTGTCTCGG
>JBDGRG010000285.1:2946-7662 GCA_042218355.1 Bradymonadaceae bacterium
GTCGCACGCTCGTTCGAGAAGTGTCAAGAAATTCCCCCGACCGAGCAGCGACGAACCGGCCGTGCCGGCTCCTGTCGGGCTCGATCGTCGCGAATTGTCGACCGAGTCCGAATTGCGTACAGTGACCTCGTCGCCCGAGAGTCGCCTCGCATCCCACCCGGTTCCGTCTCGATGGCTGATTGCGACCTGCTGGTAGTCGACACCGACACCGGTCGAACGATCGGTGAAGCCGAGCTGAAGGACCAGGACGTCGTCTTCCCCCCCGGGGTGGACGGATGGACCGACGTGCTGGACGCCCGGCACCCCCCCTACACGAGCCAGTCGCTGGACGAGACGTGCCACGAGGCCGCGCACGTCCGAAAACCGTACCTGCTGGTGCGGGCCGACGATGTCGACGCCGATGACGAATGAGCCCGCCCGACCGGAGGACCGCGCGATGGAAATCGAATGGAACGGCCATACGCTGGAGGTCAGCGGCGACTGGACGTACCGGTGGCTGTTCCTGGCGCCCGAGTACGAGCTGAAGATCGACGGTCAGCTGCTCGACCGGGGCGGCGGACCGGTCCCGCGCCCTCATCTCGAGGGCCTGTTCGAGGACGAATCCGGCGAGATCCACCACATCGAGGCCGATCTCCTCTCCATCTTCGGCTTTCAACCGACCTGTGACCTCGCCGTCGACGAGGAACCGGTCGCCAGTGACAAGGTGCACGTCGACAACATCCTCAACCCCTTCCTCGTTCTCTTCATCCTCGTGGCGACTGCGGCGATGGTCTGGGTCGGGCCCGACCTGCTCCAGCAGTACTGGCAACAGCTATAGAATGATGAATTTTGAATTATGAAGTATGAATTATGACCGGTGTCGATGCTGGTCGCGCTCACGCCGTCGAGCGGGCTCCCCGCGGGCAACACGACGAACCGCTACACGCCCCGGACTGCCGTCCCGCCTTCATTCTCCGTCATAACTCATAATTCATAACTCATAATTCATAACTACAACACGACGAGCGAATCGCGGTGGACGGCGCAGTCCAGCAGGCGCCGGCCCAGGACCGCTTCGATCTCGTCGCTGCGGCATCCGGCGATCGCACGGAGTTCCTCGGCCCCGTAGACGGCGACTCCGCGGGCGAACGGCTCGCCCTCCTCGTCGCGCAATTCGACGACACTCCCCTCGGCGAAGTCCCCCTCGACGCCGGCGATGCCCGCCGGCAGGAGACTCGCCCCCTCCTCGACGATCGCCTCGCGCGCCCCCGCATCGCATCGAATGCCGCCGACCGGCCGCGCGCTCGCCCCCAGCCATACCTTCTTCCCCTCGAGTTCGCGCCCGGGTTCGGGGTCGAGAAACGTCCCGACGTCTTCACCGGCGAGCAGCGCACGCAACACCCCGGCCCGCTTTCCGGGAGCGACGACCGTCCCCGCCCCGACGCGCGCGGCGATCCGCGCCGCCATGACCTTCGAAACCATGCCTCCGGTCCCGACGCTCGTCCGCGCCGGACCGGCCACCTCGTCGAGGAGGGGATCGTCGACCGCGACGGAGGAAATCCGATCCCCGAACTGGCGTTCCCCCGACTCGTCGACTCCCTCGACCTCCAAAATCCCGTCGACGTCCGACAGCAAGACGAGCATGTCGGCCTCGACCACCCCGCAGGTCATCGCGGCGAGTCGATCGTTGTCCCCGAACCGCAGTTCTTCGGTCGCCACGCTGTCGTTCTCGTTGATCACGGGCACGGCGCCGTACTCGTGGAGCCGCCGCAGCGCCCGCCTGGCATTGAGAAACCGCTCCCGGTCGTCGAGATCGGCCCTCGAAAAAAGGATCTGAGCAACCTTGCGGTCGTAGTGAGCCAGTTCGGTCTCGTACATCTCCACCAACCGCGACTGGCCCAGCGCCGCCAGCGCCTGCTGCTCCGGGATGTCGTCCCGCTCGGCGGCCGGCTCCCACCCGAGGTGTTCCCGTCCGAGTGCCACGGCTCCAGAGGAGACCAGCGTCACCCGCCGCCCCGACGACAGCAACTCGTCGATCTCACGGACGAGTCCGGCGAACGTCGGACGATCGACGTGTCGATCGTCGCGGAGGAAGACCGAACTCCCGATCTTGACGACCCAGTGTTCTGACTCGTCGACGGCCTCGCGTCGGTCCATGGTCGAGCTACTCTCGGAAGTCGAGGGCGATCCGCTGGCGTCCGGAGGTGAGCGCCATGTTCACTGTTGCACTCGTACGACCGTGCGGTCGTACGGTCGAACGGTCATCCGGTCGTGAGGTTCTTCACTCGTGCAATCGCGCGCTCGTGCGCTTCTGCGCCCGTACGGTCGTGCGGTCGCAGGCTCGACGGCTCTGACGGCTTCGACCGCTCGACGGCCGACCGATCGACTGCTCGAACCGTTGCACGTCGCCCCGTCCCCGCCTACATCACACATCTCGGTTCCCTCCGCTCTCGCGTCACGATGGCTCGTACCGTCGGCGTTCTCGGTTCAAGTTTCGAAGCCTGTCGCGCGGCTCTGGAGATCGTCGATGCGACGGCGGATCGTCCTCACCTGGAGGTCGAGATCGTCGCCGACAGAGATCCCTACGCCTACCCTCCGTTGCTTCCCTTCGTCGTCGCGGGGGACCTCGCTCCAAACCACGCCTCGTTCTCGGCCTCCGGACTGCTTCCCGAGGAGGTCACGGTCCGGATCGGGAACATCGAGCGCTTCGACCCGCAGAGTGGCTCCCTGACGGTCGACGGCGAGCCGGTCGAATTCGACTACCTCCTGCTGGCCCCGGCTGCCCAGCGGCCTGCCGACACCGCATCACACCATCTGGACACCGTGCGAGCCGCCGTCGAGCTGCGCGAGCACCTCCGCGAGGAGGGGAACGATCCCGTCGACATCCGCGGCGCCACCCTGTCGGCCGTCGAGACGTCCGCGGAGCTCGCCGCGGCGGGTGAGACGACCCGACCCGTCCGCCTCTCCGCCGGTCGGTCCAACCTGACCCCCGACGTACCGGCCGCTGCGCGCGATGCCATCCGAGACCGACTTCGCGAACTCGGGGTCGACCTCGCTCTCGACGGCGGCGGCGAACCCGACTCCCCGGCGTCCGTCGTGATCGACTGCCGACCGGGGGTCGCCCCCGACTGGCTCCGCCGGGCGGAGATGTGCGACGAAGGGGGCCGCTTCGCCGTCGACGCACATCTCGGCGCGCTTGCGGCCGACCGTATCTTCGGAGCGGGGCCGGTCGCCATCCGCCCCGAGGCGGGCGGGGGGCGGGACGCCGTCCGTCCCGTCGACCGCTATCCGTCCGAACCCGGCCGGCTCGCCGCCCGAAACTTGCTGGCGGAACTGGCGGGACGAAGCCTGCGTCGTTGGGAGTCGGGGGCGAGCGGTTGGGCCGTGGCTGCCGGCGGCGGCGACGGCATTGTCGACTGGCAGGGACTCCAGCTGGACGGCCGGATAGGCGGCATTGCACACCGGGTCGTACACGCTCGACGGCTCCCGACCGCCCGAGCCCGGGCGGCCGTCATCACCGATACGATCGACTTCCGAGGTGGTGTCGACGAGGCGCTGGATCACCTCGACCGACTCGTCACTCGATCTTGATCTCGAGCTCCTTCTGGAGCTGCTCTTCGGTGTCGCCCCCTTCTTTTGACGTCTCGTCGCTCCCACTCTTCTCGGGCGAGGGCTGTTGGGAGGGCTCGTCCGCTGATTTTTTGTCCTCGCCGGACGTCTCGCCTCCCGAACCCGACGTTCCGTCGGTCGAATCGGCACTCTCCGTCCCCGTCCCCTCCTTCTTGGCACCATCCGGCGACTCCTGCTCCGCGCCGTCGTCGGCCTCCGCGGTATCGTCACCGGCCGACGCCGGCTGGGACTCGGCGCCCTCCCCGGTCTTCTTCTCGTCACCGCCCTTCGGCGCCTCGATCGACTCGAGTTGCTCGTTCAGCTCGTCGACCGACATGCCGGACCCCTCCTGCTTCGAACCCGAACCGTCGTCGGTCTGCTCTCCCGCAGAGGGCTCGGTTTCGGTGTCCGAGTCCGAGGTCGTCTCTTCGCCCGCCGTCGAGGGCTCGGGCTGTCGCTCGCCGGTCTCGTCGGCCGGGGCTCCAGTCCCGCGTTTCTCCTCGCTCGGTTGTTCCGCCGTAGCCTCGTCGGCGCTCTTCTCCGTCTCCTCCGCTCCCGTCCGTTCCGTCCCCGTGCCGGCCGACTCGGACGGTTCGGCCTTCGAGTCGTCCGCCCCTGTCTTCTGGGCCGGTCGCCCGCCCTTCTCCGGCTGCGGTGCGCCCCCTTCCGCCGGCTCGTCGTCGGTCTTCCCCGAGCCAGCCCGGGCTTCGTCGCTCGGCTCGGGCGCGTCGTCCGGCTTCGACTCGTCCCCCGCTCCCGAGGGCCCGTCCGGCTTCTTCCCGGCTTTTTTCCCCTCAGGAGTCTTCTTCGTCCCCTCGGTCCCACCGGCTGCCTGCCCGCCCCCCTTCTCGGCCTTCTTCTCGTCACGTCGCGTCTCGTCGGGGCCGCCAGCCGCCGCCCCCGACGGCGCCGCCCCCTTCGCCGAAGGCTGACCGCCGGAGGACTCGGGCGACGCGGAGTTCGAGCCACCGCCGCCCCACAGCCCCAGGACGTACGTACCGACGACCAGAACGACTGCCAGACCGGCCACGGCGGCGAGCGGAAAGCCCGAGGTCTCCTCTTCGTCTTCCTGCTCCTCCTCCGTCCGATCCCTGGGAGCCTCGTCACGCGGCGAGGGCTCGACCGGTT
>JBDGRG010000285.1:7672-18398 GCA_042218355.1 Bradymonadaceae bacterium
TGTCGAACTGCACCTGGACCGTGGAGATGTACTCCTCCTCGTCCTCGATGGCGACCGGCTGCGCAGCCTCCTCCTCGTCGATCTCGGACTCGAACTCACCGAGCGTATCCTGAATCCCGGCGGCGATCTCGTCGGAGTCCGCCCCTCCCTCGAGCGACACTTCCTCCGGCTCGCCCGCCGTCTCCTCCTCGTCCAGATCGTCGAACGCCTCGTCCTCGAGCGGCCCCCCGGCGGGCGCAGTCATGTCGCTGTCGGCCTGCGGGACCTCGCCGGATTCGAGCTCCGCTCCCTCCTCGTCGAGTGGTTCGATGTCGGCATCGAGTTCCTCGCCGGCCGCCGCGGGCGACTCCGGTTCGAGAGTGGCCTCGCCCGGGGGCTCCTCGGCGGTTTCCTCGACCGGCTCGAAGGAATCGATCTCCTCGACATCCCCCCCCCCGGCGTCGGGAGCCTCGCTGCCGCGATCGGTCTCGAGCGTCGCTCCCCCCGACTGCTCGGCCGGCTCGAGCGGTTCGTCCGCCTCGGGCTCGCCGACCGCCTGCGGTTCGGATTCGTCGAACAACTCGTCGGCCGTCACGTCCTCCGGCGACTCCGCCGGTGACTCGGCCTCGCCGGCAGCGGACGGTTCCGCACCGGTATCGACGGTTCCCCCACCCTCGACGGGCGGCTCGGCGGGCTCTTCCCCGGCTGGCGCCGACTGACCGGTCTCGTCGCTCTCCCCGAGCAACAGTTCGTCCGCCGACGGACCCGCCTCGGGCCGCTGGCTGTCGGTCGACGACTCGAGCAGCGACGAATCGACCATCCCCCCCTCGGCCGCCTCGTCGGAGTGAATCTCCTCGGCCGCCTCCTCGACCGACACCGCCGTCCCCGTCGCCCCGGGAATCTCACCGGGTGCCCCGGACTCCCCCTCCGACGGCGTCTCCTCCCCCTCCTCGGCCTCCCCCTCTTCCTCCTCCGTCTCCGTGAACAGTGGTGTGCCGTCGTGGGGACAGACGTCCTCGTCCTCGTCGAATTTTCGGCCACAGGTGGTGCAAATACGCATGTTCCGTGACATCACCGCGTGGAGGAACTGCCCGGCGGGCGTGCCGTGCGCACTCCGGCGCACCGACCCGACGAGCCGCAAATTACCGCCACTCGGGCGGTCCACTCGCCACGGACAGCATAGAGGATGGGGGTCGGACCGGCAATGTTCCCGTCGTCAGGGGGACCGGACCTGCCGGTATCGACATCTCGACGGGGGTGAGGTGGACCTCTCGTCTCGAAACTGGAGAGCAGCGGACCGGGGATCGGAGAGGGTCCGGCCCGCGGGTCGCTTCGATCGACTCGCCCGCGATGGTCCCCGAGATTTCGAGCGAACCCCGCGCAGGCGTCAACTCCCCCTCCACATCGACAGTTTCCCCGTTTCTCTTCCCGGAGAGCTGAAGGTGATCGTTGTCCGAGACCTCCCCTTCGACCGGCACCTCGATCGTCCGTCCCTGCGTCTCGACGATCACGGAGCCGGACGCGGTGAAATCCGGTTCGATCGAAATCGTCGCGCGCACCACGTCGAACGGACCTTCTCCGGCGACCTCTCCCTCGATCGTGCCGACCATCGCGGGGCGATCCTTCTGCTCGCCCTTCTTTTTCTTCTTCTCCTTCTGCGTCTCCGCCGCCCCCCCGCCCCCACCCGTGACACCGGCGTAGGTCTCGGCCTTCTCCTCCGTGCAATTCTCGATCTTTGCCTCGATCTTCTTCTCCAGCTTCGCATCGCTGGCGTACTCGGCCTCGGCCGCCTGAAACCCCTTCGAGTCGATTCCCAGTTTCTGGAAGACCTTCCGCTCCAGTTTGTCGACGTTGTATTTGTCCCGCAGTTTCATGTCGACGCAGGCCAGCCGGGCCGTCGCCTTTACATACGTCTTCTTCGAGACGTCGGTCGACCCGGTCGACTCCGGATCGTCGTCGTCCTCCACCTGCTTCTGCGAGGTGGCTTCGCTGCCCTTCGCCGCCGCCTCCTCCCCGCCGTCCGACGAGGATTTCTCACAGCCGGCGACCCCGGCGATCAGCGTCAGGATGGCGGCAACCCGGAGTATGGATGCACGAGGTCCTTCCATGGCGTACTCCCTGTCGGTACATCGAGACGACGATTTTGCGGCCGACGAGTCCGGCGATCGATCCCGCTGGACGTATCTCGCTTGTCCGCCGACCACCTCGGGGCGATAATGGGCGAGCGCATCGCTCCCCCTCCGACCAACCGTCATGAACCGATCCGACTGTCCGATCTGTGACGATTCCGTTCCCCCGCGCGACGAGAACGACTACTACCCGTTCTGCTCCAAACGCTGCAAGGAGCGCGATCTCGCACGGTGGCTGGGCGAAAACTACAGCATCCCGATGACCCCCGACTCGACCGAACGTCGGCTGCAGGAACGCCCGACCGACGACGAGAACGGCGACTGACCGGCCCTCGGATCAGCGAATCTCCTCCGGAAGCTTCTTCTCCATCTCGACGCTGACCTTCTCGGTCTTGTTCCGCTGGATCTGAATGTACCGCACCCAGCGGTGGTAGTTGGGCTTGGTGACCTCGAGCAGATACTTGCCGGTGACCAGCTTCACCGGTTTCTCCATCGGGGAGGTCCGCATTACCGGCGACGACGGTGCCTTCGGAGATTCGACCTTCTCGGGGTGAAATTTGATGGTCGCGTCCTTTTGATCGACGTCGACCCGCACCTTGCCGAAGAAGGTCTTCATTCGTGGCTTGATCGTCGCCTTCTTCGACTCCCCTCCGACGACGTGGACCGTCGCCTCTCCCGGGTGGTAATCGACGATCTCCACCCGGATGCGGTGCTCGCCCTCCATGAGTTTGAACTTCCGGAGATCGCCGTTCCATGCAGCCGGGAATCCGTCGACCGACAGCGTCGCCCGTGACTCGGGAGTGACGTCGACGGTCAGCGTCCCGACGTTCTCGACGCCGATCGTATCGACCACCGAACGGATCTTCTTTCGCACCGACTTCTTCTCCTCCGGCGAGGAGAGCAGTGACTCGTAGATCTGGAAGTGAAGCAGTGCGCGGCCGTACTCGTCCTGCGCCCGGAGGATGTTCGCCAGGTTGAAGTGCGCGGAGGGGAACTTCTTCGGCTTGTACTTCATGACCTTCTCGAAGTGCGGAATCGCCTCCTCCCACTTCTTCTGGCCGGCCAATTCGTTCGCCTTCTCGATCTGGGCGTAGGGGTCGATGTTCGGCTCGTTCTCCTTCTCGCCTTTCTCCTTCCCCTTCTTCTTCGCCGTCGAGCCGGCGGATTCGCCCGACTCCTGCGCGACCGCCGCGGCGGGGCTCAGCCCGACTGCGATCAGACCGACGAGGATCGACGTTGCCAGCGTTGCGGTTGGACCTTGCCTGCGTCGCATTCTAGTCTCCCGGGAGAGACGCTTGGTCGACGACCGCTTCCGTGCGATCACGACCGGACTCGAATCGGGCTCGCGGACCCGATGCGGACCCGAATCGACGGGGGCGCTCGTCACCCTCGATCTCGAAGTCGGCGAACATTCTATCCGAGCTGCACCTCGGATCCAATCGCCCGACCCGGCCAGACCGGGAAACACGGCGACCGGCACGCCACCCGCCAGTCGAAACAACCGACACCGACCGTGAAATTATTCACCGACGTCTCGAAGTTGGCCCTTCTCCGCCCGCTGGGCGCGTCGCGCCGACGGCTCCTCGGCTCGGCCGCGGCCGCACTGGCGGTCGCCTACAGCGCGGGCCTGCTGAGCGCGCACTACATCCTCGAATCCAGCGAGTCGGTCGGACTGAACATCGCACTGGTGACCGCCGACATGTTTCTGGTCTTGGTCGCCTCGTTTCTGACCACTGCAGCGGTCGCCGACCTGACCTTCCCGGGCGACTGGCGGGAGGCGGTCTTCCTCGGCCGCCAGCACGAGTCACCGGAGCGCGCCCCGGTCGAACGGCGAGACGGCGAGTTCATGGTTCTTCTGCTGATCGCGATCGCGGGGAACGCACTCGGCGTGAACTACGCCGCCGGGGGATTCATCGACCGCTATCATACCTCGGGCTACTTTCGCGTCCGGATGCGCTCCAACGCCGCCGCCGACCGGGTCGCCGCGCTCGACGAGATCGGCGCGGACATGAGCTTCAAACTCTGGAACGAGCCGCGCGTCCGACAGCTGGTGAGGGGCGCCCTCGACGATCCGAGCCCGAGGGTCCGGGCCCGCGCTGCGTGGACACTCGGCAAGATCGACGACCGCGAGGCTCGCGACGAGCTGCTGGCCACGCTGACCGACGACCCGGCCCCCTCGGTCCGTGGCGCCGCCGCGACGGCCCTGGGCAAACTGGGATTTCACGACCAGACGCGGCGGCGTCTCGAAGCGGTCCTGGCCGAGACCGACGACACGGAGGTCGCCATCGGCGTGCTCCGCGGACTCGGCCTGATGGCCGCACCGGATTCCGTCCCGGCGATCGTCGAGCAGTTCGACGCCGAGTCGACCGAGGTCGCCATCCACGCATTTTGGGCCGCCCGCAAGATCGGCAGTTCGCGAGCGCGCGACCGGGTACGCGACGTGCTCGAGGACGGGACACGATCGACGACGATCGAAACGTCGCGTACGGACTGGAGGACGACGAGATCGACGACGATCGAGTGCGCTGCCTACGATACACTCAAAAAGGTCGCCACGGACCGGGACGTCACGCTCGCGAGGCGGGCCTATCAACGAGCCGACGCCGACCTGACGTGCGAGACGCGACTCTGGGTCGAACCCGACGGGACCGAACACCGGCTCGTCATCGGCGACAGCTTCAAGGTGAAGATGCTCAAGATCGTCGCCAACCGCGCCGCCTTCGAACACGAGAGCTGGTTCCAGCGCATCGCCAGCGACGAATCCGAACCCGACCGCGTCCGTCAGGTCGCCAGTGCCGTCCTGCGTCAGATCCGCCGGGCGAACACCGGCCCCTGAATGGGCGAGCCGGCTGTCCATCATCTGGGGGTCGATCCGCCGTCTTCCACGGCCCTGAAGGACCGCCTGCACTCGGTCTGTGGCAACCGGCGGCGCTGAAGCACCGCCGGCCGGAATGGCGATCGCCGTGGGCGGTCCGTACGGCGGTCGCAGTGGAAAGCTTTCAATCCCGTCGGCCGAAATGGCGGCTGATGCGGGCCCGTCGAGCGGCGATCGCGGTGGAGAGCTTTCAGCCCTGTCGGCCGGCCATGGTCGTGCGGTCGTGGCTCGGCTACTTGACTGCTCGACCACTCGACCACTTCCAGACTTGACGACGCGCACGACCTGCGTGCTATGCAGGGCCGGTGCAGTCTCTGCGCGAGTAGCTCAGTCCGGAGAGAGCGTCGCCCTCCGGAGGCGAAGGTCGGGGGTTCGAATCCTCCCTCGCGCACTTCTCCCCCCAACTCCAAGTCCGTTGGACGTCGGTTCGCCGGGTGATGACCGACCGCCGCGGTGTGCCCGGCCCAAGGAATTCGACCGGGCCATCGTGCACGTTTCGCTCACTTGCGCTGCAGGCTACTGGCCGAGCGCGGCAGGATTTTCGGGTGGCCGAAGGAGTAGTGGAGAATCCCGCGGATGCGGGTGAACTGGTCGCCCTTCTTCGGGTCGGGTTTGGCCGCGTGCAGCTGGTCGTCGACCCGCAGCGGCGGACGATTCTGACACGAGCCCACTGCGAACTCGCCGTAGTCGTTCTTCGGCCCGTCGGGGTTGGCATTGGTCACGGTGACGTTCTGGACCTCGACCAGCGTGCCGATCAGGTCGCTCGAGGTCGCCGACTTGCCGGTCGGCACGGCGCAGGGATCGATGACCGTCGGGGCCGGAATCGTCGCCGACTCGTTCTGGTGGACGGTGAACTCCTCGACGAATCCGAGCACCTTCAGGCCGTGCTCGACCGTCAGTCGCCCGCGAACCGTGACGACGTCACCTCGATCGGGCAGGTCGCCCTTGAACGGAACGGGGAGACCGGACCCCTTCAGGCCCTGGAAGCGCTTCGCGTCGGCGGGCACCTGCGCGAAGAACACACCCCCGCCGGCGGCGGAGACGACGGCCTCGTCAACCGTGATCTTCGACGGCGGGGTCACCCTGCCGTCGTGCGCAGCATAGACCGAGGCCGAGTGGTCACAGGCATCGCCCCGGCCGTCGCTGTCGCCGTCGGTCTGCTGCGGGTTGTTTTTCCACGGGCAGTTGTCCTTCGCGCGGGTCACCCCGTCGCCATCCATGCCCTGCTTCTGGCACGTGTTGCTGGCCATCGTCGGACACGGGTCACAGGGATCGCCATCGCCGTCGCCATCGCCGTCGAGTTGCTGGCCGCCGGCCATCGGACGCGTCGGATTGAACAGCGTCGGACAGCTGTCGTCCGCGTCCGCCACCCCGTCGCCGTCCCGGTCGTTGCCCCCCTGGGGATCGGGCTGGCGCGGGGCGCAGGCCGGTTCCTCGAGCTCGTCGGAGTCACAGACGAACAGCGGGTACGAATCCTTGTTCAGCGCCGATTTCAACTTCTCGTAGCTGCGAGCACTGCCCCCGCGTTTGCTGTCGCGCGCAGCGCAGACCAACCGGGGCTGGTCACAGGGCGAGACCTGCGTGCATCCCTCGGTCGCCTTCGCCCGCCCGCGCTCCGGCCAGTTCGTCGTCGCGGCCCGGACGAGCCGCTCGTCGCCGAAGACCGGGTGGCCGTTCCGGAGCACCAGCCGCACGTCGTCGGTGTCGGCGTCGATCACGCCGCGATAGGGATTCTCGAACGACCCGTCGAACATCGCGACATCGGCGACGTACCCCGCCTTCAGGCGGCCGAGGTTGTCGACGTTCAGCGCGACGGCCCCGTTGACGGTCGCCATCTTCCACAGCGCCTTCGCCGACAGCCGGTCGTTGAGGTGGTTCTCGCTGAATTTCTTCGCGCAGGAGAGCTCGCGCAGGAGATTCGTCGAGCCGGTGATCGGCCAGTCGGTCCCGAGCGTGATCGGAACGCCGTAGCGGCGGTAGGTGACGACGTCGGCCGTGTCGCCGTACAGCGCGAGATTCGTCCGCGGCGACCAACCCAGTGCGCCGCCCTCGGCCGCGATCTCGCGGATGTCCGAGGCCTTCATGCCGATCCCGTGGGTGACGGTGATGTTCGACTCGACCAAGTCCTTGCCCTTCCCCTTCATCTTCGACAGGCACTGGAACTCGTTGTTGGCCGCCTTGTCGATCCCCTCGCCGATGTGGGGCATCCAGGACTCGTGCCCCAGCACAGTGCCCTTCGACATCCGCCCGTAGTCACAGCCGTCTTTGAGCATCGTGCCGCCGATGTCCCCCAGCGGGAAGGTCGTGTACTCGACCTGGGCGTCGACGTTTTTCCCGGTCGAATCGGAGTCGAGATTTCGAACCAGACCGCCGTCGGAGTTCGACCGGCTCGACCCGGCGATCGACGTCGTCCCGCCCAGCAGGTGGCGAAGTTCCCCGTGCAGCGTCGCCGTACGGGTGTAGTCGCTGCTCGGGTTGTCGATCGCCTCCATGCCGTTCTTCCCGCGCCGCCACTCGTTGCGATGCGAATACTGCCCCTTCATTCCGTCGGCCGGGCCGACCGTCGCCCAACCGAGGTGGTCGTGCGAGTTGATCAGCCCGGGCGAGATCGCCTTGCCCGGACAGGAGACGATCGTCGGTGACTGGGACGACTTGGTGCAGTGGCACCCGACGCAGGAGAGCTTCCCGTCGCCCTTGGACGTCTCGATGGTGATTTCACCCCGTCTGAGCACTCCGTCCTCCCGGAGGACGTCGCCGCGGATGACCAGGTCGCCGGTCCCGCGTTTGAGAATCCGACAACCCTTGAGCTGATGCGGATGGGGCTTGGACGGCGGGCAGTAGTCGAATCGCTCCGAGGACCGGTTCTTCGGGGGAAGGAATCCGTGCGCGCGACCGTACTCGGCGAGTTTCCCGAAGGCCCGGTCCGACACGTAGTTGATCTCGTCGAACTCGATCAGGTCGTCGAAGGGATTCTCGTCACCCGTATCCGGCTCACCGTCCTCGCCGACGCGATACTCGACGATGTTCGTCGCCGCGCGCGAGTCGAGCCCGATATCGTCGTCGAGCACCGACTCCGGCGCCAAGTTCGCGATCCGGAGGATGCCCAGACCCCCCTTCCCAGTGTCGTCGAACCCGTGGACCGTGCCGACGTTTTGGCTCTGGATGAATCCGTACCGCTCCCCGTACTTCTCGAGCTTCTTGAAGGCCGTCGCCGCGATGTACGAGACGTTGTCCAGCTCGTTGAGCGTGTCGTACGGATTGTCGTCCTGCGTCCCGGCGGTCTGATCCGGCCCGATCCGGTGTTCGATGAGATTGCTCGCGCCCCGAGCGTCGAGTCGAACGTCGTGATCGAGCGTCCGCCGCGAGGCGGTGTTCGCCACCGCGATCAGCCCCTTCGCCTCGTCACTCCCCGGGACGATGCCGTGAACCGCATTCAACTCGTCGATCGATCCCTTCTGCTCCGCGTACTTCTTCAACTTCTTGAAGGCATTCGGGCCGACGTAGGCGACCGAATCGAGTTCCGCGAGGCTTCCATAGGGATCGTCGTCCTTCGTGTTCGGCTCGCCGTCGGGGCCGATGCGATGCTGATAGATGTTCTCGGCCGCACGCGAATCGAGATCGACCTTGTCGTCGAGGACGTGGATATTCGCCTTGTTGACCAGCTTCAGCACGGCCTCGGCCGTCGGAGACCCCTCCTCGACGTTCAGCTGCTGGCGAAACGACTCGTCGCGGCGGTCGCCGGTCGGCCCCGTGGTCCCGGGCCCGGACTCGGACGAGCCTGCCCCTCCGCAACCGACAGCAAGGGCGAAGACAAAGATCCACAGTGGCGTCGTCGATCGCCGCATGGCGTCCTCGGCTCGTCGCGTTCGAGACGCAGAAAAGGCTCGTGTAAAAACGTGGGTCCGCTGAGCTTTGGAGATTTTAACCGTCAGGCTTCGTAAATCAATGATCGCGCGCATCGACGTGCGCCCTGGAATCCCGGTGGATGGCACGGATCGTCGAAGCACTATCGGCGGGCCGACACTGTGCCAATCCGCCCCCTCGCGCCCGTCGTCGGCGGGAGTGCGACGAGCCCGCCGCCAACGACTCGAACGGTCACATCTCGTGGCGAGTCGCCTCGCCACGTCGGGTCTGATCCAACCCCGTGGGACGAACGCTCCAGCGTACGCCGAAGAACGGGTCGCCAGCACCTCCAGCTCCGAGTGAGCGGTCGGCTCAGGGCGTCTGAACCGCGGGCACCGCTGTTCTCGACCCCTCGGAGAGGAGTCCGACGGTTTCCAATCAGCCCCTTTCACGGCGACGGTCGGGCGCCCACACCCGGCTTGATACCTCGTCGCCGAGTTGCTAGTCACAGTTTCCGCGTCAGCGCGAGTAGCTCAGCCAGGATAGAGCGTCGGCTTGCGGAGCCGAAGGGCGGGGGTTCGAATCCTCCCTCGCGCACTTTCCCAACCCTTTGACCTCGGGGCGATCTCGCCGGTGCCGGAGATCTGTACCCGTGATCCGATCACAACCGGGCTCACAAGGTCATCGGTTCGTTTCGTCGAGAGATTACCTCCTCCGTGGCGACCGTGTGCACGCGCACGGGGCCGGGCCGGGACCCGGGTGTAGACACGCCCCATTGGCAACGACGACTCGACGGGGGTGGGGGCCGCTGACACCGCTCCGACCGATTACTCGCGGACACTCCCTCGGAGCCACGACACTTGGACTCCGGCCCGGGGCGGCGTAGACTCGCTCCTCGACACGGACGAGACGTCTTCGGCATCGATTCCGGGGCGCGAGGAGCGCGCCGCCAGCCTCCGCCGTCGCTCGTCTCCTCGACCGATCAGACGATGTCCCACCCGACAGACGACAGACGACGAAAGTTGCCCGGGGAATTCTTCGACCGAGACGAACACGAGCTGGCGCGGGAGCTGCTCGGACGGGATCTAGTCCGGCGAACCGACGAAGGCCTGCTCGCCGGCCGGATCGTCGAGACGGAGGTCTACGGCGGGCGAGACGATCCCGCCAGCCACGCCGACTCGGGCGAGCCGACCGAGCGGACCCGAGCGATGTTCGACACACCCGGAACCGCCTACGTCTACGACATCTGGGGATGGTTCTGCCTCAACATCACGGCGCCGGCCGGCGAGAAACCGGCCGCGGTCCTCATCCGGGCGCTGAAGCCCCTGGAGGGACTCGCGGAGATGAAGCGCCGGCGCGAGTCGGTCGACGCGGGGGCGACGCCCGACGGGGCCGCACCGACCGATCTGCTCGACGGCCCCGGGAAGTTCTGCGAGGCGATGGCGATCGACGGGCGATTCGACGGCCGACAGCTCCCCGACGCCGAGCTCTGGATCGCCCCCGGCGAACCGGTCGTCGAGCGCGCAGAGCCCTCGATCATCCGGACGGAGCGGATCGGGCTCAACCCCGAGACGGTCGGTGAGGCTGCGGAGTGGCCGTGGCGTTACGTGGTGGAGGGATCGGCCTACGCCTCGCGCTAGACGCCGTCCCCGGGTCGGAACGTTCAGAAGACGACGAGTCCGATCGCGACCAGCAGCACGACGATCGATGCGACCAGCGCGGCGATGACACGCCGGTCCTCGTCGTCGGACGCCTCGGTCGGCGGTTCGAGCCGAAACGTCCGGCGCTCGACCTCCCCCTCGCGCTTCGGTTCGGGATGGGGGAAGACGGCGTTCTTCTCGGCCTCGGTCGCGTCGGTGGGGCGCAGCCCGAGCTGGATCTCCCGCGCCGAGGGTCCGGT
>JBDGRG010000285.1:18408-20447 GCA_042218355.1 Bradymonadaceae bacterium
CTCTGAGACGTACTCCTCGATCTCCTCGGCGATCTCCTCGTCGGGCGGCTGGTCGTCGCCCTCGTCGCGGCCGATGGAGATCTCGTCCCGGGTCTCCTTGATCTCCTCGATCTCCTGCTTGCTCAGCTCGTCCGTCTCGCGGAGATCCTGGAGGATCTCGTCCCACTCGGCATCGTCGGTGTGAGCGGGGGCTTTCTCGCGCGCATTCGCCTGGAGCGCCGCTTCGACCTCCCGATAGTCCCCGGACTCCTCCTCGAATTCGCCCTCGGGCATCTGCTCGTCCCCGACGGCCTCGGCGCGCGGTCCGAGCTCGACCTCGACGTCACTCGACTCACCCCCGACCGGGTCGGCCTCCTCGTCCAGAGCGGAAGGGGCATCCGGCTCGGCCGACGCCCCGGACTCGTCGAGCGCTCCGGCCCCACCCTCCGGCGCCGTGGGGGCATCGGACTCCGCCGGCGGGGCGGTCTCCCCGGACGCCATCTCGGAATCGGGAGGGGGATACGCCCCGTCCACCGTCGGAGGCGCGGTTTCGGCCGCCACTGCCTCGTCGGATTCGACGGGACTGGCCGACCCGTCCGCCGCCTCCCCCGGACCCTCGGGGGCCTCGTCTTCGCGTGTCTCGAACTCGGCGAGATCTCGCGGTTCGGATTCCTCTTCGCCCACCGCCGCCCGGCCCTCCCCATCCGTCGGCGGTTCCATCTCCGCCTCCGACACCGGCGGATCGGCCATCTCTTCGGTGGCAAAGAACTCCTCCGGAAGGTCGTGTCGTCCCTCGCCGGTGGCCGACGGCGCATCGCCCCCCGTTCCGGGTCCGTCGAGTTCTCCGACCGAACTCGGCCCGCCCGTCGGGCGCCCGCTCCGGACGGAGCTGCCGGCGACCTCCTGCTGCTGCGGAGCGTCCGATTCGGGACCGTCCCGGATCTGGGAAGCGTCGGGCTCCGCCTCGGCAGACGCCGCCTCCGCCCCGCCGTCGTGCTCGTCGGCCGCCTCCTCCGGGGCGGGTTGCACCGACGACTCGTCGCCGGCGGGCGCCGTCGCCGGCGCCGGCGCGTCACTCGACGCCTCCTCCGTCTCCTCGGACTCGTCGACGACCACGGTTTCCTCGACGTCGTCCTGCCGGTCCGCCATCTCGGCAAAGGTCGACGCAAAGCGATCGTGCTCGCCGATCGGGCGCCATTCGCCACTGGATTCGTCGTAGATCAAATCCGTCGGACGGACGACCCAGTTCCGGATCAGCCGCTCGACCTTCTCGTGCGACTTGCAATCGTAACGGCGAATGTCGGTTTTGATGCGAAACATGCGAGTCGAACGTCCAGGCGACTACCGGCGTCCGTCGGGCTCCTCGTCCCGGAGCGACGTCCGCCTCGGGAGACTGAAAATAGCGACACGCCAGACTACAGTCCCGCGGGCGACCAGACAACGTCGACCCGCCTATCTCCCCGACGCGGTCGACCTTCGACATTGCCGCGCGACTCCTTACGCTTGAACTCGTTCTTTCGCGTCCGCACCCGCCCCATTCGACAGCGGGTCGCCGGCCTCGTCCTCGACCCTCGCCCCCGAGAGACGCCATGCAACCCGTCGAACTGACGTCCGACAGCGCGCTGCTGGTCGTCGACATCCAGGAGCGTCTCGTCTCGGCGATCGCCGAGGACCAGCGCGACCCACTCCTCAAATACGCTCGCGCCCTGATCCGTCTGGCCGACGAGGTCGATGCAACCCTCGTCTATACGGAGCAGTATCCCGAGGGACTCGGCGCGACGGAGTCCGACCTCCTCGACGAACTGGAAACCGCGGACGCGGAGTCGTTCCAGAAAACTCACTTCAGCGCGTGCGCCGCCCCGGGAGCGGGCGAGTGGCTCGACGACCTCCCTCGGCGAGTCGCGGTCTGCGGCGTCGAGGCTCACGTCTGTGTCTGGGCGACGGTTCGATCGCTGCTCCAGAGTGGCCACGAGGTCCTCGTCCCATTCGATGCAGTCGCCAGCCGAACCGCCGATCACCAGTCGAATGGACTCTCGCTGATCGAGAACGCCGGCGGCCGG
>JBDGRG010000285.1:20461-31581 GCA_042218355.1 Bradymonadaceae bacterium
ATCGTCAACACCGAGACGATGGTCTTCGACACCCTGCAGTCCGCCGAGCACCCGTCGTTCCGGGAGTTTTCGAAGCTCATTCAGTGATCGGGGGTTGAGCGAGCACGGGACGTTCGAGTCCCCATGACGCCTCCCGGCGGTTGAAACCGCCGGCTGTTGGGGTCTGTGGCAACCGGCGACGCTAAAGCGACGCCGGCCGGGGGGGATTCGTTCGGTGGGCTGTCGTCGGTTCGGTGGCCATCTTGGCCGACGGCGTGCGCGGTAGGCTGGAAGCCCACCGCACCAATCACGGGCGTAACCCGATTGAATTCTGAACCCGCATAAACGCCGCCGGCCGGGGGTTGGATTGCACGGCGAAGTCGGCGGGCTGGAGGCCCACCGCACCAACGACTCGATGTTGTACGGTCGTCACTCGACCACTCGACCACTCGACTACTCGACTACTCGACCACTCGACCACTCGACTACCCGACCACGTGTCGCGTCATCGGCGAAGATACTGCCGACAGCGCCGCCCGAGATTTGTGTCGGGTTCGAGCTCGACACACTTCTGGAAGTGACGCCGTGCCCCCGACTGGCGGCGCTTGTACAGAAGTTCGCCGAGGTTGTAGTGCGGCTCGGGGTACTTCGAACACCGCTCGATCGCCTCGCGATAATTCTGCATCGCCTTCCGGACCTGGCCCTTCGCCTCGTACGTCAATCCGAGGTTGTTGTAGGCCAGACACATCTTCGGTTTGAGAAAGACCGCCCGTTTGAAGTGGTGGAGCGCCTTCGAGTACTTCCCCATGTTGTACAGTGCCCATCCGAGGTTGTTGTGAGCCAGTTCCGGAGTCGCGTACATCGACTCCTCGAGCAGACCGCGGAAGAGCTTCGCCGCTTCCTTCCACTGATTCGTCTCGAGGTAGACCGAACCGAGATTGTTCTTGGCCATGTAGTAATTCGGCTCGAGCTCGATCGCCCGCTCGTAGTGTTTGATCGCAAGTTCGTACCGCTTGCGCCCCGAATAGATGAAGGCGAGCAGAAAATGCGCCTTCGCCATCTTCGGGTTCATCTCGATGGCGGTCTTCAGCTCGCGGATCGCGGCCTGGATGTCCTGCGACTCGAAATAGCCGCCGGCCATCTCGTAGTGCCACTGAGCGTCCCTGGGCGAGTCCTTCTCCTTCGCACATCCGGCGCCGGGCCCCGCAACCCCGACCAGGAGAGCGAACAGTGCGAAGACGGCGAAGCGCCGATCCATGGCGTCGAACTCTCGACTCGTACGATTCGATGGGCTCGATATTCGCCGCCCGCGACCAGACGGGCGCGCGACGGCGCCACTAGGGTACGCCTGCCGCAGTCGAAGGCAACCCCGGTCGCCCGCCCCCCGGAGGTCCGACGATGGCATTGACTCAAACCGAAATCGGGCTCGTCGTCGAGGAGGTCGAGCAGATCACGGGCCGATCTCGCGTCCAGGAGGTCCGCGACGACGGCGCCCGGCGAATCGTACTGGAGCTGCGATCGCCGGGTGTCACCCACCATCTGCTGATCAGCACCGAGACGCAGCGCACACGCCTGCACTTCATCGAGGAGGTCCCGGAGCAGCCCCCGAAACCCTCGCCCTTCGTGATGCAGCTCCGGAAGTGGCTCCGCCGCGCCGAACTGACCGAGCTCGAGCAGGTCGCGGGCGACCGGATCGTCAGGCTCGCCTTCGAGACCATCGACCCCGACTGGGCTCCCCTCGAGTCCGAGGACCGCGACGATCCTCCGACCCGCTCGGTCGGCCTGTTACTCGAGCTCGCCGATCGCGTCGGGAACGTCTATCTGCTCGACGACGACGGCGAGATACTCGGCCGACAGACTGCCGAGACGATCGCGGGCCGAGAACTGGCGGAGGGCGACCGCTGGACGCCCCCGCCTCCGCCCCCGGATCCCGAGGCCGGCCGGGAGGATCGGTTCGGCCTCGAGGAGCTTCCCGTCGACGACTTCGAGCGATCCGCACGACTCGAGCACGAATACCGCCGGCTGGAACGCCAGGACCGGGCCGGACGGCGTCTGGTCGAGCTGCGCTCACGACTGGAACAGCAGGTCGAGCGGCTCGACCGCCGCATCGAACACATCGAGGAGGACCTGGCCGACATCCAGCGCGCGGACACCTATCGTCGCTGGGCGGACCTGCTCCAGCAAGCCTACGGCGAGGTCGAGCCGGGCGACGACTCGGTCGTGGTCTCGGACTACTACCGGGAGGATCAGTCGAAGATCGAGATCCCACTCGACCCATCGAAATCGCTGTCAGAGAACATCGACGCCTACTATCACGAGGCCCAGCGATACGAGAATGCCGAGGAGATGGTCGAGGAGAGACTCCTGAAGACGGTCGATCTGCGCGACCGGGCCCGCGAGGCACTGGCGGCGGTCGAGGCAGGCGAGGTCCCCGAGGAACTCGATGCAATCCAGCAGTTCGAACGACAGCTCGACGACGAAATCCTGCCCGAAACGACGTTCGACCAGGACGACCGAACCAGCGGTCGGGAGCGAGACGAACGCACCCCGTATCGAGCGTTTCGCGTCTCGAGCGGTGCCAAGGCGATGGTGGGTCGAAGCGCAGCGGACAACGACACGCTCGTGACCCGCATCGCCCGGGGCCGGGACCTCTGGCTACACGTCCGCAATGCACCGGGCGCGGCGGTGGTCCTCAGAATCGACGAAAAGGGAGCAGCCCCGGCATCCGAGGACCTGATCGACGCGGCGACCCTCGCCGCGCATTTCTCCCAGCGCAGCGAGGACACGACCGTGGAAGTGTCGTATACGAAGACCAAGCACGTCCGGAAGCACGCCTCACATGCGACCGGCGAGGTCTCGATCGCCGACGAATCGACGATCACCGTCGAAATCGAGGACGAACGGCTCGAGCGGCTGCTCGAGACCGAGGCGTGAGCCGGCTCGGCGGAGCATCGGCGTCCGCCGTCCGGAATGTCACTCGACCGGAAACGGGAATTTGACGGGCATCCCGTTCTGCGTCTTCGGGAAGTTCATGCTCTGTACCACCTTCTCGACGCACTTCCCGACGTCGGTTCCCTTGAACTTGGCCGTCTCGATCGAGGTGTTCCGAACAGCGCCCGAGGGTTGAATTTCAAATTTGACGAAGAGCGAGCCGGAGAGGCCCTTTCGATTCTCGTTTGCCGCGCAATCCTCCACCCGACCCATGTACTTGCCGATGGTCCCCTTGACCATGCTGCGGGTCGGTTTTTTCGGGAGCTGTTTCTCCTTTTTCTGCTCTTCTTCGTCGCCGCCGGCCCCGCGGCTCGGACCGCCTCCCCCCTCGTCACCACTCGACCCGCCGCCCTCGTCCTCGTTTCCGACGTTGGAGAGCAGCCCGTCGATGTCGTCGCCCCCTTTCCCGCCTCCGCCGGCTTCATCGGACGAGTCGTCGGAGGAACCGCCGGGCGATCCGCCGCGGTCGCGTTCCGCACTTCCGCCGCGCCCGCCGGACTCGCCCCCTGACTCGTCGCCCCCCGATCCCGATTCGTCGTCCGCGCTGGCGACCGCCCCCGTGGTGTCGTCCGATTCATCCGAGGGCGTCCCCCCGGCTTCCTTCTGGTCGACCGCCTCGTCCGTCCCTTTCTTTTGCTTCTTCGCCGACTCGTCGCCGCCCTTCTTCTGGCCGGACCTCGCAGCGGCCTGCTTCTCGGCCCCAGCGCCCTTCTGACCCCGCGAGGCATCGGGGTTGTCACCCGGTTTTCCACTCCCGGACTCGGCGGGCGCCGCGCCCCCGGAACCGCCGCCCTCGGCGGCTGCTTCGGAGCCACCGGGCTCGCCCGATTTGCCAGCGGCACTCCCCGTCGCCCCTCCCTTCGGCTTCTGATTCCGCGCGGCGACAGCCTGGCCGCCAGCGCCGCTCTTCGCCGACGAACCGCGCGTGACGTAGAGGTAGACGCTGGCCAGCAGAAAAATCCCGAGCACGAAGCTCGCCGCGACGATCGCCAGAACCAGACCCGTATTCTCGCTGGAGCTCCCGCTGGGATTCAGCGACGGCATGTTCGCCGCATCGTCGGTGTCCGCCCCCCCGCCCGGCACCTCGGCGCCCGCATCGGCGGAGATGTCGGCACCGCCGACGGGCGCCGCCGCGCCGCCACCGCCGCCCCCTTCGGACTCGGTGGACATCGCGGCGTGGCTGGCGGACAGCGACTGGATGTCGATCAGACCGGAGCCCTCGGTCGCAGCCCCCGCGCCCGAGACGTCCTCGCCCTCGGATTCGGGCGAATCGACCGCCTCCATCTCGTCGACGCTGCTGAGACTGAACAGAACCGAATCCTCACTGCGTTCGCCAACCCCCTCGCTCGACCGCAGATCCGCATCTCCGCCCCCCGCCGAACCCGACGCAGCGGGCTGACCGCCGCCCGACGCCGTCGACGACTCGCCGCCCTCGAAGCTCTCGAACCCACCCTGCTGAACCGAAGCCCCGTCGCCGGCCCCTCGATCGACGGTCGGTTCCGCACCGGAATCCGCAGCCAGGTCGTCGCGCGGCTCCTCGCCCCCGGTGGAACTGCCGGAGGTCTCCGACGGTCCGATCCCGGACTGCTGGGCGTGCCGACCGGAGTCCTTCCCGGTCCGATCCGCGGGTGCATCGCCCGCCTGCTGATGGGTTCCCGATTCGGCCGGGGTCCGCGCCCCTCCGGAGGGTTCGACCTCGGCGTGTCCCCCGGACCCAGCCGACGGCGCCTGCGCTCCCGCCGACCCGGTCTGTTCGTGCGTGCCCGAGGGCGAGCCCCCCGTCTCGAAGGTTTCCTCCTCGACCGGGTCGGGGGAGGTCGCCTCCGAGAGGCCCTGATGACCGCCCGAGGGTTCCCCAACCCGGCCACCGGCCTCGTCCCGCGGACCGCCGGCTCCCTCCTCCGACCGAGCGTCTTCCCGCAGATCGGCGATGTCCTGTTCCGCGCCCGTGCCCATGTCCCCGCCGCCGGTCACGCGCGTCTTGACCTCCTCCTCGAATCCGCTCTCGAACTCGTCGCGGGACCGGGTGGCCTCGGCATGGGCTCCGCTCGCCGCCGCCGTCCGTCCCGCGCCGAAGAGATGTTCAAACGCGTCGATCTCTTCGAGCGGCTCCCAGTCGTCCAGCCCCTCTCGCCACGCATAGGACTGCGCGTCGAGCACCCCCTCCTCGAAGTAGGCTTCGATCTCGTCGGCGGTGACCGGACCGACCTGTTCGCCCTCGATCACCGCGTACCACTCGCCGCCGGTCCCGGTCGCCGTCACGTCGGCGTCGGCCTCGACGTCCGAGTCGTCGGCCCCATCGTCGTCGGTGCCCTTGACGACGATGACGTCGTCACACTCCTGACACCGTATTTTGAAGACGTTGCCGCGAACCTTGTCGTCGGCGATCCGGTATTTCGCGCCGCAGTTGTCACAGACGATCTTCATGAGCGCTGCTTCCTCGCACGGAGACTTCTGTTGGCGCTCTCTCGGCCGCGTTCGGGCCCGAAACCGTCGGTCGGTTCGCCGTCTCCCTGGCACCGGCCCCGACGGGCCTGCGATCGTCGTCCCCGTCCCTGGACCCCGCTACCAGTCGGATGCACCGAACGCTCGATGTCCATCGACCCTCTCGGCACGATCACCGGGCGGTCGGCCGACTCGTCGATCATTCGAGTGCCGCCTCGTCGGTCGACTCCTGGACCTTCGGCAGAAAGCTCTTCTTCAGATCCAGAAGCCGCTTGAATTTCGCTTGACCCCGTGCCTCGGTCCGCTGGACGTCGGGCGTCTTCAGCTGACCGTCGACCAGCATGTCGTTGAAGTCGTAGAATTTCGAACGTGTGTCGTCCTCGCCGCCCCCGCCGCTGTCCTGAGCGAGAGCCGTGCCGCTAAAGGCCAGGAGAACCAGCGCCGCCGTGACTGCTAGCGTTCGTCGCATCGCGTTACTCCCTGTTGCGTAGATGGATCGACCGGGCTCCGCGACCCGCTCGTCTCGAACACGGCTGCGTCAGCACGAACCTCGACAGCCATCGAACAGTCAGAATGGACCGCCGAGCAGCTCGAGACCACGGAGGAAAGTAACAGACCCCTCGACGACCCGTCAACGAATGGAGGGAGCGACGGGATACTGGCCCCGCACGTCGTCTCCGGGCGGGGAGACTCGAGCCCGTGCGGAGGCCACTCGGCCAGGGGCCTTCCGTGTTCGGCCGGGAGGGCGTACTCGGGGGGACACCGGAGCGGGGAGGAGGGCTGTGCGCGGTCCGCACCCCGACGAACCATCTTCATCACTGACCGCCGGACGATCCACTGGACTCGGAGTCGCCGGCGGACGTCGACTGGCTGGAACCGGACGTCGACGACTCGTCCTGGGGGGACGTCTCGCCCCCCTCCTTTTCGGTCGACGACGAGCTCGACTCACCGGACGACTTCGAGCTCGAGTCGGCTCCCTCCGTCGCCGCCCCCTTCGAACCGGAACTCTTTTCGCCCGAGGGAACCGACTCGTCGGAACTCGAGCTCTCTCCGCCGCCGCCCGAGGAAGACGGGGACTGCTGCCCGGAGGAGTCGACCTGCTTCTTCAGGAAATTGATCGTCGCCTGATACGATTTCCGTTTTTTCTTCTCGTCGGTCAGTTCGACGAGCTTCTGATAGTAGTCGATCGCCTTCTTCTTGTCGTTCAGATGGGATTCGTACAGCGTCGCGAGCCGCTTGTAGCTCGACATGTGCTTCGAATCGCACTCGTCGACGTAGAACTGGTAGTTCTTCGCCGACGATTTCCACTTCTGGCGGGCGAACGACGACGCCGCCTTGCCGAGCCGAGCGACGCAGTGGTTCGGCGCGAGATCGACCGCCTTGGAGAACTGCTCGTGGGCGCGCTCGTAGTCGAGGTACTCGAGCATGATCGCCCCGACGTTCAGCCGGCTCTGAAGGTAGTTCGGATTCGACTTGATCGCCGCCAGAAAGTGCTCGACCGCAGCCGGCGTATTGTCCTCGGCCATGTAGACCAGGCCCAGGTTGTTGTGGACGTCGGCGTTGTCCTTGTCGTTCCTCAGGGCCTTCTGGAAGGAGTATTTGGCCAGCGAGTAATTCTCGCGCTTGCGATAAATCAATCCCAGGGTGTTCAACGCGTCGACGTTCTTGTTGTTTTCGCGGAGGACGTCGCGGACGTACTTCATCGCCTCCTTCTGATTCCCCTGACGAAGCGCCATCACCGCCAGGTTGTTCTTTGCCGACAGGTTGTTCGGCTGTCGGGAGACGACCTCGCGAAACAACGTCTTCGCCCGGCCGTACTGCTCCGTCGCCGCGTAAGACTGCGCCAGCGCAACCGTGTAGTCGAGTACGTCGGGGTCGATGTCGTGCGCTCTCTTCAGATGGCCGAGTGCCTTCTCGTGCTTCTCGACCTTCGCCAGCACGATGCCCAGGTCGTAATGCGCTTCGGCGAACCGCGGCTCGAGTTTGATCGCCCGCTCGAGTAGCTGGACGACCTTGTCGACGTCGTATTTCCCGTCCCGAAGCTTCGAGCTCGCGTCGCGATACGCCTTCAGCGCCTCGAGCTTCATGCCGAGTTCTTCCGCCCGCTTCTCGATCTCGGGCTTCTGAACCTTCTTCTCCTTGGCCTTCCGATCCTTCTCGGCCTGCTGGGCGCTGCTACCCGCACATCCACCGGCCAGTATCGCGGCGAAGAGGACGGCGGCGGCTGCCCCGGTGCGAACGTCAAACGGCATGTCGTGTCTCATCGCGTCCTTCCGACTGACTGTGGCTGTCGTTCGAACTCGATTTCGCTGGCAGTCCCCGGATCCACCCGGTTCGCCCGTCCGGCCGTCGTTCACGATCCGGGTCGAGAGGCCTGGGCCGGTGGAGTCTCACCCTCGTCTTTCTTCGGCTCGTCGGGCTTCTGCTCGGGCTTCTTCGGCTCCTTTGGCTCCTTCGGTTTGCGCGCCCGCAGCCGGTCGACGGCCTGCTCGAAGTCCGCCAGCGGTGCCGGCGGGTGGAACTTCATCCGTCCATGGGTGGGAGCGACTCCCTTCTGACCGGTGACCGGATACGCCTGGTTCTGGAGCTTCGCCAGCGCCTCGGCGGATTTCTCGCTCCACTCGTTGTAGGCGCGCAATTCGAGCGCCAGCTTGACCGCCCGCTGGAAGCCCTTCAGCGCCTTCTCCTGAACCGGGAAGGCCTTCTGGTCGAGGAACATCCGGTATCGCTGTTTCTGACGGTCCGTCAGCTCCCGGCCGTTGACCTTCTTCGGAATCGGGAGGTCGTAGATGGCGTCCGAAAACTCCTTGTACATCTTCCCGATGCGATAGGAGCTGGCGGCTGCCCACTTCGGACTCTTCATCGAGTTGATCTCGAAGTAGATCTTCTCCGCCTCCTTCAGCCGCTCACCCTTTTTCTTGAGCCGCTTCTCGAGGACGCTCTTCGGGAACGTCAGCTCCACTTTCTTGAACTTCTCGTACTTCCGTTCGGCCTGCCGGAAGCGCGCGTGCGAGGCGGCGTGGCGGAGCTTCTTCTTTTTCTTCTTGTCCTTCAGTTTCTTCCAGGTCTCGACGGCGGTGGTGAATCGCTCGTCCGACTTCTTCTTCCAGTCGTCGACCTGGAGTTTCTCCTGCAACAGGCCGATCTCCTTGTTGAGCCGGATGATTTCCTTCTTTTTGACGTCGTCCCGCTCCAGGAAGGCCTTGTACCGTTCGAGCGCCTTTTCGGGTTTGCCCCGCTTTTCCTCGAGCCGGGCGATCGTCAGTTTGACGTCCCGGATGTCGTCGCGATTCGGGAACAGCTCGACGTACTTCTGGTAGTTCGCGATCGCCTTGCCCCACTGTTCCATGGCCTTGCGCAGTTCGGCGGCGTTGAAGACCGCATCCGCCGCCTTCTCGTGGTCGGAGAATTTCTTCTCGACGTCCTTCGTCCCCTCCCCGTCGGCCTTGTCCTTCTGAACCGTGTACGTCCGATCCGTGCCGAACTTCTCGAAGTAACTGGCGGCCCGTTCGAAGTTCGCCCGAGATTCGGCGATCAGCCCGAGCACGAAGACCGCCTGGGGGGCCTGCTTGCTGTCCGGATATTTCTCCAGGACCTTCTCATAGTTCGCCACCGCCTTCTTGACCTGGTCACCCGACTCGTAGATCGCGGCGGCGTTGAACACCGCCCCGGGCGCCAGCTCGGAATCGGGGAACTCGTCGGCCAGCCGGAGCAGCTCCGCAGCTGCCTTCTTGGTCTTCCCCTTCTCCTTCAGATCCTTCGACCGCTCGTTGATGGCATAGGCGATCGCCGACTTGAGACTCTCCTTGGGCGTGACGTCGAAGATCTTGTTCTCGAGAAGGTGGCGTGCCCACTTTTCGACCGCGTCCCACCGCTCGAGTACGTAGTTCGCCTCGAGCAGGCTGTTCCCCGCGAAACTCGCGTAGCGATGGTTCGGAGCATTCTCGATGATGTTTTTGTACCGGGGAATGCATTCGCTGTAGTGACCCCGTGCCTTGTAGACCTCCGCAGCGACGAAGTCGACGGTCGGCGTGACCTCGGTGTCGGGGAACATCCGCGAGTACTGGTCGCTCGCCTTGACGAATTTCTTCTCCCACTTCAACAGCTCCTGTTTCTCGTTGGGGTCCTTCTCGCTGGGCGGTCCCTTCTCCTGCTTCTTCTCGGCCAGCACTTCGCCCCCGTGCTTCTTCTGGTATTCGGCCATCTTGACCAGAATGCTGTCCGGGTGGTGCTTTTTGACCAGCTTGTCGTACGCATTGACGATCCCGTAGGCGGCGTCGCGCACGAGCGATTTGATCTCCTTCTCTTTGGCCTTCTCGGGCGCATTTCCGTTTTTGTAGATGTCGACGACCTTCTGATAGTGCTGGGCGGCCTTCTGGTACTCCTTCAGCTTCAGCAGATAGATCTCCGCCAGAAAGAAGTTCATGTCGAACGAACTCGGATTCTCGGGCCAGCGGTCGATGAATTTCTGGTAGTATGTCGCCGCCTTCCGATACCATTTCTCGAGTTCGTTCTCCTGCGCCCGACTGTGGAACTTGCTCGCCAGGTAAGTCAGCGTCGCCTGCTTGAGCAGCCGCGCGTTCTTCAGGGCCTTGTCGTTGCCCTTCTGCTCGTTGGTCTTCCACCAGGTGCCGCCGCGGCTGAGGTAGGCGACGTATTCGTTGACCGTCTTCTCGAGCTTGGTCAACCGCGCGACCTTTTTCTTCTCCTTGATGATGCTCTCCATCCACTGCGGGACCTTCGGGTGGTTGGGCCGCTCGTCGATGAAGTAGGCGTAGACGTCCATCGCCTCCCGGCTCTTGCCCTGTGACTGGTACAGCCCCGCCAGCTGGGCGAGCTTCTTGTACATGTATTTGCGGTCGCGCTTCTTCAGCAGGTAGTCGCGAGCCTCTTTCCAGCCATCCTCGATCTCGGAGTAGGCGACGATCAGGTCGTTCAGGGCCTCTTTCTGAAAGCCCAGCTTCTTGTTCGTCCGCTCGACGACCCGCTTGAAGGTCTCGACCGACTTCCGGAACTTGTTCCGGTTGTAGTAGACCCACCCCAGTTTATAGAGCGCGTAGTCGTAATCGGGATGGTCCTTGTACTCGAGGACCGCCTTGTACTTGTCGCGGGCGGCTCCGAGCAGCTGTTGTTTGAAGAAGTATTCGGCCAGCTCGAGGTTGGCGTCGGGGATGTACTTCGACTTCGGGTAGTTCTTGACCAGCCTCTGGAGGTAGCTGACCGCCTGTGCGCCCTTGCCGGCCTCGAGCAGCCCGCGGCCGAGGCGGTAGATGACCTCGTCGATTCGCGCATACCCGGGCGACTGCTGGAGGATCTCCTTGTAGATCTTCAGCGCCTCGGAGTAGTCGGCAGTCGGCTCCTTGCATTCACTCTTCTTCGCAGTCCCCTTCCGAACCGACTTCAGACACTGGTTGTACTTCGCCCGCTTGCGCAGGTACTCCATCTTGGTCAGCTCCCACTTCAGCTCGGCCTTCTGGAACATCCAGTCCGGCTTGTTCGGGTTGTGCGGATCGTTCTCGATCAGGTTGTCCAGCTTCTCGATCATCTCGCGATTCTTCCGCTCGAGCCGCCGTTTGATCCGCTCGATCTCCTCGGGCGAGCGTCCCTTGCCGGCGACGGCCTCGCGGGCGCGCGGGCCCTTGCGGATGCTGGGCTTCTTCTTCTCCTCTTTCTCCAGCCGCTCGGATCCCTTTTTGACCCGCTCG
>JBDGRG010000285.1:31640-36208 GCA_042218355.1 Bradymonadaceae bacterium
TCTCCTTGCTGACGGACTGCTCGTCCTCCGCCCCCGAGACGGTCTGAGCGGCCGCCCTGCGCCCCCACAGCGCCGACCCGACGAGCAGAGCCAGAACCGGAACGATGATGCGTAGGTGTCGTGTCATTGCTCGATGCACCGTGAGGTCTGTTTACTCCGGTAGTTTCCGACCTCGTCCAGCCAGTACTCCCCCTCGAAGGGCCACGGCTGCCAGTCGTTCGCCACGATCAGGAGGGTCGTCCCCGACTCGCCCTTGCCCTTGGCCTCCTTGCCCTTCTGCAGCCGCCGTTCGAGCTGCTTCTTCTGCTCGCTGTCGATGTCGAACGAGATCTGCGTGGCCTTCAGGTCCCACTTCTTCAGCTGCTGGTCGAGTTCCTTCAGCTTCTGGCGCACGAGGATTCCACCCTCCTGGATTTTCGTGTCCAGTTGCCGCTCGACCCGTTTGAGCACCTTCTTCCCGAAGTCGCCCAGCGCCCCGATGTTCGACTTCAGCGCGCGCCGCTCCTGACGGAGCAGGCGAACTTCTCGATACATGTTGAAGAAATCCAACTCCTGGAGGACGGCGTTGGCAAACATCTTCGGCAGGCCGGCCCCTTCGTCCTGACCGTCCGTCTCGTATGCATGTGTCAGAACCTTCCAGTATTCCTTCGGATCGGTCGTCTCCTCGAGAAACTTCTGCAGGGCGGGCCGCTTGTCGAGATACTTCCGCTGAAAGGTCGCCAGTGCCTCTTTGCTGTAATCGAACTTGCAGAGGTTCAGGTAGACGGTCGCCTCGAGGATGAACAGATCCGGGAAGTACCACTGCGAATAGTAGGGGCTGTGCAGCGCGTGGAACGTCCCCAGGGCCTTTTTGAAGTCGTTTTTGACGAAGTACGTCCACCCTTTCTCGAACAGCGCCTTCGCGTACCTCGGCGAGTCCCGCGGAATCTTCTGGTAGTAGAACAGCGCGACGTCGTAGGCGCCGACCTCGTAGAAGACTCGGGCGAGTGCCATGTAGCCCATGTTCAGGATCTCCTCGTCGACGTCCTCCTGCTGGCGCTCGGCCCGGATCGCCCGCTCGAAGTTCCGCAGCGCGGCCGGCTTGTCGTCGATCGAGGGGTCCAGCTGCGCGACGCCCTTCAGGTACATCGCGCGCGGGTAGTCGTCGGTCGCCTCCGGGACTTTGTCGAGGTACTGGACCGCCAGTTTGTTGCGGTCGTAGTCGTAGAAGAACTTGCCGAGGTAGTAATGAAACTGGCTTCGGAAGGTCTTGTCGTGATTTTTGACGACCAGCTGGGTCATCTTCTCGAGGATCGGCGGCTGGTAGCCGATCTTCGCCGACAGCGAGTCGAGCATCCGAAAGGCTTCCTCGAAGTGCGGCCGGTCGCCTCCGGCCATCACCACCTCGCGAAGCGGCCGCGCCGCCCCCGACAGGATGCCCTCGTTGTAGAGTGCCTTGGCGAGGATGAATTTCGCCTCGTACCAGTCGTCCGAACCCTTCTCGGGATCGAGCGACAGAAATTTCAGCGCCACCCGGGCCGCCTGCATGTTGTCGCCCGACCCGAGGGCGTTTTTCGCGCTGGGGAGGCGCTGGGCGACCCGTTGTCGCTTGCGCTTTTGCCGCTTCTTCTGCTTCCGCTTCTGAATCCGCTCCTGGACCTTCTCTTCGATCTTCTCCTTGTCGACCTTTTCTTTCTCCTCGTCACCCGGAGCCGGTGCGGGGCCCTGACCGGGGGCCGGTGCCGGCCCCTGGTCGCCGGTCTTCTCCGGAGGAGGCTCGGCCCCGTCCTCGGGCTGGTCGGCCGTTTTGTCCGGCTCGTCCTTCCCGCCGTCGGCCGCCGGACCGGTGCCTTTCACGTGACCGGTCTTCTCGAGGTACTGGATGATCTCGTCACTGACGCCCTTCAGCCGCAGCTTGCCCAGCTCCTCCTTCGTCAGCTTGAAGTCCTCGTCGGCCTTGTCGATCGCCCCCTTGATGGAGGACTTGCTCAACCCGAGCTTGCTCATCTGGACCAGCTCTTCCTTGTCCAGCGCGCTGGCCTGGGAGACCGGCGCGAGCCAGACCGTCCCGCCGAGCAGAAGCAGGAAGGCCGTGCCGACCAGTCCGAACCGGGCTCCCCCGAAGGGCCGAGCGAGAGTGGAGAGACAATCACGCATGTCGTAGAAGGTCGTCATCGGTGAAGTGCCGTTACGCGGATCCGCGCGGGAGCCTCAGAACAGATAGGTCGCTCCCAGCAGGAACTCCGTGGCGAACGTCAGACGCTGGAAGAAGTTGGCCTTCTCGGGCGATGTGCCCCCGAAACCACTGCCGCTGCGTGCCTTCGTCACGGTCAGCTCTCCGGTCTTCGGATTGCGGTAGTTCTTGGGGCCGGGATAGACGTAGCCGCGGCCGGTCAACCGGAGCGTCAGCCGGTCGGTGGCGAAGAACTGGAATCCCCCGCCGAAGGCCAGTTCGGGCTCGACCGTGTCGACCATCTTCTGGCGCGTTTCGTTCGGACGTTGCAGGGCGACTGCCCCGAGACCCGCTGCGACGTTGAAGTCGAAGTGGGCGAGTTTGCGCTGCAGCGCGGCCAGCTTGCCGTACAGCGGATGCCAGACCGCCAACGCGTGGACGCGCCACTTGAACTGGTCGAGCGTGTCGAGATTTTTGTTGAAACTGCCCTTCCGATCCTTTTCGAGAAAGTTGGTCAGATCGGTGTCCTGGCGCAGGCCGCTCCCCATGAACATGCCCTCCAGCTCGACGCCCCAGTGGTCGGTGAAGTAGTAGTCCAGCCGCAGCCCGACCGGGACGTACCAGTAGAAGGACTCGCTGGACATCAGCCCGACGAACAGGCCCGCCCCGAACCGACCCTTGCGCCGGTACTTCCGGCTCTTGATCACCGGGAGGTCCCGCTCGGTGGACCAGTAGCGCTTCAACTGATCGGAGAGCGGCCCGCCCGGAATTTCCTTGGACGTCGACTCCTCGCCGCCGCTGTCGCCCTTCGCGGCGAAGGAAGGGGGAGCCGTCAGGAGCCCGCACGCCGCGACCAGCAACGCCAGCCAGATCCCGCGGCGGACCCCCGGAGTCGAATCGTCAAACGCTGTGCCAGTGGTGTGCACGGTCATACTCTCGTCGGTTCCTCAGAAAAACCAGCCGAATCCGAGCGAGATCTCCGACGGATTCGCCACGCCTCCCACCCCTTTGACCTTCTGGAAGGCGAACTGTCGGAAGTCGACGCGGATGGCGGCGTGTCCGAGCGTGTAAAACGCCAGCCCCGCCCCGAGGACCCCCTCGGGTTTGACGGTCGTCGGGATCTTGGATTTGGGTTGATTCAGATTCTCCGGGGTCTTCGTGATCACCAGCCCCGCGCCACCGAAGAGATAGGCGTCGAAGTACCCGATGGCGTCGTCGTAAAGCGCCATCTTGCCGTAGAAGGGGCTCCAGGTGATCCCGAAGTTGGCGTGTCCCCGCTGGGAGTCACCGACCCGCACCCCTTTGGCGCCGACGCCCTTGGGTTCGTTCAACGTCGCCCTCAGCCCGGTGTCCTTTTTGAAGGCGTAGGAGCCCGAGAGCTCCACACCGATGTTCTCCAGAATGAAGTAGTTCAGCCGCACGCCGACCGGAAAATACCGCTCGAAGATGTTGTTCGGAATGATGCCCCCGTAGGCGGTGACGGCGAAGCGGCCCACCTTCTGGAACTCCCGTTTCTGGACCGTCCGAACCTTCCTGACCTTCGCCCAGTAGTGCGGGTCGTCCGGGTCCGGACCGGTCTGCTTCTTTCCCTTCTTCGCCCCGCTCTCACCGGACGAGGCGGACGACCCCGAACTGGTGGCACCGGACGACCCGGACCCGCCGCCGGACTGCGCCGCAGCCGGACCCGCCGCCAGGACCAGCGCCACACCGGCGATCCACGCCAGGATGGCACCCGACCTCCTCTCGAACCGTGATGACGACCTCGCTCGCACCGCTCGCTCCCGTGCGTTGAGCGTCTCGAACACTGCGTTCCGTCGAGCGTCTCAGTTGTCGTCCCGCATGAACAGCACGCCGCGGTTGTCGCCCGCGTCCGTGTTCTGCCCGCCGGTCGCTTCACCCGTGATGGACATCGACTTGTTGACCGTGTTGCCGCCGGCTGTGACCTGAAGCGAGGCCCCCACGCGCACACCTTCGCCCTGCGTGTACTTGCCCCGACGGATCTTCTGGACGCTGACGGTACTCTCCCACAGCCCGTTCATCGTCAGCGGCGTCCACTTCAGCGCCCAACTCAGATCGGAGGGCGATTTGACGTAGATGTACCCGCCCCCGCTGGCACAGGCGAGCCGCGAGTAGGTCTCGATCGGCCCGAATCGACCCGCCTCGTTTCGCTGGGGCATGCAGAATTCGCCCGACCGCCAGTTGTCCTTGGGATCGTCAGAAGTAATCTCGCCGGACTGCGAACTGTACCCGTGGACCTTCCGGCAGATCTCCCAGGGCCGGCAATCCGAGTCGCTGCTGCAGCTGTCGGTCTGTCGGCCGTAGTACTGCGGGTCGTCGCGCAACTTGCTCTTGTCGACCGCGCGGTCGAGATGGACGATGAACAGGCGGACGTTCCACTTCTGGCGCACGCTCTGGA
>JBDGRG010000286.1:0-4196 GCA_042218355.1 Bradymonadaceae bacterium
GGACCCCCTTGGCCGGCATCGGCCGGGCGGCGCGCACACGGGCGCGCCGGAGGGACCCCACATGGGGTCGTGTGTCTGCAGTTTGACTGCGCACGACTCGCGCTCCCGCGCCGCAACCGAAGTCATCCTCACTCGCGACTGTCGAATTCGCCCGGCGGCGGATCCCGCGGGCCGCCAACTCCGCGGGCACCACGCGCAGGTCCAGATCCGCCGTGCGCCGGGAACCGGTTGCGAACGCCAGCCGCGGCGACTATCCACGGCGCGCACATCGACGGCTCCGCCCCTCCGACGACGGGAGGAAACCGTGGTCGACCAACCCGACTCCGACACCATTCGACTCGAACTCGACAGCGAGGTCTGCACGGTCGTCCTCGATCGGCCCGACGCCCTGAACAGCCTGAACGGCGAACTCGTCGACTACCTGTGGCATACGTTCCGACAGCTGAGATCGGCGGACGACGTCCGGGCGGTCGTCTTGACCGGTGCCGGTAACCGCGCCTTCTGTGCCGGGGCGGACCTCGACGAGCGGAGCGACATGACCGACGACGAGACGCGGGAGCGGCTGGCCGACTATCGCGGTGCCTTTCGAGCGGTCTCGAACCTCCCCAAACCGGTGATCTGTGCGATCAACGGCTACGCGCTGGGCGGCGGCCTCGAGCTGTCGCTGGCCTGCGACCTCCGGATCGTCGACGAGACGGCCGAAGTCGGACTCACCGAGACGCGCCTCGGGATCATCCCCGGTGCCGGTGGCACTCAGCGACTCCCCCGTCTGATCGGAGCGGCGCACGCAAAGAAGTTGATCTTCACCGGCGACCGCATCTCGGGCGAACGCGCTGCCGAAATCGGAATCGCCGTCGAATCGACGCCCGAGGGCGAGGCCGCGGCGCGCGCCCATGAACTCGCCGCTCGGATGGCCGAGAGCGCTCCGATCGCCGTCGCTCAGGCCAAGCGGGCGCTCGACGCCGGCATGCAGACCGATCTCGAGACGGGCCTCGAAATCGAGTCGCGCGCCTACGAGGTGACGCTTCCGACACGGGATCGACAGGAGGGTCTGGAGGCGTTCGCCGAGGGACGTGAGCCGGAATTCAAAGGGGAGTGAATGAGTGAATGAGCGACGCCCGCCCGATCAAGGCCGCGCGAGGCGGTTCGAGTGAAACAACCCGACCCGATTGGCCAGTAGCCCGACCGAGGTACGCCGAAGCGTCCCGCAGTCTTTCAACACGACGTCGAACTCGAGACCGGAGACCGAACCGATGGGAGACGCACGAGACAGTTACGACGACGAGCAGCTCGAGATGCTGTCGGAGCTCGACCGCGAACTGGTCGAGAAGCGCCGTGAGATCGCCTCGGGCGGGGAGCAGAAGTACCACGAGCGGAACGAGGAACGCGGCAAGTTGTTCGTCCGGGATCGACTCGACGAGTTGCTGGACGACGGGCTGTCGGTCGAGAACGGAGCGTGGGCGAACATCCTCGCCGGGGATCTCCCGGCGGACGGCGTCGTCACCGGGGTGGGCGAGATCCACGGCCAGCGCGTGGCCGTGATGGGAAACGACTCGACCGTCAAGGCCGGCTCGTGGGGATGGCGGACCGTCGAGAAAATCATCCGAATCCAGGAGAAGGCCGAACGGCTGAAGATCCCACTGATCTACCTCGTCGACTCGGCGGGGGCGCGGATCACCGACCAGCTCGAGATGTTCCCCGGACGGCGGGGAGCGGGCAAGATCTTCTACAACCAGGTCCGCCTGTCGGGCTACGTCCCCCAGATCTGCCTGCTGTTCGGTCCCTCGGCCGCCGGCGGCGCCTACATTCCGGCGTTCTGCGACGTCGTCACGATGGTCGACGGCAACGCCAGCATGTACCTGGGCTCGCCGCGGATGGCCGAAATGGTCATCGGCGAAGAGGTCACGCTGGAGGAGATGGGCGGCGCGCAGATGCACTGCAGCGAGTCGGGGTGCGGCGACGTCCTCGTCGACGACGAGCACGAGGCCATCGACTGGTGCCGCGACTACATGCGATACTTCCCCAGTCACTGCGACGACGAGCTCCCGGCGTTCGAACCCGCCGAACCCGAGGCGGACGACGAGACGCTCGACGACATCATCCCCGAGAACGAAAATCGCGCGTACGACGTCAAGGACGTCATCGACCACCTGGTCGACGGCTCCGAGTTCCTCGAGATCAAGGAGGAGTTCGCGCCCGAACTGGTCACCGGATTCGCACGGATCGACGGCCGGCCCGTCGGCATCGTCGCCAATCAACCGATGCAGCGCGGGGGCGTGCTCTTCGTCGATTCGGCCGACAAGGGGACCCGGTTCATTTCACTGTGCGACGCCTTTGGGCTCCCGCTGCTCTTCCTGGCGGACGTCCCGGGCTTCATGATCGGCACGCAGGTCGAACGCGAGGGAATCATCCGGCACGGTGCCAAGATGATCTCGGCGGTCAGCCGCGCGACCGTTCCGACGATCTCGGTCGTCCTCCGCAAGGCGTACGGCGCGGGTCTGTACGCGATGTCCGGGCCCGGCTTCGACCCGGACGCCACGCTCGGCACCCCGGAGTCGATGATCGCCGTGATGGGACCGGAGGCAGCGGTCAATGCGGTCTACGCCCGCAAGATCGAGGAGTTGCCGGAGGACGAACGGCCCGCCTACGTGCGCGAGAAGCGCGAGGAATACGAGGAGGACATCGACATCTACCGCCTGGCCAGCGAGCTGATCGTCGACGATCTCATCGTCAAGGGTGAGATCCGGGAGGAGATCGTCGAGCGATTCGACCTGTACGAATCGAAGGACCGCGAGGCGGACTGGCCCGACAAGAAGCACGGGGTGACACCCGTATAGGGCAATTGGGCCAGTGGGCTATTGGGCGATTGGGCTCCCGGATTGCCCGAGCGGCGCGTAGCGATGTATTCGGAGACGAGGGGCACCCGAGCATCCGGGGACCCGAAGCACCGGGGCACGCCGATTTGCAGGCCCAATGGCCCACTCGCCCACCCGCCTAATTGCCCTTCGCTTTCAGATACGTGTAGTAGTCGGAGGGGGGGACGATGTCGGTCGACTCCTCCAGCCAACCAGTCGTCTCGAGGATCCCCTCGCGGTCGACCCCGGCCGACAGTCCCATGCTGTCCAGCATGTGGAGGAAGTCTTCGGTGCCGATGTTACCGGCAGCCCCGGCGGCGTAGGGGCACCCACCGGTCGCGCCCAGCGAGGTATCGAAGATCTCGGCGCCCGCCTCCTGAGCGACGAAGGCGTTGGCCAGGCCCAGCCCCTGGGTGTCGTGGAAGTGGAACGCCACCCGGTCGGTCCCGAACGAATCGAACAGTTCGACGCACGCATCCCGCACGGAGGGCGGCGTCCCCGCGCCGACGGTGTCCCCCAGAACGATCAGGTCCGCACCGTACTCGTACAGCCGGTCGGCGATCGCCATCACCCGCCCGAAGTCGACCGATCCCTCATAGGGACAGCCGAAGGCCGTCGAGATGTAACCCCGCGTCGTGCAACCGGCCTCGTCGGCCCGCTCGTACACCTCGCCCAGTGCTTCGAGGCTCTCCTCGACGCTTCGGTTGATGTTCTTCTGGTTGTGGGTCTCGCTGGCCGAGAGGAAGGTCGCAACGTGATCGATGTCGACCTCCAACGCTCGTTCGAGCCCGCGGAGATTCGGCACCAGCCCCCAGTAACGGACACCGTCGCGTCGGTCGATGCGTCGGGCCACCTCGTCGGTGTCCGCCATCTGCGGCACCCATTCGGGGTGCACGAAGCTGCCGATCTCGATGTCGCGAACACCGGCCTCGACGAGACGATGGATCAGTTCGACCTTCGCGTCGACCTCGACCCGGGCGGACTCGTTCTGCAGCCCGTCGCGAGGACCGACCTCGAAGAGGCGAATGTCGCGAATCGGCTCGCTAGTCACGTCGTGGGGCCGGGGAGCGGAGACGATGTCGGGCGAAGAATCGTGCAGGGTCGAATGGAGCCGACCCGACACACCCGGACCCTAACGACACCAAAAGAGCCGTGTCAACGATCCATCGAGCGCCGAACGCAACATAGTCGGACTGAACGACACATGAGCGGCCTGAACCGTTACAGGCCGCGGTACTCGCTGCGGTCAGCGGCCGAGAGCACGCTCGAGCAGGTCGTCGGGAAGCTCGGTGCCCGGGGGCTTGGTGACGGACGCAACCGCCCGAGCCGGATCGAGGTACA
>JBDGRG010000286.1:4206-8204 GCA_042218355.1 Bradymonadaceae bacterium
CCTCCTCGCGGCCGATCGACTCGATGCGGTCGCCGAAAGTCAGCGATCGCCGGTATCCGAGGCCGTAGAGCTCGTCCAGCGCCACCGACAGCGCGCGGGAGGAATTTTTCTGCAATCCGATGTCGTGAGTGCCGATCAGATACCGTTCGGCCCGCTCCAACTCCTCGTCGGACGGCGGCTCGTCGCGCAACCGGCGTATCTCGTCGAAGATCCCGGTCAGTGCCCGTTCGATTTTGTCGGGACTGGTACCGACCTCGATCGTCAGAGCACTGGCGTCGAGTCCGAGCCGCGCGCGAGCCCGTACGCTGTAGGCGAGACTCTGTCGATCGCGCAGCTGGTAGAACAGACGACCGCCCTGCCCGGACAACACCGCGCGGACGACCTTCAGCGCCTCGTGCGAGTCAGCGCCGATGACCGGGGCGTCGAACCCGACGGCGACGTGAGCCTGTTGTTTGTTCAGCTCGCCGACGACCAGCGACGGTTCCTCGTGCGTCGGGGCCGACGGGACGTCGAGATCGGGCTCGCGGCGGGTGTCCCCCCGACTGAAGAGTTCTTCCGCTCGCTCGACCACGTTCGCCGGTTCGACGTCTCCGACGATGGCCAGCGACATCCGGTCGGGCCGCATCACGGTCCGATGGTACGACCGAACATCCGCCGGCTCGAGATCCGCAACGGTCTCCTCTCGCCCACTCTGGGGTCGACCGAACGGATGATCGCCGAAGAATTCGGCGTCGAATTGGTCGAGATTGACCGTCGCGAGGTCGTCGCGGCGGCCGCGGATGCTCTGGAGTTGCAGCTTCTGTTCGCGTCGGAATTCCTCCTCGGGGATGGAGGCCTTCATCGCGCAGTCGGCGAAGAGGTCGAAACACTCGTCGAAGTATTTCGACAGCCCCGACAGCTTCAGCCCCGACGAGTTCCGCCCGTCGAGCCCATTCAGCGACCCCGCCATCGATTCGATATCCCGGGCGATCTCCATCGCAGATCGCGACTCGGTCCCGCGGGGAAGCAGACGCGCCATCATCTTGTTGACCCCGTTGTTGGTCGGGGACTCGTACCGCAGGCCCCCGATTGCCACCCCCCGCACCGCGAAGGTCTCGACGCTGTGGTCCTCCTGCACGACGACCGTCGGGCCGTGTTCGACCTCGACCCGCACGAACCCCTCCTCGTCCGTGGCCAGCCCCGCTTCGGCCCCGCTCTCGACCGCACGGTCCCCCGTACCGCCGATCGCCCCTTGCAGCGAAGCTTCCGGGACGTCCCCGCCGGTCTCCTGCTCCGGATGGATCAAGACGGCCGAACAGTTCTGGGGGGTCAGGTACGTCCGATGAACACGGCGGAGATCCTCGACGGTGACCTCGGCCAGCCGATGGTAGTATTCTTGCTCCCAGCTCGGATCGCCAGCGACCATCTGATAGCGGCCGAGTTTCGTCGCCAACCCCTCGGCGGTCTGCTTTCCGTACACCTCCTGACTCTCGATCATCGTGCGAGCTCGCTCGAGCTCGTCTTTGTCGACGCGGGCAGTCCGGAAATCGCGCAGTTCCTCGCCGACCGCGTGGAGGGCATCGGGATGAGTGCGCTCGCCGGCCGACCCGAGTTCGTACCGACCCCGGATGATGAACAGCCCTGGATCGCTGGGCGTGTAGGCCGCCGTCGAGATGGCGTTGAACCACTCCCGGTCGCGCTTCAACGACTGCGTCAATCGGGACGCGTCGCCCGATCCCAGGACCGCACTGAGCAGATCCAGTGCCGGCACGTCCTCATGCAGCGCCCCCGGGATGTGGAAACCGAGTCGAAGATGACTCTGTTCGACGTCACGAGCCGACGTCCAGGCGCGAAAGTCGGTCTGTTCGGGTTCGTCAATCCGCTCCGGCCGCTCGAAGTCGCCGGTCGACGACATGTCGCCGAAATACTCGTCGACCAGCTCCCGAGCCCGCGGCTCCTCCAGATCTCCCGTGAGGACGACCGCCATGTTCTCCGGCACGTAGTAGCGGTCGTAGAAATCGAGGATATCGTCGCGGGTCAGTGAGCTGATCGATTCGTCGGTCCCGATGATCGGGCGCCGGTACGGATGCGCTTCGTACGCCGTCTCGAACAACTTCAGCCCCGCGACCCGGGACGGGTTGTCGCGCGTCCGCTTGATCTCCTCGCGGATCACCTCGAGTTCCCGGTCTAACTCGTCGGCATCGAACGAGGAACGCCGGACCGCGTCGGAGAGAATCTCGACCGCGGACTCGGCGTAGCGGCTGCTCAGCGCGACATAGTAACAGGTGTGATCGAACGAGGTGAACGCGTTGATGTGCCCGCCGGACGACTCGACCTCCCGCGCGATCTCTCCGACTCCACGCGACTCCGTCCCCTTGAAGAGCATGTGTTCGTGGACGTGAGCAATCCCGGCCCGATCGGGGGACTCGTCCGCACTTCCCGCTCCGATCCAGACGTTGCATGCGACCACGGGAGCTGCAGGGCGAGGCTGTACGATGACGGTCAAGCCGTTGTCGAGCTGGTACGTCGTCGGGTCCACGGACCTGGCGGGGTGGAGGGGAGCGTTGCGAGACGGCACGAGATTCGATGTCATCAGCATCGGATCCCCATACGCATACGCGCTGGTGGAACCGCGAATCAAGCCGCGACCCGCCGACCGCTCGCCAGCGCGCCCCGGCCTTTACTGGGGCGCCCGGAGTCCGACAATGGGCGGGCGCTCGCTTCGATCCGATCGAGCCGCAACTTCATGGCTTGTGATCTGCCCATCGTCCACGTGCCATCCGTCGGTGACGAGGGCCCGCGGTCCGTCTCCGAAGAGTCGATCGGTCAACTACTGGATCTACTCGCCGCTCGCGAGTACCGCAGCCCGGCCGCCAGCAGCCTCTGGATGGGAAGCGGGCTCTCGGATGGACATCGGGTTCTAACCGCGACTTCGGCGACCGATGTCCGTTCGTTGGCGCGGTGGGGCGAACTGCACGGCGACCGCGGCTTCGCCTCACTGCTCTTTGTCTCGGCCGCGTCGCTCGGCCGTTCCTCCTCGCTCTCCGCGGACGAGATTTGCACGCTGACCGGCATGGGCATCGTCGTCGCTGCGCGGGGGTCGATCGACCGGCCACTGGTCGAACTCGGCCCCGACGAACTCCGTGCTCGCCTCGAGCGACAGCGGAAACAGCTGGCGGATCTGGCGGGGTACGACGTCTGCCTGCTCGCCCCCGTCCCCTCGCCGAGCGGCCGCGCAGTCGACGGATTGGTCCAACGCGAGGCCGAACGCGCGGGATTCCGGCGGCTGCTCGTCCCGGGGAACTCCCCGGCGACCACGCGGGAGGGGGGCATCGAACGGTGGACCTACCGCACCTGGCAGCCCGACGAGTCCGTCTATCAGATCCGCGACTGGGTATTGGGAGGATGGCATTCGAGGGCCTCCGCCAAGTTGCGTTCGATCGCGGATCGCTCGAGGCGCCTGTTCGAAGGGCTCGCCGGGACGGAGACCGACTGACCGGGCGACGAACTCGAGACCAACCGCCGCGGAGGCCCGAGGCCGACCCGGGCACCGACGACGGTGTGATCCTCTTCCGTAGGACGAACGCTCCAGCACACGTTGAAAGATGCGTAGCCGGAGTTTCCAGCTCTCAGCGAGCGGTCGGGTCAGGGCACTGGAAGCGCAGCGCAGTCGACGCTGCTCTCGACCGACAGCGAAGATTCCCACGCTTCCCGATCAGACCTGCTGATAACGGTGGATCGAATCGCAGCAACCGTGGTCGTCGCGACAGCCCTGCGTGTCGGGAACCGGGTACGCCTCGCGACACACCTCGGACCTATGCGGTCGTCGGACCGACCCCGTCGAACCGAGCGCACCCCCGATCTTCAGATACACGCGCCCACGTGTTTCCCTCCGGCGCGCCCGTGTGCGCGCCGCCCGGCCGATGCCGGCCAAGGGGGTCCGCGCGGTCGATTTCACACGACCGCGGGTGGCGACGTCCCCCGCCCCTGATGGGTCGAGCCGCTTCAACCGCGCGACG
>JBDGRG010000287.1:0-4057 GCA_042218355.1 Bradymonadaceae bacterium
ACTCGTAGACGCAAACGTCAGACGTGAACGTTGGACGTGGACGAGGACGGGGCACGTGGACGTGGACGTTGGACGTGGACGTTGGACGTGGACGTGGGACGTGGACGGGGGACGTTGGACGTGGACGTTGGACGGGGCACCGTGGTTCTCGGACGTTCACGTCACATGTGCACAAGGGAGGCACACGTCTACCGGACCCGTCGGCGCGGTGGGGGGAGATGCGCCGTATCGGGCATGGTCGGTGGGATGGGGGCGAGCGTCGGGCCCCGGCGGATCGCCGGCGCCCGGCGCCGCACGGGACACCGAACCGGCCGGCCGACCGGGGAGGGTCGGCCGGCGGCTCGGCGCGGTCGGGGCGTCACTGGAGCGCCGTCAGGGTGAACTGCGTGACGTCCAGCTTCAGGACGATCAGGATCGCGACGACCAGCGCGTAGATGACCAGCGACTCGATCAACGCCAGCGACAGGAGCAACGGCGCGAAGACCTCGTCGGCGGCGCCCGGGTTGCGGGCGATTCCCTCGAGCGCGGCGGCCGCGGCGCGGCCCTGACCCAGGCCTCCGCCGAAGGCGGCGATGCCCACGCCGAATCCGGCGGCGATGGCGAACCAGCTGAACATGGTGAAGCCGTTCCCGGGTGCCCCGCCCTGCTGGGCGAAGGCCATCGAGCTCCAGAGTCCGAGAACCAGCAGCGTACCCGAAAAGGCGAGCAGTTTCTTCTTCAGCATCGCTCCGTTCCTCCGTTCGATGAGGCAGCCTCCAGATCGGTCAACCGCCCTGGCAGGCTGGCAGATTAACAACTCGACAGTCGAATTCAGCTCGCGTCAGTGCCCCTCTTCGACGGCGACCGCGATGTAGATCGCCGAGAGCAGGGCGAAGACCAGCGTCTGAACCAGTGCAATGATGAATCCGAGCGCCATGATGAAGATCGGCAGGCCCAGCGGGATGTGATGGCCGAGACCGAGGCCTCCGAAGATCATCTCACTGAGTTTTCCGAAGATCGACAGGACCTTGTGGTCGGCGGTCATGTTGCCGGACAGTCGCACCGACAGGCTGAGCGGGCGGGCCAGGTGGCCGATCGTCTCGATGAGGAACAGCAGGGTCGACAGCACCAGCGAACCGATCGCCGGGAGGCCGAAGTCGGGGCCGACGAAGTCCTCGAGGTACGACCAGCCGCGCCGCGAGATGCCGATGGCGTTGTAGGCGAGGAAGACCGAGACCGCCATGGCGACCGGCAGATTGAGGTTCTGGGTGGGCGGGGTAAATCCCGGCACCAGTCCGAGCAGGTTGCAGAACAGGATGAAGACGCTCAGCGTGGCGATCAGCGGGAAGTATTTCTTGGCGTCCTCGCGCCCCATCAGATCGGACATCAACTTCAGGGTCGCGTCGAAGATCGCCTCGAACATGTTCCGGACGGAGAAGTGCCCCTCCGGAATCATCGCGTCTCGTTTGTCCCCCCCGCGATATCGTCGCCGCGCGACCAGCGCCAGCCCTCCCACGACCACCATCACGGTGCCCATCATGAAGAGGTAGGACATGTCGAGATGGCCGGCCTCCCCCTGCATCAGTGGGTGGCCGAACATCTCGTGCCAGCCCCCGGAGGGCTCGAGCTCCTCGATGAGTCCGTCGTATACTGTCTGACCCGCCATAACGAGTTAGCGTGCGTCGGAGTCGGGCGTTGTCTCGTCGTCCTCGGGCGCTCGTCCCCGCCCCGCGGTCACTCGCACACCGATCGCGGGGAGAAAGAGGCTGTAACCGATGACAAATCCGAACGGGGAAGCGCCGACCACGAGGACGGCGAGCACGGTCACTAGCATCAATGCAAGCATTTTCAAGGCAAGAATCGCCCCCCAGAACAGCATGCTGGAATTTCCGTCGACCGCCGACTGTTGCATGCGGTCGGTCACTTTGGCGAGCACCAGGAGATTTCCCACGCTGGTCGCCGCGCCCAGCAGGACGGAGGCGCCGACGTGCCACCCGGCGACCAGACCGGCCAGGCCGGCGACGACCGCGCCCAGCGCCGCCGTCAGTCGGACGACGTCGGCGGCGATCTCCCCCGCCGAGCCGTCGGCCGGCACGAACATCGCTCAGTCCATGTCCGTCAGGCGAAGAAACATACGATAGACGTGGAGCGCCGCGCCGATCAGGAAGAGGCCCGCGCAGAGGAGCGTCAGGGCGGGCTCCGTCTCGAGCCATTGATCGAGGCGGTAACCGACGTACATGCCGCCGCCGACCGCCGCCAGGAACTCCAGGCCGAGGCCCGAGAAGGCCAGCGCCCGGGTCCAACGTCCGCGTCGGTCGGAGTCGTCACCGTCCGCCCGGGCATCGTCGGACCCCGTGTCGGTGTCGTCCGAAGGTGGCGACACGGTCCCGACGGGGCCGGAGGCGAGGCGAAAGCACAGTGGGTCCGCCATCGGTGGCGCGCGGGCGGACGGACGTTCGACGGCGCCGGGGGCGCTAACACAGGGGTTGAGGTCCGTCAATTCGCTGCCGGCGAGCGGGGTTGGATGGTTGCATCATCCCGTCGGGGTGGGAGGTTCGCCGGGTACAGGCGCGTCGCGATCGACCCGGGCGGGCGGCGCTCGACGGTTGACGGCGACCCGTCTCGGTGCAAATTGTTCCGGTGCCTCGTGAATCGGATTCGCCCTCTCTCTCGACGACGGGGATTCACCATGCGACGTTCCGGCGTGATCGCGGCTCTCGGCCTCGCACTCTCGATCCTGATGGTCGGTTCGGGGTGTGGGAAATCGAAGCAGGCTTCGGATCGAACCTCCGGCCAGAAGAAGGCCGAGAAGGAGATGAAGACCGCCAAAGGGAAGGCCGAGCCGGAGAAACCACCCGCACTGGCCGGGACCTACACCGTCGACGAGCCGAACTCTAGCGTCTCCTTCACCTCGATCAAGAACGGGGATCTCGGGGTGACCGGATTCTTCACGGACATCGGCGGCGAGGTCCAGGTCGACGAGAACGTCACGGACTCGTCGGGCGAGCTGACGGTCGATCTGACCACGCTCTCGACCGGGGTGAAGGTCCGGGACAAGCGCGTTCTGAAGCACTTTTTCGAGGTGGTCACGGGCGACGACAAGGCCGAGGGCGAGGGCAAGTCGGGCGAGAGCGGGACGGTCCGGTTTACCATCGACGAGTTGAAGAAGATCGATGGCGCAGAGTTGAAGAAGATCGGCAACCCGGTGCGTTTCGACGCCGTGGGCGAAGTGGCGATCCACGGGACGGAGAAGAAGCAGACCTTCCATCTGGAGGCGACCCGACTGGACGGCGACACGATCCGCGTCGAGACATTCAAACCGTACGTCTTCAGCATCGAAGCGTTCGAGATGACGAAACCGCTGAAGAAGATGATGGAGGTCTGCGGACACAAGGACATCTCCGACGCCGTGCCCATTCACATCGAGCTGCGGCTGACGCGGGCCGAATGAGCAGAGAGCTGCCGGGCTGCTTGGCCGCTGGGCTGCTGAGCCGTCGGGCAGCCGTTGCTGTGCGGTGCAGAGAGATGCTCAGTAGCTTTGAGATGCTGAGACAACCGCACGACCATTGCCGTGCGACGGGGGAGAGGTGCTCAGCGTCGGAGATGCTGAGTTGCCTCAGCCGCTGGGCTGCTGGGCTACGGTCGTACAACCATTGCTGTGCGACGCGAGAGATGCTCAGTAGCTGAGATGCTGAGTTACAACCGCACGGCCATTGCCGTGCGACCCAGGAGGAGCAAAAGGCCGATGGGTGGCTGATCCGGCCGACTCAACGCGGCTCGCGGGCCACTCGCAGGTACGTCGTCAGCAGGAACCACCCGAGCGCGAAGTTCGCCATCCCCGTCGCCGGCAGTGAGATCAAGGCGAACCAGGTGGGATCGGTGGCGAAGAGCGCGTAGATCGGGTCGGTAAACATGTCGGCGAACCGAATGCCGGCGACGACCGCCAGCCAGACCGGCTGCTCGCGCCAGTGTCGCCAGGCGATCGCCTGGAACAGCGCGAAGCCGGCCCACGCCGCTCCACAGCGTTTCAAAAAGAGGACGGCCCCGGGGGCGGGCTCGAGGTTCGTATGGAAGACCT
>JBDGRG010000287.1:4067-22422 GCA_042218355.1 Bradymonadaceae bacterium
CCGGAAACCCGAACGCCCAGAGGACCAGCGAGGCGTCGAGGACGAAGAGTGCGCCGAGGACGACGTCGGCCAACCGTTCGCGATCCACCGCGGCCTCCCGATAGAGAGAGTCGAGTATCGCCCCCACCCCGAACGGGGGTCGACACCGGAATTCTGGCAACACGACCATTGGTTGCGGTACAATGATGGTTCGGTCGACCGCAACCGTCGCCTCGCCTTCTCTCACCGCGGGGGTGCTCGATGCACGACCCACGTCGCGCCGTCTCACTGGGGCTGGCCGCTGTTCTGTTCACCGCTGCGGTCGCGTGCGGCGGAGGCAACGGAGGCGGCAACGACAACACCCGAGTCGTCCCTCCGGGCGAAGACGCCGGCGGCTCCGACGCCGGCTCTCCCGACGCGAGCCCGGACGGCGACGGCGGGTCGCGACCGTCCGCCGAGGAGCTCGCCAGCCGCGCCGACCGCACCGAGTCGGAGAACAACGACCCGCGTCGGGGGGGCAAAGCCAACTCACTGGCCCCGGAGTCGCCCGGCGACCGGGCGATCGTCACCGGTACGACCGGGGAACCGAGCGACATCGACGGGAACGGCTCGACGGATCAGGACCTCGACATCTTCACCTTCGAGGCGAAAGCGGGGCAGTGGTTCGAATTCGCGGCACTCAGCCTCGGCCTTCCGTCCCCGCACGCGATCGTGCGCGGCCCAAGCGGGGTACGAGCGCTCACTGCCCACCGCCTCCCGGCGACAACACAGACAGTTTCGCGTCCCTCGCGCCGGCCAGTACCGCCTGCTGGTGGGGCCCGTCGAGTGGTTCCGGCGAGAGGATCCGGCGCCGGTGGGCGGAGCGGACTGGCGGTACGTCGCCTATCTGGAGCGACTGTCGGCCCCCTCGCCCGCCCCGTTCACCCCCGGGGAGGGATCGATCACGGGGCGAGTGCGAGATCTGAGGGACAACTACCATCGCATCGACTCGCTGTCGCAGGGCGACATCCTCGAACTGTCGGTCGACACGTTCCAGGACGGGGTCGAGCGCGGGGAGCTGCAGCTGTGGCGCAACGACGAGACGCTCGCGCGTCGACTTCCGGCCGGCGAAGGTCTGGAGACGGCCGCGATCGCGCCGGTCGGGTCCTCCGGCTCGTTCACCCTGCTGGTCGATGCGCAGCGGCTGACGGGGAACCGAGACCGATTCAAGATCAGCGCGAGCAAGCGGACGGACGTCCCGGACCTGGGGACCGTCGGCGAGGAGGGGACGACCGCCTCGCCGCGAACGACGAGCGGGACGGAGATCGACTACTACCGTCTGACTCTCCCGGCGGGACGCGTCCTCGAGGTGGCCCAGAAGAACAAAGAGAAGCGCACGGCCAGCGTCCAGGTCGTCTCCGCCGCCGGCGAGGTGCTCGCCCGGGCGAATCAACTCGACGACCTCCGGACGGACGGCGACCGGCTCTACTACTACGCTCGAACGAAGCGCTCGCTGATGGTCAAGGTGCTCTCGCCGGCGGGGGCGTTTTTGAGGGATCTCGAGCTGACGGTCCGGACCATCACGCCGACCGATCTGGGAAAGACGCGTCCGGGTGAGACCGTCACCGGCGATCTCACCGGAAAACTCTCGACGGGAGAGTCCGGATTCCACCGATTCGAGCTGGCGACGAAGGCCGAGGTCGACGTCGTCGCGACGCCGAGCAAGGACGCGGGACTCGAGCTGATTCTGTACGACGACCGATTCGACGTCCTCGGCCGGGACCGCCCGTCGTCGGGCGACCAGTCGACCACCGGCGAGACGCTCGAGGCGGGCGCGTACATCGTGCGCGGGGCGGCGACGAAGACCCTCTCGAAACCCGCGTACGGGGTCCGGTTGGAGATCCGAAAACCGTGATTTACGCGACAGACGGTGGGTAACCCAGCCGACCGGGACCGAAACGCTGAAAAATCTAAGACCCCGCTCGCAAAAGTACGAAAACTTTTCACACTCAGAGCCGGTGTGAACGCGGGGGCTCCCGGGACCCGGCGAGCGATCCGGCGATCGAACAGATCTTGCAGGTAGAACCGGGTGGACATCCCCGGTGAGGCGTCTCGTCGCTCCCCGCCGCGGCCCGCGGGGCGGCCGACCGTCTCACCTCGTCGACTCGCGCGTCGGAGGCCGCCATGATCTCGCGCTCACGACCACTCGTCCTCGCCTCGGCCCTCGCCCTGACGGCGGGTGCCTGCCTGGAATCGGGAGGCGACGAGACGAGCCCGTTCGGCACCCAGACGGCGGCGACCCACGCCAGCTCGCTCGACATGCGCCGGTTCAGCGTCGTCATCGGGGAGAACGACAGCGACGAGGCGCCGACTCGCGGACGCACGTTGAACCGCGCGGTTCACACGTCGGCGAGCGTGGTCGCGGTCGGCGAATCGAGCACCATCGTCGCGCGGAAGGATGTCGAGGTCGACGGGCCGACGAACTACGACCACAACTGGGTCGAAATCGGCGATCACGACGACGTGCCGGACGAGTCGTGGAAAGAGGTCGCGGTCACCGACGACGGGGAGCGGGCCTAGGTCGTCGGCACCAGCGCCCGGATGGGATATCTCGACGTCGGGCCCTCGACGATGCGGGGCTGGTTGACCGATCCCACGAACGAGGAGAGCGACGAGCCGGAGTGGCACAACCCGTGGGAGTGGGGCCCCCGGGGTGCGGCCGAGGACGCGCACGGCTGGGACAGTCCCGATTGGGAGGACGGAGTTCGGGCCAGCGAGGGTCCGATTCCCCGGGGCAACAACTTGCGGGCCGTCGCGGTCCAGGGCACGGCGGGGAGCGAGACGCTGTACGTCGGCGACGACAGCGGAAACCTGTGGGAGTGGAACGCGGGATACCACGGGGGACCCAAGTGGATGCGCGCCCACCTCGACGGGGGTGAGATTCTAGAAATTCAGACTCAACAGGGGGGCCGTGCCTACGCGATGACCGACGAGGGGAACGTCTACGCCCGGGTGACGATCGACAGCGACGGCGACGGCGACGACCAACTGTGTGAGACGACGGATCCGAGCTGGTCGACGGAGACGCTCTGCTGGAAGCACGTCGGAATCGGAGGGGGAGAGGAGGACGGCGACGAGGAGGATGGAGACAGCGACGAGGGCGAGGGCTACGAGGGGGAGCTGAACGGCACCGACGCGGACACGTGCAACATCCAGATGGACCGATCGGGCGCCCGGGACGACGTCTTCACGCTGGACACCTCGGACGGCGACGATTCGCGGCGGACCTGGTTGTACGATGGTGCATACGATCCGGAGCGCGGGAAGTGGTACGAGTCGACTTCCTTCGACTCGGGGACGTCGACAGACGCGACGATGTTCGCGGTCGACGGGTACGACGACGACCGGATCGTCGTCGGCGAGAGCGGGCTGATTTACGAGACGATCGACGGGGGCGACACGTGGTTCCACGTCGGGTATACCTCGGGCGACGCCTCGCCGGGCAACGAGCCGGACGAGACGCTGCGCCACGTCAGTTACGGCAACCCGGACGTCGCCGTGGGCGAGAACGGCAAGATCGTCGAGCGGACGCACGGGTCGTCGAGTTACAGCGGGACGCGGTCGGATCCGCCCGACCGAGACATGCGACGGCCCGACGGTCTGGACGGGAACATCTCGCTGTGCCCGGCCGAGGGCGACGCGCTCTGTTCGCGGCCGGTCAGCCTGCGATTCAGCAAGTGTGAGCGAAACTGCAACGCCGGCGGTCCCGGTTGCACGGGCACGGACTGTGCGCGGAGCTGCAAGGGGACCGGCTGCAAGATGGTCTGCGCCGGTGGCGGGAAACCGGGGGGCGGCGGTCACGCCGGGCCCGGCGGAGGCGACCAGGAGGACGATGAAGGAGACGAAGAGGACAACGAAGGGGACGGTCCCGGAAAGGGCAAGGGCAAAGGGAAGGGGATCGGCAATCTGAAGGGCAACAAACGTGCGGCGAGACGTAGCAGTCCGACGACCTGTTACTTCAGTTGTCCGAACGGCGGCTGTGAGATTCGCTGCGCGGGGACGTCGACCTGCTACGCCAGTTGTGCGGGGGGCAACTGCCGGTTCACCGAGACAGGCGCCGCCACCGGTCATTTCTCCTGCTCGGGGGGAGGTTGTCACCTGAAGGACACGGGTGCCGAAAAATCGACCGGCGGCGCGAAACAGCAACGCAACGAGGCCGGATTCGCCTTCGTCGCCGACAGCGGCGAGCTCAGCTACTACCTCCACGGGGCGGGGGACGTCCGGACGACCGGGGTGTCGGGGGCAGAGGAGATCCGGGCACTCGGGCCGCCGATCGACTTCGACGCGGACGGGACGACCGAGATTCCGTACGTCCGCGAAGACGGCACCAACGCCCCGGCGCTGAAGCTGGTCGGGGTGAAGGGGCGGATCGAGACCCTGGCGAGCAACGTGATGTCCGGACCGAGCACGGGTCGTCTCGGGCAGGCCGACTTCGATGCCGACGGCCGTCCCGACATCGTCTATCCGAACGCAAACAAAGCGCTCGCCTATATGGACGGCGACACGCTCCCCACGCAGATCGTCGAGACGGGCAAGAACGGCAACAACGCCAAACCCCGGGCCATCCTGGGCGCGGTCGACCTCAACGGCGACGGGACCGAGGAGATCTACTGGGTCGACAGCTCGAGCAACGTCAAATACATCTCGCTCGCCTCGCCCAAGACGATTCGTCACGCTACCTGGAGCGTCTCGATCGGATCGAACAACAACGTCGGCGGGGGCCCGCCCCGCGATTTCGGAGGGAACGGGACGCACGCCTGGACGATCGTCGACAGTTCCAACCAGCCGAGTCTGGCCGCCGGTCCGGGGGACTCGAAGACGGTGCTGACGCAGAATCCGATCGGCGCCAAGACACCGATCACCGCCGCCGACGTCGCGGGAGGATCGCGCGCCGAGGCAGTCTTCATCGACACCCAGATGAAGATCCGATACGTCCCGACCAACACCGACACCGCACCGCACGCGTCGTCCGTCCTGAAGGTCGACGGCTCGGCAGTCCAGGCGGATACTCGCCACGGCATCGTCGGCTCGGCCATCCAGCAGACGGCCAGTAAAGACGATACGACCTTCCGCTGCTCGGCCGGGTGCACCGGCGACATCACGGCTCGGACCAACGGCAGTTGTCCGGGCGCGACGCCGTGTCAGACCGGGGAGACGCGGCTGTGCGACTCCGACGACAACCCGGACAACCGCTGCGCACCGCGGCAGATCTGCCGCAACGGCGCCTGGTCGAAGTGCAAACAGCTGTACAGCGCCCTGCCGGAGGTCTGTAACGGGCTCGACGACGACTGCGACGGGCTCACTGACAACACGGGGACGAGCTGGGAGAAGCGCGACGACTACAACGCGTCGAACGTCTCGGGCGACGAGGACCAGGAGAAAGCCCGCGCCTGTTTCCGACGCGGGACCTGCTGGTGCCCGACCGACGGCTCGGACCCGGACCACGACGCGTTGATGTACTCGCTGACCGAGGCGTACGACACCGACGACGGTCAGATCTCGGCGGACTCCAAGCAGGACGAATTCACCGCGATGGTCGACCAGACGAGCCGCGAGACCGGCTGCAGCTGCCAGGAGTGAGTCGGCTTCTGCGGTCGTCGGCCGGACCGACATCGCGCGCGGCCCACGAGGCGGATCGTCGAATCGGTGTACGCGGTCCAGGAATTGAGACTCTGGGAGGGTGTCGGCATGGGGCTCGAGTACTGGTTCTGGCAGACCGCCTATCTCGGTGCACCCACGGGAAGGTCCCATCGGCTCAACCTCCACACGAGTCTGCACTTCTGAGCCTGCTCGGGTTGGCCGAACCGAACGCCGCGAGCGACGGCCTCTCGATTGCCCCTGCTCTATCGCCTCTGCTACGCTGGGATCGCGAGTGAACGAGTCGCCCTTCCCCGCCGCGGGCCCAGCATGCACACACCTCGACCACGTCTCGCGCTGATCGCCTGTTCGTTCGCCCTGGTGCTCCAGACCGCCTGCAACAGCGAACCGACCCGCGGTCGGAACTTCGACGCCGGCCCCGATCTCGAGTGCATCTCCGGCGCGGATTGCGCATCCGGTGTCTGCCGCGAGGGCAGCTGCGCGGCCCCGAGCTGTTCGGACGGTAAGAAGAACGGCGACGAGACCGACGTCGACTGCGGCGGCGAGGACTGCTCCCCGTGCGACGTCGGCCAGAGGTGCACGCGAGACGGCGACTGCCGGCGCGGGCGCTGTCGCGAGGGGACCTGCCGAGCCCCGACCTGTTCGGACGGGCTGAAGAACGGGGACGAGACGTCTGTGAAGGGGGAACGTGTGCGGAGGCCTACTGCGAGGACGGTGCCCGGAACGGCTCGGAGACCGATGTCGACTGCGGCGGGCCCGACTGCGGGCCGTGCCCGACCGGCGACGACTGTTCGAAGTCGCGGGACTGCAAGAGCGGCGTCTGCGACCGCGGCCAGTGCGTCGAACCGGCCTGTACCGACGGCACCCAGAACGGCTCGGAGACCGACGTCGATTGCGGCGGGCCGGACTGCGCCCCCTGCGGCCCCACGAAGGGCTGCAAGAAGGACACCGACTGCCGGTCGAGCGTCTGTGAGAACAGACAGTGCCGTGCACCGACCTGCTCGGACGGCAGGTCCAACGGTCAGGAGACGGGGACGGACTGCGGCGGCCCCGACTGCGGGCCCTGTCCGCCGATGGAGGGGTGCGCCGAGGACGGCGACTGCCGGAGCGGCAACTGCTCGTCGAACGGCTCCTGTCTGGCGCCGACCTGCGACGACGGACTCGTCAACGGCTCGGAGACCGACGTCGACTGCGGCGGCCCGGACTGCCGAGCGTGCAGACCGGGAGACGTCTGCCGAACCGGCGGGGACTGCACCTCCGGGGTCTGCAGCGGGGGCAACTGCGCGGCTCCGAGCTGCAACGACGGCGTGAAGAACGGCGACGAAACCGCCCCCGACTGCGGCGGGCCCGACTGCGATCCGTGTCCGACGGGACGAGCCTGCCAGTCGGACGGCGACTGCCAGAGCGGGCGCTGCGAGTCCGGGACCTGCGCCGCCCCGAGCTGCAGCGACGGGCTCCAGAACCAGAAGGAGACCGATACGGACTGCGGCGGGCCGGTCTGCTCGCCGTGCGCGGTCGGGAAGAGCTGCGACGACGGGGGGGACTGCTCCACGGGTGTATGCTCCGGGGGCACCTGCCGGGCTGCGAGCTGCTCGGACGGCGTGCAGAACGGGTCGGAGACCGACGTCGACTGCGGCGGGCCCGACTGTTCGGGCTGCGGCGTCGGTGGACGCTGCGGGTCGGGCTCGGACTGCACGACGGGCGTCTGCACCAGTGGCACCTGCGCCGCCCCGACCTGCAACGACGGCGTCCGCAACGGCTCGGAGACCGACGTCGACTGCGGGGGGAACTGCGGCCCCTGTCCCGTCGGCGACCGGTGCAAGGCGAACGGTGACTGCGCCAGTGGGGTCTGCACCAGCGGGACCTGCTCGGCGCCGACCTGCGGCGACCGGGTACGCAACGGAGCCGAGACCGACGTCGACTGCGGCGGGCCCGACTGCCCGGCCTGCTCGGCGGGCGCCCGGTGCAAGGTCGGGGGCGACTGTGCGAGCGGCATCTGTGACGGCGGCACGTGTCGGTCGCCGAGTTGCAGCGACGGGGTAAAGAACGGGTCGGAGACCGACGTCGACTGCGGCGGGCCGGATTGTTCGGGCTGTGCAGACGGTCGGAACTGCTCGGTCGACGGCGATTGCGCCTCGAACAAGTGCATCAACGGCACCTGCCGGACCTGCCGGAACGGCCGGACGCGGACGACGAACCGAAAGTGCGGCTACAAGAGCCGCGGTCGAGTCGGTGAAGTCTGCCGCAACGGCTCGTGGCAAAACGACGGCTGCAAGGGCGTCTGGTACGCCGACTGCGAGGATCTGCTGAACGCCAAGCCCAACGCCGGCGACGGCGTCTACACCCTCGATCCCGGGGGTCGGGGCGGTGCATCGCCGTTCGAGGCCTACTGCGACATGACGACCGACGGCGGAGGGTGGACACTGGCGCTGAAGGCCGACGGTCGGAAGAACACGTTCGGCTACAGCCGCTCGCTGTGGACGAATCGGCGACTACACAACCCGGGCCACCCGAAGCTCGACCGGACACAGGCGAAGCTCGCCAGCTTCAACCGGGTCTCGTTCGACGAGGTGCTGGTCGGATTCGAACATCCGATCGGCTCGGGCAACCTGTCGCTGAAGACGCTGACGATCTCGACGTCGAACACGCCGTCGCTGCGAGCGCTGTTCGCCGGCGGCTACCGGGCGACGAACCTCGGCCGAGCCGCCTGGAAGGGCGTCATCTCGGGGAGCGCGCTGCAGAAGAACTGCGAGCGCGAGGGGTTCAACGTCAGTCCGGCGGGGACCGGGAACTTCGCCCATGCGCGGATCGGGATCGTCGGGAATCAGGAGAACAACTGCACCAGTCCGGACTCCTTTCTCGGCATCGGAACGGGTGGATTGACCGACACCTCGTGCGGCGGGCCGTACAAGCGGATCACGACGGGGAACCTCGCCCAGGGCGGGTGCACCGCGGAGGGGACGGCCGAGAAACCGGCGTTCGGGGTGGTTCTGATCAGATAAATTCAGCCATTGAGGGATTCCGGCCTCACTACTGCGGCAATTAAGCCATTTCGGCCTCACTCCGTTGGGCCTCGGCGACGGGGGCAATTGGGCGATTCCGGCCTCACGTCGTTCGGCCTCGGCGATTAAGCTTTTGGGCTACAACCGCACGACCATTGCTTCGCGATACAGTTTGGCAACTTCCTCCGGGTTTCACCTCCCGAGCCTTCGACGGTTCGAACGCTCGAACCCCTTCGCATAGCAATGGTTGTGCGGTTTTAACTGAGCATCTGAGCCTCTCAGCATCTACGTCACTGAGCATCTCCCTTCTCCGCACAGCAACGGTTGTGCGATTGTAACTTAGCATCTCAGCATCCGAGCATCTCAGCATCTGCCGTACGTAACAACTCGCTGCGTCGCACACCCGCCGCTCAGCAGCCTAGCGCCTGACCGACAACTGGTTGAGCACGCGAGGTTCTGCTAGATTTGCCGCCGCTCGCTCGTTCGCGCACACCCGACGACAGCAGACGTACCGCCGGTAATCCGCCTCGAACCAACGATCCTCGCCGTCGCACTTTCGACCGCCGCACTCGCCTGTGGGCCCGACGCCTCGGACGTCGACTACGTCCGCCAGACTCGTGAACCGGTCACCGACGGGGGCACACGGGACGCGGGCGGCAGCCGGGATGTTCGCACCGGAGACGGCCTCGCCCGACCCGACTGGGACACCAGCGGTGCCGGCCCGCTGACCGGAACGTTCGCCGCCGAGATTACCATCGAAGCGGACGTCGTCGCGCCCGTCACGTCCCATCAGCTCGCGAGGATTCGATTGCTGCAGCGCGGGAAGACGGTCCGCCAGCACGTGACACTCTGTCGCTTTCTCCTCCCCTCGGTCGAGGGCGTCGCCGAACTGTCGATTCCCGACAAATTGCGACGAGTCATCCAGCGCAAACCGATCGACACGCGGGGGGAGTTCCTGTCGGCGGCCGACCCGGTGGGCGCGACCTTCGACCCGGCCACCGAACCACTGGTCGTCGGGGCGAACCTCGACGACCCGGCTGAAGACGATCTGCCCTCGTCGAAGAACGCGGAGACGGTGATCGACGAGGACGACGACGGGAACCCGGGCGTGACGATCACCGCCGACGCGGCGACCTGCGAGTCGACCGAGGAGCTGTACGCGGCGCTTCGCACCGTCACGCCCTTCTCGGGCGAGGTGAAGAGTCGCGACAGGATCGAGGGGGGTCTACAGCCGACCCTCGACCAGTCGATCCTCGGGATCAGCGCCGATTGCCTCTCGATCGCAAAAAATCTCGAGATCAAGATCGTCGAGGGGAGTTCGTTCGTCGCGAAGCGTGTCGGTCCCTCCGAGGACACCTCGGGCGACGGCTTTCATTCGTGCCGAGAGATCACCGAGGCCGCGCCGGAGATGTTCGGGGAGCCGTGGGGTTCCGGGGAATAGGGAATGGGGAAAGGGGAACAGGGGCCGTCGCACGCCACTACACGTACCTCAGTACCCTGATTACTCAGTACCTCGGTACCTACACGAACCACCAGAGCCCGGAAACTTCGACTCCAACGAATACCACCTACCTTTTCAAGGTGACCGCCAGCGGACAGTGGTCGGACAACTCCCCCTCGCGCGACTCGAGGACCGACTCGTAGGTCGTCTCCTCGAAGGATCCGATCTGCCAGTCCTCCGTGACGTCGGCGTCGAAGACGAGGTGATCGATGTACGTCGGGTAGCGCGCGTCCCAGCACGACGGCGACTCGCCGCGGCCGGCGCGGACCAGCGAGGTCCCGACGCGAGAGGCGGCCCGCTCGAGCTCCGACCAGATTGGATCGCCCTCGGCGTAGTCGCGGTTGAAGTCGCCGAGGATCGCAAACTCCTCGCCCGCCTCCTCCCGCCGTCGGATCCAGTCGCCGAGACGCTTCGCCTGTTCGAGCAGGTCCCGACAGTCGGGGTTCGTCGCCGGCACGCCCTCCTCGCGGATGCATCCGGAGGAGAGGTGAATCGAGAGAAGGCGCAGGGCCCCGCCCGAGAGCTGCAGGCTCAGGTCGACTCCCCGACGATCGCCGCCCCCGACGGCGGCGAGCCGGCGGTAGTCGTCGTGACGTTCGACCGTCAGGCCTCGCTTGACGACGAAGCCGGTGCGCTGTTTCGCCCATCGTCGGCTCAGGTAGAAGGCGTACACCTTCGGATCGAAGACGCGTTCCAGGGCGCGCCGGTCGTAGACCTCCTGGACCGCGACGACGTCGGCGTCGACCGCCTCCGCGACGCGCGCCAGCCGCCGAAAGTCGGCGGGGGACCGGTCGACCTCGCCGCGTCCGGGTCGATTCAACCACCGGAGGTTCCAGGTCGCCAGCGACAGCTCCTCGGGGGGGTCGTCGACCCGGGTGTAACCCGAGTCCTCGGGGAACGGACCGGGGGCGGGTCGGGGACCGCTCGCGGGTTCGCGGAGTAATCCGTAGACGACCCCCGCGACGACGACCGCGAGCAACGCGAACGCCGCGAATCGAAGGATTCGTCTCATCCCGTACCTCCCGCACTCCCCGCCGATCCGGCAGCGAACCGATCGATCTCTCGATGTCCCTCCAGAACGTCGAGCATCGACTCGACGAGGTCCCCCTCCTCCCCGGGCACTGCCATCGCGTAGCGGCGGAGTTCCCGGAGATCGCGCTCGACCGGCACCGCATCCGGAAGCCGCCGGACGTGCTCGGTGAATCGCTCGGCGGCGTCCGCCGGGTCGGTCTTCCGGTCGTCGGCCAGTGCCCCGCCCAACAGCTCGAAGACGGGGGCGACGACCCCCCAGGCGTCGCCGTCCCAGCTCCCGGCGAACTCGTAGAGCCGACCGTACCGGTTCGTCCGGAGTAGCGCGCGGGCCAGCGCGTGAGCGGCGTCCGCACCCGCCGCCTTCGAGGTCGCCATCGACTCGAGCACCTCCAGGCCCGCCTCCTCTCGGCCGGCCTCGACGGCGAGCGAGGCACGGAGGCGCCGGTACTCGGGCTCGTCGTCGGCGAGTTCGTCGGCCCGACGGGCGGCCTCGAACGCCTCCTCGACTTCGCCGCGCTCGGCGAGGACTCGGGCCAGAAGGGCTCGGGCCCGGGCGCTGTCGTCGTCCGTCGCGACCGCTCGGCGGGCGACGCGTTCGGCCCGATCCAGGTCGCCCTGTTCGAGGACGGCCGAAGCGAGCCCCTCGAGGGCATCGATCAGGGGCCCCTCCTCGTCGAGGACCTCGCGGTAGCCGCGGATCGCCTCCTCGAGGCGTCCGCGCCGGCGATGGAGATGAGCCAGTTCGATCCAGTACAGCGAGCGATCGGGGGCGAGCCGAGTCGCCCGTTCGAGCGCCTCGGCGGCCGCGTCGTGGCGGCCGAGTTCGCGGTAGCCGATGCCCTGGCGCGCCCACGCCTCGGCGTCGCCGGAGCGATGCTCGAGGAGGGCGGCCCGCGCCTCGAGTGCCCGCTCGAGATTACCGGCCTCGTTCCAGCATTCGGCGGCGGCCGACCGCGGGCCGACGGCCCCTTCGCTCAGCTCGGCCGCCCGGTCGAAGGCCTCCCCGGCAGCCGACCAGTTCTCGCGCTCGCGCTGGAGTTCGGCGAGTCGAAAGACGGTCTCGTAGTCCTCGGTCCCCGCATCGACCGCCCGCTGATACGCCTCGGCTGCGCGGTCCTCGTCCTCGAGGTCGAGGAACAGATCCCCGGCGAACCGCCAGACGCCCGGACGTCGGGGCTCGAGGTCAAGACAGCGGCTCCAGACCTGGTCGAGCCGTTTCTCGGCCCTCTCCACGTCGCCGCACTCCAGCGCCAGGTCGACCTCCACGAGTCCCAGCTCCGGTCGGTCGTCCGCGGCCGCCCGGTCGAGCACGGCACGGGCATCGTCGGTCCGCTCGACCTTGGCCAGCAGCAGCGCCCGGCTCAGCGCGGCGGCCAGATCCTCGCCGTCATTCTCCTCCCACCACGCGGCCGACTCGTCGAGGGCCGCCTCCAGGTCGTCCGTCCGGAGGGCGCGATACAGGGCGGGGCGCGCGTCCTCCAGCGCGTGGATGCCACCGGGCAGCAGCGCATCCAGCGGAACGACCACCGGGAGGACGACGAGTGCTTCCTCGAAATCGGCGATGAACGACATGAAGACTCCGGAGAACGAAGAAGAACGTGCGCGCCAACTGCCGAAACGGCTTCGAACGTCCGATCGGTCCGAGCGAGACGCGAGATGCAAGACGCTACGGTACACGAGCTGTGACCTCGCCCCCTTCCCGGCGCGGTGTTGGATGTCCGTAGCCTCGACCACTCGACGACTTCCTTGACGACCGACCGACCGGCGACCTTACAACACCGTCGCATCTCCGTGCAGCGCCCTCACCACGGACACCCGCCATGTACTCACTCGAGCCCGAGCACTTCGAGGAACGACGCCGGACGCTGATGGATGCCATCGGGCCCGACGGCGTGGCGATCTTCACGGCGAACCCCCGGCAGCGGCGCTCGCACGACACGTACTTCCCGTACCGCCCGTCCAGCGCCATCCTCTATCTGACCGGGTTCACCGAGCCGCAGGCGGTGGTCGTCCTCGCGCCGGGCCACGACGAGGGTGAGTTCGCGATGTTCGTCCGGGATCGAGACGAGGAGGCGGAGACGTGGAACGGCCGCCGCCACGGCCCCGAAGGCGCCGAAGAGGACTTCGGGGCGAACGTCGCCCACCCGATCGACGACCTCGACGAGAAACTCCCGGAGTTTCTCGAGACACGCGACTCGCTGTACTACACGCTGGGGGACGATCCCGACTTCGACGAACGCGTCGTCGACTGGGTGAACGACCTGCGCCACCGACGCAACGAGCCGTCGGCCGCCCCCGGTCGGATCGTCGACGCCCGAGACCTCCTCCACGAACAGCGGCTCTGCAAACGCCCCGAGGAGATCGAGCTGCTCCGCCGGGCCAACCGGGTGACCGCCCAGGCCCACGTGCTGGCGATGCGCCACTGCCAGCCGGGGATGGACGAATACGAACTCGAGGCGCTGCTCGAGTATCACTTTCGCCGGGAGGGCGCCGAGTTTCCAGCGTATCCGTCGATCGTCGCCTCGGGCAACAACGCGACGGTCCTGCACTACACCGACAACCGAGACGAACTCGAAGAGGACGACGTCGTGTTGATCGACGCCGGCTGTGAATTCGAATACTACGCCGGGGACATCACCCGGTCGTTTCCGGTCTCCGGCGAGTTCGCGCCCGCGGTCCGAGACCTGTACCAGGCAGTCCTCGAGGTCCAGTGCGCGGCGATCGACGACGTCGAGCCGGGCCGACCGTTCGAGGAGCTCCAGGAGCGGACGGTCGAACGGATCGCCGAGGTGCTGGTCGACTTCGACCTGCTGGACGGCCCGACCGAGGAGATCGTCGAGGAGGAGAGCTACAAGGAGTACTTCCCCCACAAGGTCAGCCACTGGCTGGGGCTGGACGTCCACGACGTCCCTCCGTACTTCACCGACGACGGGGACTCGCGGCCGCTCGAACCCGGGATGACGCTGACCGTCGAGCCGGGGATCTACGTCGACGAGGCGGACGAGTCGGCACCGGAGGCGCTGCGCGGCACGGGCATCCGGATCGAGGACGACGTGGTCGTCCGCCAGGATGGACACGAGAACCTCTCGGCGGACTGTCCGAAGACCGCCGACGAGATCGAGGATCTGGTCGGCTCGGCCGACGGACCGCCGCTGCCCGTCGACGGCTGACGCTGGTCGGTTTTCCCTCTCCCTTCCCCCTCCATCCGTCCCCCTCCATCCTTCTACCTTCATCCGTCCCCCTTCATCCCTCTACCTTCATCCTTCCCCCTTCATCCTTCTACCTTCATCCTTCTACCTTCCCCCTCTCCCCTGCTCACCGGCGCGAGAGGTTCTCGAACCGCGTGTGTTCCTTGAAGAACTTCAGTTCGACGGTGCCGACCGGTCCGTTCCGGTGCTTGCCGAGGATCACCTCCGTGATCCCCTCCTCCTCGACGTCGTCGTTGTAGACCTCGTCTCGATAGATGAACGAGATGACGTCGGCGTCCTGCTCGATCGCTCCCGACTCGCGAAGGTCCCGCAGCTTGGGGCGTTTGTCCGATCGACTCTCCACGCCCCGATTCAGCTGGGCGAGGGCGACGACGGGGATGCCCAGCTCCTTGGCAATCCCCTTGAGACTCCGTGAAATCTCGCTGATCTCCTGTTCGCGGATGTCGTGGTCGCCGCTGGCCTGCATCAGCTGGAGGTAGTCGATGAAGACGACGCCGATGTCCTCCTCGGCGCGCAGCCGGCGGCACTTGGAGCGAAACTCCATGATCGACAGCGCCGGCGTGTCGTCGAGGAACAGGTCGGCGTCATTCATCTCGCCGGTCGCCTTCAGCAGCTTCTCCCAGTCCTTCTCACTGAGGATGCCCCGCCGGACGTTCGACTGGTCGACCCGGGCCTCGCTGCAGAGCATCCGGATCGCCAACTGCTTGCTCGACATCTCCAGGCTGAAGAACGCCGTCGGTACGTTTCGCTCGACCGCCGCGTGGGCGGCCATGTTCAGACTCAGCGCGGTCTTTCCCATGCCGGGGCGGCCGGCGACGATGATCAGATCGGATTCCTGCCAGCCGCCGGTCAGCTCGTCGAGATCGACGAAGCCACTGGGGACGCCGGTGATCCGCTCGTCGCGGTCGTACAGCGTCTCGAGTTCGTCGACCGCCTCCTTGATGACGTCCTTCATCGACCGATAGTCCTTGGTCACTCCCTCCTGAGTGACGGTGAAGATCTCCTGCTCGGCCGTGTCGAGGAAGTCGTCGACGTCGGAGACGTCCGAATAGCCCTCCTCGACCAGCTCGCCGGCGGTCGCCAGAAACCGACGCAGCGTCGATTTCTTGCGGACGATCTCGAGGTAGTGCTCCGCGTTGGCCGCCGACGGCACCTCGTTCGACAGCCGGGTCAGGAAACTCGCGCCCCCGACGGCCTCGAGCTTGTCCTCGGCCGAGAGGTGATCGCCCAGGGTGACGGCGTCGATGTGCTCCTTCCGCTCGCGCAGGTCGATCATCCCCTGGAAGACGTGCCGGTGCGCCTCCCGGTAGAAGTCCTCGGGCGAGACCTTGCTGGCGACGGTGTCGAGCAGGTCGTTGTCGAGCATCACGGCGCCGAGCAGGCTCCGCTCGGCGTCCTCGTTGTGCGGCGGGACGCGGAGGTCGTCACTCATCGACTTCGATGTAATCGCCCTGGCGCAGCTCGACGACGTCCTCGAGGGTCTCGAGGTCGCTGGCCAGGCTCTTGTTGAGGACGGTCGAGACGCGGCCGTAGTTGAAGATCAGTTGGAGCGTGTCGAGCAGTTCGTCCGAGAGGTTGCGAAGCGGCGGCACGAGCGGTTGGCTGACCTGCAGGACGTCGTCGTAGTCGGGGACGTCCTCGCCGAGATTGCGGATCTCGTCGAGCTGCTTCATCCCCTCCATCAGGAGGTTCTCGATCGACTCGTCGATCTCGTCCTCGAAGCTCGGCTCCTCGTCGGGCTGTTCGAGTGCGAACGTCCCCTCCTCCCAGCGGAGCATCCGGTAGAACGCCTTGTGGGGGGAGACGTCGGGATCCTCGTTGATCGTCGCGTAGTAGACGCGACCGTCGCGCAGGTAGACGCGTCCCAGGTCCGAGCGGCGCTGGACCGTGAGCACCCCCGATTTTCGGCTGCTGGAGAACAGCTGCAACAGGTCGGGCAGGGGCACCTCCTCGATCAACCCGGAGAGCGAGCCCTTCATCGTCCGAGCGTGGTGTTGCTGGCCCGTCTCGGAGCTCGAGGGCGACTCGACCTCCTCCTTCGAGGCCTTTCCCCGCCGGTCGGCGTCGGGGTCGGGCCGCGTCGTCGGCCGTTCGGCATCGTCGTCTCCGTCCAGGTCGGATGGCTCCATCTCTTCTCCAGCCGCGGTCTCGGATTCCAGGCCCGTCGACACCTCCAGTGGACGCTCGGCGTCGACGAGCTTGATGATGCTCGTTCCGATCAGAATGCGGTCACCCGTCTCCAGCGAGGCCTGCTGAACCTTGTCCCCGTTGACGAACGTCCCGTTCGTGCTGCCGATGTCTTCGATCTCCAGCTCCCCGTCGGTCGCCGAGATCCGGGCGTGCCGCCGGGAGACCATATCCTCGACCAGCACCATGTCCAGTTCGCTCGACCGGCCGATCTCGACCTCGCTCCCTTCCTCGAGCGGGTACTCCTCCCCCTCGTACTTGCCCGAGATGAACTTCAGGACGTAGCCGTCGGCTCCGTCCGCGTCCATCGTCGGGGGCTCGTCTGCTGTGGCGTCGAGGTCCATGGGCTCGCTCGCGAGTCTGACTGGGCGCCGGTCGACCCGGGCGGGGACGACGACGAGTCCCGCCCCGCATCGGAGTACCGTCTACGTTATCCCCACGGTGAAAACCCGTCAACAATCGGAACGACCCGCCCGGTGGACCCGACGGTCCCGATCGGGGCGCGCCGTTGACAGCCTCTTCGCCCCCGCATTAGTGTGCGGCGCTGCGTCTCGGACGCTGGTGCTTTCCTCGGTCCGCCCGCCGGTCGACCCGACTGCGGGCTCGTTCCGGGTACGACCTGGACTCGACTACATTTCAGAGGTCCGACGTGGCTTCGGATTCCAATCTCGTCGTGCATCGAGGTGTGGCTCTGATGCTGTGCGACAGCGAGGCGATCCTCGAGGAGAGCCTCCTGGCGATGGACACCTCGGAGTTGCATATCGAACGGATCGGCGACCGGGCGGTCGTCGCGCCGGCCTATCAGCTCGAGCAGATCCGGGAGGCGCTGCAGGAGCGCGGGACGTATCCCAAGGTGATCGGCGACATCGTGTCGCCATCGGTCCTCGAGGAGGACGAAGACGAGCAAGGAGACGACGAATCTGAGTCGACCGACGGAGAGGAGTCCGGGTGAGCGGACAGCGAAGTGAGAAAGGACGGGGCAAGTCCGGCCCCCTCGACCGCGAGGAGCTCGAGGCGCTCTTCGAGCGCGGCTACGGACTCTCCTCGCACCGGTTTATCGCCGAGGCCTGGGGGCTCGAGCCGGACGCGGACGCCGACGACATCGTGGACCGATACGGCGACCCCGATCGCGTGGAGACCCGGCTGGAGCGGATGCCCCGGGTCGATCGAGCGATCCTCGGACAGGTCGTCGCCAGCGGCGGTCGAATGCGCGGAGAGAATCTCCGCCGCGATCTCCTGCTCAGCGGCTTCGGGGACACCGAAGAGAACCTCGAGGAACTGGTCGCCGCGTGCATCCTCGTTCCGGTCCCGAACCCGGGGGAGAGTGAACTCGACATCGAGGAGTTGCTCGACCAGGACAAGTTTCTCCAGCACGACCTCGCCGTCCCGCCCCGCGTCTACGAGGAGCTCGAGGAGGAGAGCGAGCAGCTCGATACCGACGCGATCCGCGGATGGGAGGGGGAAATCTCCTGCACGCGGCAGGAGGACCTCGACTCCCTCGAACTGAATCTCCTGCACCTGGCGTCGCTGCTGGAGCGCGAACCGCTGCGACTGAACAAATCCGGGGCGCCGAACCGCCGCAGCCTGCGGCGATTCGCCCGCGGGGTCGCCTTTCCCGGCGATCCGGGCGAGGTCGGCGACGACCTCGATCTGAACGATCCCCTCCAGCTCGACTACCTGACGTTCCTGCTGGCGATGGCGTTCGAGCTCGATTTCGTCGAACGCGACGAGGACCAGCAGGTCGTCAACGGCAAGTCGGATCCGGTGAGGGACTTCTTCCAGTCCGACCCGGACGAGCGCAACAGTCA
>JBDGRG010000288.1:0-1077 GCA_042218355.1 Bradymonadaceae bacterium
TCGTCGGACTACGACGCGCCCGGCGAGGAAACACCGACGCCAACGCCGACGCCGGCGGGGCCGCCCCGGACGACTCCGGGCCCCTCGGCGCCGCCCCACCGCGGAGGAATCCGATCACGACGAGCCCCCCCAGAATGACGGTGGCAGCCACGCCGACGGCCGCGGCCGCCGCCGTCGGTTCGACACCATGCTCCTCCAACCAGTCGGCCAACTTCGACACGGCTCGTCTCACCCGTTCGAGTGAGCCGTCCTCCCCGCCGGACCGTTCGGCGGGATCGGTCGGCGTGCGCGCCGAGTCGGGAGATGGCCGATGCGAGGAGGGACTCGGCCGCCGTTCCCCCCGTGTATCTCGATCGTTCGCCCCCTCGGATGCTCCCCGCTCGGCGGGAACTTCGAACGATCGACCCGCGTGGCCGCGTGAGGCCCCTGTCGAGCCCCGAGCTCCCGATCCTCGATCGTCGTCCGAACCCGACCGACTCGACGCCCCCGCCGACCCGCCGGGAGAGGCGGGACGTTCGGAAGCCAATGCCCCGTTCGAGGCCGTCGACGTGTCCCCCGATTGTCCGTCGAATCGCCGCTTCGGCGCTCCGTCGCCATCGCTTCGGTCGTCCGGAAGTGACGGGGGACCGGCGCTCTCACCTCGCCCTCGCCCGGACGAGCTCCCCTCGGACCGGCCGAATGTCCTTTCCCCGGACTGCGAAGCTGCCGCCTCGTCCGACGGCGACGATATCTCGATGGCATCCGGCGGACTCCGGTCGACCGTCTGCTCCTCGCGCCCCTCCCAGACCTCGGTCGGTTGCTGCTCGTCGAACGGCGTCGCCCCCTCCCCGTCGGCATCGGGCGAGGCGAAGTCGACCGGCCCCGTCTCCTCTTCCTCCGGCTCGCGGTCGAAGATCACGCTCGCCTCGGTCGCCTCGTACTCCACCTGCGACATCGCGTCGGACTGGTCGCCGTCTGCCGACCGCTCGTAGAGCTCACGCTGGTTCCAGGAGGCCGAGACGTACTCCGCCAGCTCTCGGCGGTCGACCGGCTCGCCGCTGCTCTTGAGGTAGCTGCGGAGCGCTTCGCCGAAGGCTT
>JBDGRG010000288.1:1087-2261 GCA_042218355.1 Bradymonadaceae bacterium
CGGACTCGTAGCGATCTTGCCGCTTCCGCTGCAGCGCCTTCATGACCACCGCCTCGAGGTCCGGATCGATCTCGGGCCGGAACTCGCGGATCGGCGGAATCTGAGCCGTCCGCACCGTCCTCATCATCTCCGACTCGGCGACGCCGTCGTACGGATTCTTCCGGGCCAGCAGCTCGTAGACGACGAGTCCCGCCGAAAAGACGTCCGTACGGGCGTCGAGGTGCTGGCCCCGCGCCTGTTCGGGGGCCATGTAGTGGAACTTCCCCTTGATGACTCCGTGCTCGGTCTCCTGAATGCGCTTTCGGGCCTTGGCGATGCCGAAGTCGACCAGTTTCACCTCGCCCTCGGTCGACAACATCACGTTCGGCGGCGAGACGTCCCGGTGGACGATGTTCATCGGCTCGCCGTCGGGGCCTCGGCGCGTGTGTGCGTAGTGCAGACCCGCACAGATCTCGGCACCGACAAAGAGGATCGCGGGCGTGCTCAACGGCTCTCTGTCCTGGCGCTGCAGCTGCCGGATGTCACTGAGATCCGGGCCCTTGATGTACTCCATCACGATGAAGTAGTGACCGTCGATGCAGCCCAGATCGAAGGTCTTGGCGATATTCGGGTGATTGAGGCGAACCGCGATCTTCGCCTCGTCGACCATCATGTCGATGAAATCCTCGTCCTCCGTCAGGTGCTCGTGTAGCTTTTTGATGACCAGGATCTTCTCGAACCCCCCCAGCCCTTCCGTTCGAGCTCTGTAGATCTCCGCCATGCCGCCGACGGCGAGGCGTTCGATCAGCGTGTATTCTCCGAAGGTGGTCGGCAGATCGGGCTCGTTTTCGTCGGGTCTGGCGGGCATGGGCGGGGGGATCGACGCAGTGGAGACGCTACGAGATCTCGACTCGCGACCCGCGCGGTTCGACGGCCCACCGCGTGCAGGTCGCCGAGTGGAACCTAGCATAGTGCCGGGTTTTCGAATAGAAAACGCACTCGAGGACGCCGGTCCTCCATCGGTCGCTCCCGGGGAGGAGGCCGGCGCGACTGCTCGTCGTAGCTGAACGAGCGAGGAAGCCATGACCTCGTACGACGACATCTCGGATCAGTCGCAGTTCACCGAGCTGACCTATGCCGACGGTCATCCCGAACGGCTCCGGCTCCGAAAACTGCGCCTGATCGTCTACCCCGA
>JBDGRG010000288.1:2271-7780 GCA_042218355.1 Bradymonadaceae bacterium
ATCGCCGCGAAGAGACCGTCGACGCCGCGACGGTGACGATCGGAGCTGCGGAGGACAACGAACTCGTCCTCGACGATTCGACCGTCAGCCGCCACCACTGCCGCATCGTCCAGCGCGACGAGCGCTACCTCGTCGAAGATACGGGCAGCACCAACGGAACCTTCATCGACGGAGTCGAGGTCGAGGAAGCCTTCCTCGAACCGGGGTCGACGCTTTCGGTCGGGAACACCCGCATCGAAATCCATCCCGTCGACGAGGAAGTCTCGATCGAGCCGACCGATGCCGAACAATACGGGCGAATCGTCGGCCGAAGCGTCGAGATGCGCGAGATCTTCGGCCTGCTCGAGAATATCGCCCCGACGTCGGCGACGGTCGTCGTCGAGGGGGAGACCGGCACCGGCAAGGAAGTCGTCGCGCAGACGATTCACGACAAGAGCGCGCGGTCGGAGGGACCGTTCGTCGTCTTCGACTGCGGAGCCGTCCCCGAAAACCTGGTCGAGAGTGAGCTCTTCGGCCACGAAAAGGGGAGTTTCACGGGGGCGACGGTGTCTCGGGAGGGGCTGTTCGAGACGGCCGAGGGCGGGACGATTTTCCTCGACGAGCTCGGGGAGCTGTCACTCGACCTGCAGCCGAAATTGCTCCGGGTACTCGAGGAACGCGAAATTCGACGCGTCGGCGGCAACGAATCGATACCGGTCGACGTTCGAGTCGTCGCCGCGACGAATCGAAAGCTCGAGGAGGAGGTCGAGGAGGGGCGGTTCCGCGAGGATCTCTTCTATCGGCTGAGCGTGGTTCGCCTGTCGCTTCCGCCCCTTCGCGAGCGGACGGAGGACATCGCGCCGCTGGTCGCGCATTTCCTCGAGGAACGAGACTTCAACCGCGACGACGACGGGAACCGCCGGATGGAGTCGATCGGCGAGCCCGCACTGGAGGCGCTGCAGGACTACGACTGGCCCGGAAACGTCCGCGAACTCCTGAATGTCGTCGAGCGCGCGTGCTCGTTCAGCGAAAATGCGCGGATCGACCTCGACGACCTGCCCGCCCACATCGGAGGTTCGGAGGAGAGTCCGATCGCCGCTCGCACGCCCGATCCGCCCGACCAGTCCGAACGAGAGCGGTGGACGGAGGTGCCACCGAAACACGACCTGAAGCGGAAGCCCTTCAAAGAGGCGAAGCAGGAATGGATCACGGTGTTCGAGCGCGACTACATCGCCGAGATGCTCGTCCGCCACGACGGAAACGTCAGTCAAGCTTCACGCGAGGCGGAGATCGACCGGAAATACTTCCGCACCTTGATGGACAAACACGGCATCGAACGCGACGACCTCGAGTGACGGGCCGGCGGAGGAAGCTGCCGCTCGCCACTCCCGACGGAGGACCTCTGGTGGGTCGCTCCGCCGGGCTCACCCGCCTACCCGCTCTCCCCGCTCGACGGGTCCCAGGTGAACTTGAGGTCCTTGTCGATGGAGACGGTTTCTCCCTTTCCGACCTCGATATCGACCTGGTGCACCTCGTTGCCGCGCCGGAGACGCACCGTGTGCTCGCCGGGTTCGACGGGGATCGGGGAATCACCGCCGACGGGGCTGGTGAAGCCGGTGTCGATCCCGTCGACGTAAATCCCCCACCAGTCCTCGCCGGTCTCGACCACCAGCCGGCCGATGTCCTCGGAATCGTACTCCTCGGACGGAGCGTCGAGGTCGATCTTCAGCTGCGGCGTCCCCATCCGCGGAAATGCCACCGCCGACCGCCAGACCGTTCGGTCCGCATCGACCTCCGAGAGGGTGATCCGATGCTCGTCGCCCGGAGCGAGTCCTTTGACTTCCGCCGGCACCCGGCCGTAGCCGTCGCCGTCGACGGCCACCTCGACGTCGCGAGTGGCATCGACCGTCAGCGACACCGAGTGCGACCGGGGATAGACGTGCTCGACGATGGTTTCGCCCGCCCCGACCTCGACGATCCGAGTCCACGGTTCCTTGTTCTCGGCCAGCACCTCGATCAGGTGACGCCCGGGGGCGACGCTGAGCCGATCGAGCTTCGCCCGTTTTCGGATCCGCTCGCCGTCGACGAAGACCTTGCCCTCCTTCGCCCCTTCCTCGAGCACCAGCTTCAGCCAGCCGCTGGCCGTCGAATCGCGCTTCAGCTCGACCTGGACGTTCTTGATCGCGCCGCCGGAGACCTTCACCCGCCGCCGCCCGGTATTGTACGCCGGATGGCGCACCTGGACGAGATGGCTGGTATCGGTGCTCAACCCGGAGACCGTCACCGGCGCTGCGTTCCCTCGCGACTGGCCGTCGACGAGGATTTCGCCCTCGGACCCGAGGGTCGGGTGGACATCGACCACCAGGGTCCCGGTCGCCTTCCCGCCAGCGTATCCGAGCTTTTCTCCCCAGACCAGCGACCATCCGACATACCCGGCGCCGACGAGCGCGAGCAGAGCGGCGGCCGCACCGACGAATCGCAAAAAGCGGCTGTCGTCACCGGGCTCGACGGGTTCGTCGCTGGCCGTTCCGCCGGGCTGGGCAGTGTCGAGGGCGTCACCGGCCCCCGGTTGAGCCGTCTCTCGAGCTCCACCGCCGGTCTGCCGGCGCGGCTGTGAGCTCGCCTGTTGCCCCCCGCCTGCACCGGCGTCCGTCGACGGAACCGACGGAGCCGACGATTTGGACGGGGCGGCTCCCCCCGTATCGCCCCCGTGGGAGGCGTGAGCCGCCTCGGTCGCTCCCGTCGCGTCGGGCGCAGCATCCGCGCCGGGGCCGATCGCCGGCTCGTCCGGACCGGGAGCCCCGTGGTCGACGTCCTCGTGATCTCCACCGGGTTCGTCCCACTCGTCCTCGAGTTCCTCGACCTGCCCCTCGGCGAGTTCCGTGCCGCCGACCTCCTCCTCGACCTCGACCTCCTCGAGGTCGTCGTCGGCGAGCCCGATGATCTCGTCCTCCTCGTCCTCGAACGACTCGGGCTCGAACCCCCCCGCCGCGACGACCGTGTGGTCCGAGGCGAACTCCTCGGGATCGACCTCTTCCTCCTCGTCGGGTGCGAAGTCCGGATCCCAGATCTGGTCGTCTTCCTCGGCAGCCTCCCTGCGGGCCGATTCGTCGGCGGATTCCGCCGCCGGCTCCTCGGCCGCCTCCCCGCTCTCGGCGGGCTCGATGTGCTCGGGCATCTCGGCTTCTTCGCCGAGCACCTCTTCGTTGAACCACTTGACGTCCTCGGGCTCCTGGATCTTCTGATACAGCTCGCGCTTGCGGCGCTCCTCTGCCAACTCCTCGGAGAACGCCTTCGCCATCCACGACGTCATGTAGTCCTGCGTAAACGGCTCGTCGATGCCCTGCAGGAAGCCGTCCAGCGCACGAGCCATCTCTCGAGCCGTCTGAAACCGTTCGTCCGGGTCGACCGCCAGGGCCTTCAGGACGATCTCGTCGACCTCCGGAGGCACCTGCGAATTCAATTCGCTCGGAGGCGTGTAGTCCCCCTCGAGGACCATCTGGAGCGTCTCGAACTCGTTGTCCCCGTTGAACATCCGCCGGTTGGTCAGCATCTCCCACAGACAGATGCCCAGCGTGAAGACGTCCGTCCGGTAATCGATCTCGTTGCCCTTGGCCTGCTCCGGGCTCATGTACCCGAACTTCCCCTTCAGCACGCCGGCCTGGGTCTTCGTGCGCTGCATCTCCCCCTTGGCGATGCCGAAGTCGATCAGTTTGACCCGCCCGTCGTACGTGATGCGGATGTTCTGGGGCGAGACGTCCCGGTGGATCAGGTCGAGCGGGTCGCCGTCCTCGTCGGTGGCATTGTGGACGTACTCCAGCCCGCGGGCGGTCTGGCGGCCGATGTAGCACGCCTGCGCGACGCTCATGATGCGCTTGTTTTCGCGCAGCCGCTTCTGCACCGACAGGACGTCGGCGCCGGCCAGGTACTCCATCAGAATGTAGTGTGAGCCCTGGAAGTTCCCCAGTTCGTACGTCTCGACGATGTTGGGGTGCTTCAGCTGGACGGTCAGCTTGGCCTCGTCGACGAACATCGTGATGAACTTCTCGTCTTCGGCCAGGTGCGGGAGGATCCGCTTGAGCGCCAGCATCTTGCCGTGCTCTCCCGCCGGCAGCGGCTTCGAGCGGAAGACCTCCGCCATCCCCCCCACTGCGATCCGCTCGAGGAGACAGTATTTTCCGAAGAGCATCGGGCGATCCACGTCGCTCCTCCCGCTCGGTCGAGACAGGTCTGAAACTCCGGCCGCACGCGGGAAGTATACTCTCGGTCAGTTCGCTGCGTCAATCGACGCGGGCCAACCCCGTCCCCCGAGCCGGTGCGTGCGGCGTCGTCCGGCCGTGTCCTTCGGCTCCGCCCCCGGGTCGGCGGCCGACTGCGCGCGTTCGGTGTCGGTGCGGGCGCCGACAGCAGGTTGATGGTGGGAGAGACACCCGGTATACAGGCGACTCCTCGTCGCGACGCAATCCCCCGGCTCGACGATATGAGTGACGACGATTCCGGCGACATCTCCGATCGCAAGGAAGACCACATCGAACTGACCACCGAGGAGGACGTCGAGGCGCGCTCGAAGTCGACGCTCCTGGGCGAGGTCGAATTCTTCCACGACTCGCTCCCGGAACTGTCCGTCGACGACGTCGATCTGTCGGTCCGGGCGCTGGGGAAACGACTGGGCGCCCCGCTTGTGATTTCGGGAATGACCGGAGGCGCGGACCGGGCCCGCGAAATCAACCGCAAACTGGCACGGGTCGCCTCGGAGTTCGAGATCGCCTTCGGCGTCGGCAGCCAGCGCGCGATGCTCGACGACCCGTCGCTGGCCGACACCTATCGGGTCCGCGACGTCGCCCCCGACATCCTGCTCTTCGGAAACATCGGCGCCGTGCAGGTGGTCGAATACGACCCGGAACGCATCGCGGGCCTGGTCGAGTCACTCGACGCAGACGCCCTCTGCGTTCACCTCAATCCGGGCCAGGAGTTGATGCAGCCCGAGGGCGACCGCGATTTCCGCGGGTGCGTCGACGCCATCGGCGAACTCGACCGTCGACTCTCGGTCCCGGTGATCGCCAAGGAGACCGGCTGCGGGATCTCGGCGGTCGGCCTCGACAAACTGTCGCGCGCCGGCATCGAGTGGGTCGACACCTCCGGCGCCGGGGGCACGACCTGGATCGGCGTCGAGACCTTCCGGACGCCCCCCGAACAGCGAGAGGTCGGCGAAATCTTCTGGGACTGGGGGGTCCCGACAGCCGCCTGCATCGTCTACGCTCGTCGGCGGTCCTTCGACGTCATCGGCTCCGGGGGGCTTCGCACGGGGCTGGATGCCGCCCGTGCGCTGGCGCTCGGCGCGAAGCTGGCCGGCATGGCGCTTCCCTGGATCCGGTCGGTCCACGATCACGGCATCGAGGCCGCCAGACGATTTGCGCGCACGACGGTCCGTTCGCTTCAAACCGCCTGCATGCTGACCGGCTCGGCGACGATTTCGGAACTTCGAGACGCCCCGACGAGCATCGGCCCCGACCTCGAACGCTGGCTCGAC
>JBDGRG010000289.1:0-4342 GCA_042218355.1 Bradymonadaceae bacterium
GGCTCCGACTCTCGGCCTCCTCGGTCGAGTCGCGCCCGGCGGTCTCGGTCCACTCGAGAATTTCTCGGTAGATCGCGTCGAGGTCGTCGGCGAGCGTCTGTCGGTCGGATGGTTCGTCGAAGAGGGGGGCGATCGCGTCGAATCGGCCGACGCCCTCGCGGAGTCGGCGGCAGTGTTGTCGGAGGGATTCCCGGTCGGCGTCGCGCGGACGCCCGAGGCGCCGGGCGGGATGGGCGTCGCTGTCCGATGGAATCGGGCGGGGGTGCCGGTCGTCGAAGGCCGGGACGTCGAGCAGCGTGCGCGCGATTGCATCCAGGGCACCGGAGAGCTGGCGGTTCGCGTCGGCGCCCTCGCGCTCGGTGCCGGCGTGTGAGTCGCGGCCCGAATGACGGCGCTCCTCGATCGGGGCGAGAGGACGGGGGCCGAAACCGAGCGTCCGCCGCCAGGCCTGAACGAGCACCGGGGCGAGGGACCGCTCGGCCCGCTCGTGCACGCGATTGAGAAGGAGGTAGGTGTCGAAGTGTTCGACTGCCGAGGTGGCATCCCCGCGGACCCGGGCCGGGAGGGCGGCGGTCAGCGACGCGGCCGTCGGCCGGGCGCCGGGTCCGAAGACGCCGGCGAGCGGTCGCGAGAAGGACGTACGGCTTCGCAGCCAGAGATCGACCGCGCGAAGGAGGCTCTCGCGCAGCATCTGGTCACAGGCGGCGACGGCGGTTCGGTCGGGAGTGGTCACCAGCACCGGTACGTCGCTCAGTGCGAAGAGGGTCGTCGTCAGCCGGCTCGCCGTGGCGGGCAGATCGATCAACAGACAGTCGAAGTCGAGCGCGTGACACTGTCGAACGAGGTCGGGGGCGTCGACGTCGGCGTTCCATCGCGGCGGGGCGAGCGCGTCGGCGACACTGACGAACCAGAGATCGTCGACGTCGGTGCCGACGATGTAGTCGGCGAGGTGGCTCTCCGGGTCGCCGAGCGGGCGGGCCGGGACGCGGGGGCGGGATTCGGTGCCCAGCAGCTGCGCGAGATCGGTGGTGTGGGGGGAGGCGTCGATCGCGAGCACCCGGTCGGTGCGCCGGGCGATCGCTCGAGCCGATTCGGCGGTCAAGGTACTGGTCCCGACTCCCCCTTTTCCGCTGCCGAACGCGATGAGCGCCGGCCGCTCGGGATCGGATTGGGCGACGACGGTATTCACGGTGTGGGACGGTCGTTCGGCACTGCGGGTGTCGACGGATCTGATCGCAAGCCGTGGGATTCTCGGCTGTACCGCCCGAAATGGCCGATCTCTGTGTCGACGACCCGTCGACGTAACCTCCGGCTACTACATCTGGGTCGTCTCCTCGACCTCGACCATGTCAGCCGGTCGACCTTCGAGCCCACGGAGTTGGATCACACCCCGGGTCGACGGCCGGAGACGCACGAGTCACCGAAGCATAGGGGAGCTGGAGGGGGGCGTCGAGTGCGATCACGGCGCGTCGGTCGAACGAGTGCGCGATCCTGCGACCGGTCCGTTGCATCGTTCGGACGCCTCGGGTTAATCTTCGCGCGTCCGAGAGTCGGTATCCAAGAGGTCGCCACCGGTCGTGCGCGGCGCTCGACAGCGACGTCTGCTGCGACGCCGGGAGCGACGCCGAGTACGCCGGCGTCCGAGGCGCCTGCGGCCGCCGGCGCCATCCGTGCTGTTCCGCTACGCCACAGGCAAGGCCCGTGCCCACGCTCGTCTTCGAGGATCCCCAGTCGGGGGACGAACGGAAGATCGACATCGGTCCCGAACTGTCCGACGTCACCATCGGCCGCAGTCCGGGTAACATCGTCCGCGTCAATCAGCCTTCGGTCTCCCGTCAGCACGCTCAGGTCGTGTACGAGGACGGGACCTGCACGCTGTACGACCTCGACAGTTCGAACGGAACGTATGTCAATGGCGAGCGCGTCGAGAGCGAACCGCTGCGCGATGGCGACCGGATCCTGATCGGTGAACTGCCGATGGACTTCATCGCCAAGCCGACCGAACGGGGGGCCCCCGCGCCGGGTCGCGAAGGCCCCGAACCGCAGGCGGGCGAGTCGCTGGAGCCGTCGGACGAGCCGGTCGAGCTGGGGGGATCGGGCGACTCGGCTCAGGGGGCGGTGATCGAGGATTCGGCGGGCGACGAGTCGCTCCCCTGGAATGAAGAGGCAGTTGCCGAATCGGCCGACGAACAGGGCGGCGACGAGGTCTTTGCCCCGGACGAGCCGGAAATTGCGGGAACGGCGGACGATCCGGAGCCCCTGGACCCGGACGCGCTCGCCCCGGAGTCGGAGGAGGCGGGCGCGGGAACGGGTCCCGACGAGGTCTTCGGGGCAGAGGGGCTCGACCCGGAACCGGTCGAACCGGAATTGATCGAGAGCGGCGGGGGGGAGGACGAGGAGCCGATGGACGACGAGTCCGAGGTGTCGTCCGGGGAGGTCGAGGAGCTTCGCCGGGAGAACGACGAGCTTCGCGATCGGGTCGCGGAGCTCGAGGCGAAACGGAACGAGGGCCAGCAGGCGCCGGTCGCGGCCGAGGGGGATGCCGATGGGGAACTGCAGCGCCTCCGCGAGGAGCGCGATCGGCTGTCGGACGAGCGCCGGAATCTAATGCGGGAGCTGGAGGAGGCCGAGGAACAGCTCGAGCGCGTGCCGGCGCCCGACGAGGTCGAGGCGCTGGAGGACGAGCTGGCCGAGTCGATCGAGGAAAATCGGAAACTGAGCGAGCGGGTCGAGGAGCTGGAGACCGAGGTCCAGCAGCGCGACGCTGCGGTCGAGGCACTCGAATCGGAGATCGACGAACTGGAGAGCGATCTGGATCGACTCCAGGGCGTCGAGGAGCGCGCGGACGAGCACCGGCGGGAGGCCGAGCGGGCTCGCGAACGAATCGCCGAACTCGAGGAACGCGTCGAGAAACTGGACGCCGACCAGGGGGATGTCGATGCGGAACTCGAGCGGCGCGACGATCGCATCGAGGAGCTCGAGGCGGCGGTCGAGGAACGAGACCGGCGACTCGACGAGCGATCGGCCGAGATCGAGGCTCTCGAGGAGGAGGTCGAACAGCGGGCGGAGCGGATCGAGGAGCTGGAGAGGGCGAACGAGGAGTTCTCCGACCGGCTGGACGAGGCGCCCGACCTCGACGAACACCGCCAGCTGGAGGAGACCCTCGCCGAACGGACGGAACGACTGGAGGAAGCGGAGGAGCAGGCCGAGCAGTTGGCGGCACGCGTCGACGAGCTGGAGGCGGAACTCGACCGCCACCGCGACGGGACCGACGACCTGGAGGCCGAGCTGGAGGAGGCGCGGGAGGAGCGAGACGCGTTCCGCGACCGCGTCGACGAGATGAAAGAAGAGATGTCGGCGTACGCTCGGGAGACCGATGCGCTGCAGTCCGAGCGCCGCGAGCTGAACGACAGCGTCGAGGAGCTCGAGGAGGCGTGCGAGCAACTGAGAGCGGAGCGCGAGCAGCGGAGCGAGGCCTTCGAGGAATTGACGGCCGATCTGAAGCATCTGACGGCCGAGAACGAGCAGCTCGAGGAGGAGCTCGAGAAGGCGCGGCAGCGTGTCGAACAGCTCGAGTCCGACTCGTCCGAGTTGACGCGCGAGCTGGGGCAGGTGGTCGAGGAGCGAGATCGTCTGGCCGACCAGCTGAGGAGGGTCGACGGCGAGCTGGAGGAGGCCGATGCGCGGGTCGCGGAGGCGAATCGCGAGATCGAGCGGACGGTCGAGGAGCTGGACGAGCTGAACGAGCGCATCGCCGATGCTCACGATCGCATCGCTGCGATCGAGGAGCACGGACCCGCGCCGGCCGAGGCGGACGAGTCGGCGGCGATCGAGGAGTTGGAGGCCGAGCGCGACGAACTGATGGAGGCGCTCGAGGAGTCCGTCACTCGCCGCGAGGAGCTCGAGAGCGAGGTCGAGGATCTTCGCGCGATCGTCGACGAGATCGGTGCGGAGGGCGACGGCGACCTCCGCGAGATAGTCGGAGACTTGCGCGAGGAGCGCGATTCGTTGCGTCGACGGGTCGAACAGCTGGAAGGCAACGGAGACGAGGCCGACTCGGACGTGACCGGCACCGAGGCCTTGGAACTCCGCCAGCGCGTGGACGAACTGGAGCGCGAACTCGCCGATCGGGAGGAAACGCTCGAAGAGCTCATTCTCGAACGAGACCAGCTCGAGGATCAGCTCCGTGAGAACTGAAGCGGTCGCCGCGCTTCGACACCTCCGCGTGCCAGGAGCGAGCGGACGAGATCGCCACTCCCACTCTCGGGTGTGCTCCAACTCCGTGGGATCAATGCTGCGACGTTCGCCAAACAGACGTGGCCAGAGCTTCTAGCTCTGGGCG
>JBDGRG010000029.1:0-6587 GCA_042218355.1 Bradymonadaceae bacterium
GTCGGTGATGCCGCTGACCGACGTCCAGGTTCGGGCCTATCCGACCGATCAGTTCGAGTGTGACAACTTCCAGCCCCTCGCCGACGACCAGCCCGACACGGGCGACCACGAGACCGCTCCGTCGGCCGGGAAGACCGTCTCGTTCAGCGACCTCGACGCCCGGAAGTCCTACACGGTGACGGCCGTCGCTCGCGGCAACCGCGGCCAGATCGCGGGCGGGGGATGCGACCAGAAGATCGACGTCCCGGACGGGTCGGTCGCAACCAAAGAACTCCTGTTACATCTGGTCCCGCTGCAGCCGGCCGGGCAGTATTCGGTCACCAGCCACTGGGACTTCTCGAAGGCGGTCTCGAAGTCGGGGGCGGTCGGCAAAAACGTCGTTCGCATCCTCGACATCTTCAAAAATCCCGGGGATGCGATCTACCGCGAGGTGATCAATCTGGTCGAGAATTTCGTCTCCGGTCTCGCCGGCAAGACGATCGACTGGGTGCTCGACAAGACCGGGCTGGACCAGCGGTTCAAGGACATGATCAATCGGGCGGTCCAGCAGAACGATGCACTCTGTCGGATTCGGGAGGTCGGACGGGATCTGCGCGACGTCCTGGCGAATCTGACCGTCCACAGCGAGCTGACCATCGGCCAGCTGCGGTCGAACTACGAATTTCAGGGTCGAAACAACTGGGTCGGCATCACGCTCTACTGGCGGGGGATGTGTAAGAATGGCTACGAGGACGCCTGCTCCGGCAAGCGCGACCGAAACGACCCGAAGGATCGAAAGAAGGCGTGCGCGGCGATTCAGCTGAAGGCCGACGCCAACGGCAAGATCGGGAGTCTCGGGGTTCTCAGTTCGAAGTGGACCGGGCGGGTGACCGCCTACAATCAGCTCCAGATCGACAAACATCCGCTCCCGCTGAAGTACGGCAAATTCGTCGAGTACGTCCTCAATCAAATCATTCTGCCGGAATTGACCAACGGAAATGCCCATTCGCTGTCGGGAGCGTTCAGCTACTGGGTCGGCTGCGGAAGTCTCGCCTCGTCGGTGACGGGATCGGACGGCAAGGTCTGTGCACCACAGCCGGTGAAGCAGTGTCTGACCGACAACGACGTGAAGAACTTCTGCAAGTCGGCGATCAGTACGTTGTTCGGGGCCGCGGATCTCGTGATCGGCGAACTCGAGTACGAGACGGGCATCGAGGTCGGCGGGGAGGCGACGCTGGTCGAGACCACCAGTGACGGCCGCGTCGACTATCTCGAGGACGGGACGTACTCGGGCCACGTCGACGTGCAGGGCAAGGGGAAGAAGACTTCGGGTGGCCAGTCGAACATCTCGGCGACCTGGAAGGGGCAGCGGATGAGCAGCGGCACTAGCAACTGATCGCGCGCCAGTCGATCGCGACGACATGAGTGATCACGCCACACAGGATCTCGAACTCGGCGGGGGACGTCAGTCGGTCGATCCCGTCGAATCGGGCGACCCCGGACCGATTTCGCTGGAATGCGTCGGCATGACCGACGTCGGGACGGCGCGCGACCACAACGAGGACGACTTCTACCTCTCGCAGGGCAGCGAAGCACTCTGCATCGTCGCCGATGGCATGGGGGGACATCGATCCGGCGAGGTTGCCAGCGCGATGGCGATCAAGTCGATCGTCGACTTTTTCCGGGAGACGATGCAGTCGGGGCCGAACGGAACCGAGGGCTTCGAGCTGGACGTGGAGGACCAGCAGATCGACGTCCACCAGTATCGGCTGGTGCGAGCGATCCAGAAGGCGAACTCGGCGGTCTTCGAGGCGGCCTCGAACAACGAAGTCTACCGCGGAATGGGAACGACCGTCGTCTCCGGTTACTTTACCCACGAGGGCGTCTATCTGGCCCACATCGGGGACTCGCGCGCGTATCGTTTCCGCGACGGCGGACTCGAACAGCGAACCGACGACCACTCGCTGGCCAACGAATACGTCGAGATGGGCATCCTCGAGGACGAGGATGTCGAGTTCTTTCCGTACAAGAACGTCATCACCCGTGCCTGTGGGCTCAGCGAGGAGGTCGAGGTCGCCGTCGGATTCGACGAGTACCAGGACGGCGACGTCTATCTCTTCTGTTCGGACGGGCTGACCGACATGGTGTCGTCCGAGCGGATCGAGGAGATCCTCGGGGGGCGAAACGACCTCGAATCGGCCTGCCGCCAGCTGGTCGAAGAGGCGAATCAAAACGGCGGCGAGGACAACATCACGGTCGTCCTCGGCGAGGTCGACACCGGCTGACATCCCGCTTCCCGATCCCGGTTGCCCCCCCGATCGCCCGTCCGTCGGGGACCGCGGAGGCGTCGTTCTCCGACCCGTGCGATCATTTTCGGTGCTCCAGGACGAATCTCCCTCCGACCGGGGCCGCCGGTCGTCTGCTCCCCAGACAGATCACCCCGTCACCGCCGGTTGCGTCGAATCGGACGCAACGCTCGGCCGACGAACCGCGATCATAGACACGTGGACCCCGTTGCACCGTGACGCCGGCGATTGGTGCGCCGAATGCGCACGCGTCGGACCGGTGCGACGTGGGACGTCGTCGCGTTCGAGTCGGAGGGAGGCGCCGGGATGGAAGAGGACGAGGAAGCAGGTGAGCGCGCATGTTCGGGGGCCCACGGGCCGGTCGAGGGAGCGATGCGAGCAGCTCTCTGGTGTCTGTGGAGTGTGCGCGGGGTAAAACACGGGGCCTTGCGGGAGCTGCGCGGACGCGTCGATCCCGAGGAACTGTGGGACGTCTCGGGCGAGGAGGTGGCAGAGGCGCTCGAACCCTGCGGACTCGGTCCGGAGACGCTCCGTCGTGCTGTCTCGACGATCCGGGAACAGGACGGTCCCGTCGCTCCGTTTCGACGCGAGCAGGCCGACTTACCCGACGGGGCAGAACTCCTGCACGTCGACGATCCGTCGTACCCCTCGAGACTCTTCGAACTCGGTCGGCCGCCGAGCTTTCTGTACGTCCGCGGTCGTCGCGATGCGTTGGACCTCCCCTCCACGGCGTCGGTCGTGGGGAGCCGGCGGATCGACGTGAAAGATGCTCGGCGGGGCGCCGATCTCGTCGGGGCACTCGCGGAGGCGGGCGTGGGGATCGTCAGCGGCGGGGCACTCGGAGCCGACGCGGTTGCTCATCGCGCCTGTCTCGAGCAGGGCGTCCCCACTGTCGTCGTTCTGCCGAGTGGCCTCGACGAGCCGACCCCGGCGTCGAACGCCGACCTCTTCGAGCGGGCCGCTCGAGAGGGCGTACTCGTCACCGAGTACCCACTCGGGGTCGAAGTCCGAAAATACCATTTCCCCCGCCGCAATCGGCTCATTGCGGCGCTGGGGGATGCGACCGTCGTCCTGCGGGGCGGAAAGGAGAGTGGGACGATGTTGACCGCCGAGGCGGCCGAGGACATCGATCGGCCGGTCTGCGCACTCCTCGGTGGGCTCGACGAGAAACTGGCGGCCGGTTGCAACGAGTTGATCGTCGAGGGGGCCCAGGCCGTTCGCCACGCCGGTGACGTCCTCGAGTACGCTCTGCCGACTCGCCCACGTTCGAGGAACGAGTCGATGTCGGAGCCGGAACCGGCAGGGAGCACGGACGGACGAGAGGAGGACCCGGACGGCGGAACCGCGGCAGCGGCCGCACGCCCGAGCCGGCCGGAGGCTCTGTCGGACGAGGCCTCCGACCTGGTCGACCGCGTCGCGGCGATGCTCGACGAGGAGCCGACCCGGACGCTGCACGTCGATGCCATCGCCCGAGAGGTAGAGGTGACGGCCGAGCAGCTTCAATCGCTGTTGCTCGAACTCGAGTTACACGGGGTTGCGACCAAAAAGCCGGGTGCGAACGCCTACGAATTTCCGCCGGCCAGGTGAGGAGGTTTCAGGCGGTTCGCCCTCCTGTCGCTTGACGGTTTTGTTCGGCCTGCGGTAGCGTTTGAGCACCGATCAGGCGGCATGCTCCCCACCGTCGCGGCGACTTTTCGGTGGTTCGAAGACTTCCCGGCGAACGGGACGTCGTCGAGCGCGTGTCCGCCGGCGCGAGCTGTATCCGGATGTGTCTGCTCGATGGCCCCGCGCTCATCGACGGATCGAGTACGAGGAGGCCCAGTTGCCGTCCGATAACGACGATTTCAACCCGTCGGATTTGAAGTCTCGGCTCGGTGTGGGGGACGAGGAGGACGAAACCGAATCCGAGGGGGACGATGAAGCCGAACCGGACGAGTCGGACGAACAGATCAAACAGACTCGACCGGATGCTCCCTCCGCGAAGGGAGCTGGCGAGGGACCGCCGCCCTCGACGCCCGATTCGGCGCCGTCGGAATCCGGGGAGGCGGGGGGAGTGTCGTCGGGTCCCTCGTCCGAGAGCCCGCCCTCCGGGGGATCGCCGTCGTCGGGAGGGCCTCCTTCCGGTGGCCCGCCCGGGGGACCCCCTCCGGCCGGAGACGCCGGCCCGAGTCGATCCGAGGGGCCTTCCCCGGAAGAGCCGGAGACGGCCTCGAGTACGCCGGAGCGAGACGACCCCCTCGAGCCGGAGGAGGAACTGGACGAGGAGCTCGATCTCGACGGTCAGTCGGGGCTCGACGCGGCGACGCTGGCGCTCTCCGGGCTGGTGCTACTGGTCGGCATCGCCTTCGGATACGTGGCGACGACGACCTACCAGTTCCGACAGATGTACAAGGAACGGACGCGTGCGGCGAAGCGCGTGCTGGAGGCGGTCAAACCGAAGGTCCAGGCCTACGAGTCGCTCAAGTCGACGATCGAGACCCTCGATCCGAACGAGGTCGAATTCGAGAAGGCGAAGAAACTCGCCGAGAAGGAGATCGCGGTCGACGCAACCGTCTTCGGCCGTGACCGACTGGTGCTGGGGCCGCAGCGGACGTCGCTGTTGACCTCGTACCTCGTCGATGCGGAACGTCTGGCCGAGGCCATCGACGAGCATCGCCGACTGACGGTCGAACAGCCACACAAGAAGCGACTGAAGGAGATCGCAGGTCGAGGGGGCGGCGACGGAAAGAAGAAGGAGAAGGACGGCGGGAAGAAGGGCGGGACCGGAGACGGGGAGACCCGATACGGGGTCGTCTTCGATTTTCAACACCTCAAGCGGAACGCGTTGACCGACGGCTACAAGCCGCACGAGGGGAAGATCGTCAAACTGTTGAACTTCGACAGTCCGAAGAAGGGGAAGGTCAAGTTCAGGCTGCCGGACAAACAGCGTGTGCATGAAACCAAGCTGGAGAGCGTGGTGCCCCTCTCCCGGGGAGACGTCCTGACCTCCGGGGGGCGCAACGCGTTCGAGTTGTACAAGGAGCGCGTGCAGAATCTGAAGTTGCGGATCAAGAAGATCGGTCCGACTCCTCGGCAACTGATTCAGAAGCTCGAGGAACTCGCCGAGCGACCTCCGCCCCCGTTGCTGAAATTCACGACCTGACGGGACGCAACCGTCTACGGGGGAACCGCGATCGGGCCCCGAAGGCAGAAGGGCGCAGCGAACAAGGACGCAGAGCAGATCGACGACACGGGTCTGATCGGACACCATGGGCATCTTTGCCGCCGGTCGACAGCGGCGTCGGCCGCGTTTCCAGCGCGGTGGGGGTGAGAACAGGCCGACGACACGTCCCTTCGCGCGTTTCTTCGTGTCTTCGCGCCGCCCTGGTGCCCGGTCGAGTCGGCTTCAGAGGCGCGAGGCGGTGTCGGACAGCCGGGAGTTTCCCCCGTCCCGTATCCGGCTGGTTGTCGCCACTCGCCGATGATTCCGACCTCCGCCGGCGATAGAGTTCGCTCTCAGCGATCTCCACGCCGCGTGGATGCGACCGGAGCGACATCCGACTGCGGATCTCGCCGGAATCGGCGAGAGATGCGATCCTGCCATCAGCGCTTCGGGAGTTCAGTCTGCCGCGATCGACCGACGGTTGGCCCCCGGGAATCACGTGGATGTCACCACCGTCTTTCGAGCCCCGACCGGGGCGACGGTGCGGTCGATCTCGTCACAGCGTGAGTCATCCCCCTCCGTCCGAGCGGAGCCGCGACACGAGTGCGAGGGGCCCACTTCGGATTCGCCTCGCTGTGCCCGTTCGCCCCGACCGTCCGTGTGTCTCGGGAGACCCGACCGGAAATTTTGACGGCCCGCTGCGGGCGGGTAACCATGGTGGCGAGGTGCTCGTGGCTCGACAACCAGGAGGTCTGCCATGGCGTCACGGATGCGACGCCGCCCCGAAGCCCGTTCGACCTTTTCCGGTGTCCGGCGCCATTCCCGGCGATCGGTCGACTTCGAGGTCTACGTCCAGGACTCTCAGGGGTGGGAATTTCCACTGGAGGCCGCGGACATCAGTCCCAGCGGTATCTTCGTCCGTTCGGATCTGCTCTTCGAGGTCGGCAGTGAGCACGTCCTGGTCTTTCGACCGCCCGGCACGGAGACCACGTGTCGGATTCCCGCTCGTGTCGTGCGCCTGGAGGAGGGGGAGACCGCACGCCGTGTCGACTGCTCACCGGGGATGGCGTACGAATTTCTGTCGGTCTCCGACCGAACGCGCGATCTGCTCGAGCGGGCGGTGGCACGCGGCGCGGTGGACTGGCGGACTGACGACGCCT
>JBDGRG010000029.1:6597-8240 GCA_042218355.1 Bradymonadaceae bacterium
CTGGGGCCTGCGAACCCGCTGCAGATACGCACGATGTCGGAGTCGATGGGTGAACCGGGGGGGACGTCCGGGGGGCGACCCCTTCTGCGGTCGTCGATTGTCTGAGAGAGGCCCCCATCCCGGTCTCGTGTGTTTTTCTCCCGACGGGCCGTGATCGCATGTCCCACCGCGCGGGGGTTGACGAGATGCAGTCGACTCGCGAGACTCCCCGCCAGCGTGCCCGGTGTCCACGTTCGCCTCGCGGGTCGTCATGCCGATCGGAGCCTTCGAAAAATTTCACGGGCTCGGGAACGACTTCGTCCTGGTCGACCGATCAGAGCTGCAGAACCGGGAATTGCCCGGAGAGGACGCCGCCCGCCGACTCTGTGACCGCAGCCGCGGGATCGGAGCCGACGGACTGTTGATCGTCGAACGGACACCGGACGCTGAGGCCGATGCTCGCATGACGGTTCTGAACGCCGATGGAACGCGTCCGGAGATGTGTGGGAACGGGCTCCGCTGTGTGGCAGCCCGGGTGGCCGAGACGGGATCCTCGACGGAGGTTACGATCGCGTCGGACAGCGGGCTGCACGGGTGTCGAGTCGAACGGACCGGTCCGTCGGCCTGGCGAGTCGATGCCGCGATGGGCCGGATCGAGCTCGACGACCGGGCGATCGCGTTCGACGGGTTTCGTTTGATTCCCGTCGATGTCGGGAACCCCCATGCGGTCGTCTTCGCCGAGCCCGGACGTCGCGCGGAGCTCATGGAGCTGGGCGAGGCGTTGAACGCACCGGATTCTCCCTTTCCCGACGGCGTGAATCTCGAATTCGTCCGGCGTACCGGGCCGGGGGCCGCCGAAGTCGCGGTGTTCGAACGAGGCGTCGGGGTGACGCCGGCCTGCGGGACCGGGGCCTGTGCTGCGGCGGCTGCGATCTGCGCGCGAGAGGGGACGGATGCGATCGATGTCGACATGCCGGGGGGCACGGTGTCGGTGGTCGTCGACGGGGACGAGGTGACTCTCGGCGGGACGGTTCATCGGGTCTACGAAGGGACGTGGCGGGGACGCGAATCGGATGGTGAAGCTGGTTGGACGGATGACTGTCATCCCACGGATGGGAACGGACGATGACGTGTGAAGAGCGGATGAACTCGATGTTGGATGGTCGCACGGCGGTTCTCTGCCTGATGGCACTGTCGGTCGGAGCGCTCGGCTGCCAGGGGGAGGCGATCGTGGCGGGCAATCTCGCTTCGATGGCGGTTGCGGTGGCTCTGTTGCTATCGACGCTTCGACTACAGTCGTGAACGGCGTGTTCGATCGAGCGGGTCGTCCGACTTCGAGCCGCGGGCCGGGCGCCCGTCACAGAAAGGCTCCGCGTCGCGGTCAGCGGCTGATTCGGCGAGTTCGTCGAGCGCTCGTCGCTCGACGTCGTCCTGCGGAGTCCCCCACGGACTCACCGGTACGTCGATCTCATTCGAATCAGCTCGCTCCCGTCCCGGCGGTCGTTGCCGAAGCCGCCGGCCGGCGACTTCCGAGCGCCGAACTGTGCGAACGAGAGTCACACGGTAGATTTTCGACCAACCTTCGCGAGGCGATGGAACTGTCAGAAGCCTTTGCTCCCGACGTCGGTCCCGAGGAACTCTTTCTCGAGAACATTCCCGAGGTT
>JBDGRG010000029.1:8297-12417 GCA_042218355.1 Bradymonadaceae bacterium
GGACAAGTTCGAACTGTACAGCCGGGTCCCGCTGCGGTTCTCGGTCTATCTGACCGATGTCGATCGGCGTTTCAGTGTCGAGTTGACCTCCGACGGAGCGCGGGCGGTCGAGGGAAGTTTTATCGATTTTCCGCTCGTGACGCTCGAGGGGACGACCGATCGATGGGACGAGGCCAAGGGGCACGCCCAGGCCTTGCTCGAGGAAATCGACCATCGGCTCGAGCAGTCCCCGCCGGACGACCAGTTGCACCGGGAGTTTCTCGACGACTTCGAGCGCCTCGACGGTGTGATCGAAGTCGGTGTTCTCGAGGGGGAAGGGGACGACGAGCCCCACGTCTTGCGACTCGTACTGAACAATTACGAGGAACCGGGGTACGAGCCCCGCAGCGTCCGTGCGACCGGCCCGATCGACCGTCTGTACGAGGTCGTCGAGGGCGATCGCAGCGCGGCCGAGGCCGCCCGGTCGCTCGACCTCGAGGGAGACGTCGGTCCGGCCCTCGATCTGGGGGGAATGGTGATGTCGCATTACCCTCAGCTGGACTGACTGCGAGTCGCCGTCGCCGCGCCGGTCCGCCCCCTTGCAGTCGCACCGGTCTGGAGTTACACATCCATCGGTGTTTCACGCGAGTTGCGCGGCTGCGTCGAACGGCTGGTCGGTGGGACGGCCTCGGCTGACCGCGGGCTCGATCTTCCACGCAGATCGCCGGCTGACGGGTTTGGCGGAGACGGAGCCAGCGACCAGACGCCGACTCGACCTCGATTTCGCGGTGACGGATTGCAGTCGATGTTCGTTCAGCCCCGAGATACCGGCTGGCTCGAAGTCATCTGCGGCCCGATGTTCTCGGGCAAGACCGAAGAACTGATCCGGCGGCTGAAGCGGGCGGAGTACGCCGAACAGGACGTGCAGATCTTCAAGCCCACGCTCGACGACCGATTCGAGGACGAATCGCTCGTCAGTCACGACGAATCGATGATTCCCGGCGTCGCCGTCGAATCGGTCGCGGAGATGCGCGACCGGCTCGACCCGGCCGTCGAAGTGGTCGCCATCGACGAGGTTCAGTTTTTCAGCCCGGAGATCGCTTCGTTCTGTCGGGAGCTGGCGAACGACGGGTGCCGTGTGATCGTCGCGGGACTCGATCTCGACTACCGCGGCGAACCCTTCGACCCCGTCCCTCGACTGATGGCCGGGGCCGAGCACGTCGACAAGTTGACGGCGATCTGCGTCGAATGCGGGAACCCGGCCAATCGAAGCTATCGGCTGGCCAGCGATCCGCAGCAGGTGCTGGTCGGCGCGGACGAGCAGTACGAGGCACGGTGTCGGCAGTGTTTCAGCGAGGGGTATCCGGCGTCGGACCCCGACGACGAGACGAGCGAGGAGTCAACCGATGGCCAGTGACGTCCAGTACGCCGACCTCGAGTACGATCCGAGTGAGATCGACCACGAATACGACGCCGATCTCCACATCCAGGAGAATCCGCTGGCTCTGAGCGAGCTGGCGCGGTTGTGTTCGCCGGAGGTCGGTCAACCGGCGTTCAACTCGCTGCTCGAGACGCTGTACGGGCGGCTGCTCGAGACGATCGTCAACGGGGAATTCCCCCGCACCGGCGAGTCGATTCCGACCCGGATGCGGGAGTCGACCGAGCGGGGGGTGTACACCGGGGACGTGATCGACCCGTCGACCGAGGTGGTGACGGTCGACGTCGCCCGGGCGGGGATGATCCCGTCGAACGTCTTCTTCGAGCAGTTGACCGAGATCCTCGACCCGGATGGCGTCCGTCAGGACCACGTCTTCATGTCGCGGGTGACCGACGAGGAGGGGCAGGTGACCGGGGCGGACATCTGGGGAGAGAAGGTCGGCGGCGACGTCGACGGGAAGATCGTTCTGTTGCCCGACCCGATGGGGGCGACCGGGTCCTCGATGGCCAGGGCGATCGATTACTATCGGAACGAGGTCGGCGGGCAGGCACGACACGTGGTGACGGCGAATCTCATCGTCACGCCGGAGTTCGTCCGACGGATCGATCGGGAGCACCCCGAGGTGACGATGTATGCAATGCGACTGGACCGAGGGATGAGCACGCCCGACGCGCTCGAGCGGCCGCCGGGAGCGAGCGACGAGGAGTCGGGGCTGGATGCTCACGACTACATCGTGCCCGGGGGCGGTGGGTTCGGCGAAATCATCAACAATTCCTGGACGTGACTGCCGGGGGGCCGTCCCCGCGCGAGGAGCGCGGCCGGGCCGCGGCGGGATGCAGACGAGGACGAAGGGTCATCGGCGAGCAGCGGATCGAAAGGCTTATCGGCGAGCGGGAGATTCGCGACCGGGTCGCGCAGATGGGGCGGGCGATCACCGAGGATTTCGAGGGGCGACCGATCCACGCGATCGGCGTCCTCAAGGGCTCGTTCATGTTTCTCTCGGATCTGGTCCGTCGCATCGAGCTGGATGTCTCGGTCGACTTTTTGGGGCTTTCCAGTTACGGATCCCAAGAGAAGACCACCGGCGTGGTCCGAATGACGCAGGACCTGACGGCACCCATCGAGGACCGTCACGTGCTGATCGTCGAGGACATCATCGATACCGGGTTGACGATGAGCTATCTGCTCGAAAACCTCGGGACCCGTCGGCCGGAGTCGCTTTCAGTCTGCACGCTGCTTCACAAACCCGTGAACACCCGGACGGACATCGACATCGACTACGTCGGGTTCGAGATTCCGGACGAGTTCGTGATCGGATACGGGTTGGATTACGTCGAATACTACCGCAACGTTCCGTACATCGGGGTGCTCCGAGACGAGGACGACCCCACGGAGTGAGCCGGATGGGCGAGCGGGGCGGTCGAAGGTGATCGATTACTGATCGAGTTCGAACGTACTGGACGGAGCGAGGTCGCGATGGTCCTGAGTAACCGGTTGGGTCGACGTCTGACGGTCTGTCTCGCAGCAGGGGTATTGTCGGTGGCCTTTCTGGCCGGCGGCTGTCAGAAGCCGCAGTGGGACGACCCGAAATACATGGTCAAACAGCTGAAGGAGGGGACGGCGACCAGGCGCCGCATGGCGCTGAACAAGTTCGATCAGCTGCCCGAGGACAAGATCCGTCTGGTGGTCCCCGGTCTGGTGAAGGTCTACATGGACGGCGGGGTCAACCAAGAGGAGGCGATGGAGAAACTGGTCCAGCATCCCTCCTCGAAGGCTCAGAAAGCCTACCTGAAGGAAATTCGGGAGAACAACGCGGGCAAAGCGGGGGCGGCGGCCGACGCACTGGGACAGACCAAGACCCGAGAGGCGGTCCCCCAGATGCTCAAGATCTTCAAAAAGACCAACGATCCCGACATCATGCTCGGCATCGTCAAGGGATTCGTGCACATGCCCGATGCGACGATGGTCGACCCGCTGGTCAACGCCCTCGAGCTGGACGTCGACAACTATCCCATCGCCATCCACTCCTACAGTTGTGACGTCCTCGGCGAGATTGCCCAGAAGAGCCCGGGGGCACTGGACGAGAAGGCCAAGCGAGCGCTGGTCCGCGCTCAGTACCTCTCGAACGTCAAGGGGCAGAACCTCTCCAAACCGTGTGGTCTGGCGATTCAGAAGCTCGGCCAGCCGGCGGTTCCGATTCTCGTGGAGACCTTCAAGGGAAAGAACGAGCAGGTCAACGCGCTGATGCGCAAGTACAACAAGCCGGACAAGTACCAGTTCCCGGAAAATCGCGCGAAGGTCAAGGCGATTCAGCGCCTGGTGACACTTCGGGCCGAGGAGGCGATCGACCTGTTTATCGAGGACCTCAAGGAGGAGAAGAAGGCGCCGAAGCAACTGACCGGGAACCACGCCGTCTCGTGGCGGAAGTTCGAGGGGCAGGCGATCGACGAGATGATTCTGGGGCTGGGGGACCTCCAGGCCGAGAAGGCCCGGCCGCTGCTCGAGGACATCCTTCGCGGCGAATACGACACCGACGAGTGGGACGAGCTGACCGACTGGAGTGTGTCGCTGCAGCTCCGTCAGGACGCAGCGTTTTCACTGGTGCGACTCGGCGGCTCGAAATCGAACGATGCGCTGTTCGACATGGCCATGGAGGGGGTCATCACCGACCTCGAACGTCGGGCGCGGTATCTGGAGGCCAAA
>JBDGRG010000290.1:0-1215 GCA_042218355.1 Bradymonadaceae bacterium
GGTTGGGGATGGGGATGCGTCGGTGTTTGCGGTGGTTGCGAAGGCGTTCGGTCGGGGGGGGGCGTCGTCCGTGACGGTTGCGGTCGGTTTGAGGGCATCGAGGTACGTGGACCGGATTCCCGGCGGTTGAAACCGCCGGCTGATGGTGGGCGGGACGACCGGCGGCGCTGAAGCACCGCCGGCCGGAATGGCGATCGTTGGTGTCGTGTCGACCGGTGATCGCGGTGGTGAGCTTTCAATCCCGGAACGTCTCATACCATCGAGGATTGCCGATCGTGGTCCACGGCGCTGAAGCACCGCCTGCACGTCGGTCGGCAACAACCGGCGGCCCTGAAGGACCGCCGGCCGGAATGGCGATCGGCGCGGGCGGTTCGACCGTTGATTGCGGCGGAGAGCTCTCGACACTTTCGGTGGGCAATAGTCGCGCGGATGTAACCCGCTCACCGAATTACTGGCCGACCGAAGGGAGGCCATGCGCGTCGACGTGTTCGACTCGGGCCGTTACGATCCGTGGGTGAGATACGCTTGGGACGAGTCGCTCGAGTGACGGGAGGTTCGCCATCGCGAATATCGAGGTCGAACGAGACGGGCCGGTTACGACGGTCGTGCTGAATCGCCCCGAGGTGAAGAACGCGGTCGACCGGGAGACGGCCGAGGAATTGGCCGACGCGTTTCGTGCGTTCGAGGAGGACGAGTCGGCGCGGGTCGGGGTACTGTACGGCGACTGCGGGACGTTCAGCGCGGGTGCGGACCTCGAGGCAATCGCGGAGGGCCGAGCCAACCGCGTCGAGCCCGACGGCGACGGGCCGATGGGACCGACGCGGATGGTGCTCGACAAACCCGTGGTCGCCGCCATCGAGGGGCACGCCGTCGCCGGTGGGCTGGAGCTCGCCCTCTGGTGCGACCTGCGCGTCGCCGCGGAGGATGCGGTGCTCGGCGTGTACTGCCGGCGCTGGGGAGTCCCGCTGATCGACGGCGGTACCGTCCGGCTGCCCCGGTTGATCGGCCAGAGCCGGGCGCTCGATCTCATCCTCACCGGTCGGGGCGTCGACGCGGAGGAGGCCCGCCAGATGGGGCTGGTCAATCGCGTCGTCGAGTCGGGTGAGGCCCGGGCGGAGGCCGAGGAGCTGGCGCAAACGATCGCCGAGTATCCACAGACCTGTATGCGCAACGACCGGCGGTCGGTGTACGAACAGGCGGGACGGCCGCTGGACG
>JBDGRG010000290.1:1225-2312 GCA_042218355.1 Bradymonadaceae bacterium
CCGGCGGCACCCGGCCGGCCGAACCAGTCGACCCCCGGGAGTTCGAACTCGGTCTCGAGTCGCTGGAGGCGGGAGCGGAGGAGGGGGCGCGCGCATTCGTCGAGGGTGAAGAATCGCCGGGTGGGGAATAGCCAGTGGAACAAACCCGGGATCCGTGCTCACTGGACGTCGCGGCGGAGCTCGTTAGATTGAGTGGTCGAGTGAGCGACAATTCGTCTCGTGAGATTCGGGAGGTCGCCGTGCGAAGGATAGTGGCAGTTGCAATGACCGGTATGCTCGTCGTCTGTGCTGGATGTGAAAGCAGCCCGGAGAAGTCGGGCGAGTCGAAGGCGCCCGGGAGCCGGACCGAGTCGGAGAGCGAGTCGAAGTCGGGTTCGAAACAGGCAGAGAAGCCGTCGAGCGAAGGGGACCAGACGGGGAAGAAGGCCGAGTCGGAATCGGGCGAATCGTCGGGCGACAGCCACGGGGAGGCAGCCATGAAAGTGACGAGCTCGGCCTTCGCCGAAGGCGAGACGATTCCGAAAAAATACACCTGCAGTGGAGAGGGCCTTTCGCCGCCGCTATCGTGGGAGGGGGCGCCCGAGGCGACGAAGAGTTTCGTCGTAATGCTGAAGGATCCGGACGCCCCGAGCGGCACGTTCAAGCACTGGGCGGCCTACGACATCCCCGCCGACCAGACCTCGCTGTCGGCGGGGATCGGACCCGAGGCGTCCGCTCTCGAGCAGGCGACGAACGACTTCGGCAACGTCGGCTACGGCGCTCCCTGCCCGCCGCCCTCCCACGGCGCTCACCGCTATCAGTTCTTCGTCTGGGCGCTCGACGTCGCGAGCCTCGACGTCGGCGATTCGCCCGACTTTGCCGCGGTCGAGCAAGCGGCGTCCGAACACAAGATCACCGGTGCTCAGCTGACGGGTACGTTCGCGCGAGAGAAGTGAAGAAGAGCAGCGATAGCATCGGCCGCGTCGTTCTGCGATCGATGCGCGGCAGAGGACCGCCCGTCGCCGGATCGAGTGCCCCGGGGCGTGACAGTTTCAACCCGCACGAGACTCGTCGGCCTCGTCGAAAAAACCCAGAATTCGGTCGGCCA
>JBDGRG010000290.1:2322-14726 GCA_042218355.1 Bradymonadaceae bacterium
GGAGAGGACGCCCGTCACCTCGTCGGGGCGCTCGACGTGGGCGAAGTGCGAGGCGCGCTCGAGCGTCTGGTACTCGGCGTCGGGGACGAGGTCGGCGAGCTGTTCGCCGATCGAGGGCGGGACGACGGGGTCGCGTTCGGCGTACAGCAGGAGCAGAGGGACCGGAAAGCCCTCGCCCTCGTCGCGCCGGCGTTCGAGTGCGTCGACAAACCGGGAGAGATAGGCCGGGTCGAGCGCGTCTCGCATGTGAGCGGCAAAGGCCCGTGAGCCCGGGGGATTGGAGAGTGGTTCGGCGTAAATCGAGGTCTCCTCGCGGGATTTCAGCGTCTCGTTCCAGTAATGCACGTGGCGGTGGGCCCACCGCTCGGGGTCGCGACGCGCCAGCCAGGCCAGCAGGCGGATCGAGCCGGGGATCGAGAGGGCGGCGTGCAGCGCTCGAAGGCGCAGCGTGGGGACTCCGGGTGAATGCAGGTTCACCAGGCGCTCCACCGCATCGGGGTGGTGAAGTGCCAGCCACATGCCGATGTATCCTCCCAGGGAGTTTCCGACGATCGGCCAACTTTCGATGTCGAGCCGTCGCTGAAGCGCGACCAGCCAGTCGGAGAGCGCGTGGGGATCGTACGATGCGTAGTCGGGTTTGCCGGACTTTCCGGCGCCCGGCAGATCCGGCATGAAGAGTTCGTAGTGATCGCCGAGTGGCTCGAGGAGGTAACGCCACGAGTAACTCGACGTCATCAGGCCGTGCACGAGCAGCAGCGGCGGGCCGGAGCCGTACTTCCGAACGTGCGAACGGATGCTTCCGGCCGATCCGAACGGGAGTCGAATCGTGTAGTACTCGCAGGCGTCGAACGGGTGGGGCCGGTCCGGCGTGTCCGGGAGTTCCTCGAGCGGTTGTTGTTCGAACGGATCCAGTTTCGACATCACGATGGGCGAGTGTCCGAGTATGAAGGCCGCCGAGCGACTGTACGACTGCCCGGCGGCCTGTAACAATCCCCGCGGAGCCTCCGGCTCAAGAGGGCTGGCGGCCGACGAGTCCGCCCTCGGGTCCGACGATGTCGATTGGATGACGCACGATGGCCTCTCACTTCGGCAGATCGACGGTGGTGTCCGCGCTGGTGGTCGCGGCACTCGCCCCTCCGGTCCCGGCTGTGGCCGGGCCGGTCGACGTCTACAATCTGGATGCTCGCAGTGCGGCGATGGCCGGGGCGCAGACGGCCCGCGCAGACAGTCCGACGACGTTGTTTCGGAACCCCTCTGCGCTCGTCCAGACCGAAGGGGGCGTCACCGCCGGCTTTCTCGGGGCGGTCAATCGGGGTGAGATTCTGCTCGCCCGTCGGCCCGAGGGGTTCGACATTCCGGATCTGGGGGCGCGAACGCCGACGGTCCCCAGCGGCCAGGTGCCGCGCTCGCGCCGCGACACGACCAACCCTCCGGGTCTGGCCGGATTGATGTTCGGGGTGACGACGTCGTTCGGCATCGACGACTTCCGCGCGGGATTCGCGATCTTCGTGCCGACCGCGGGGATCTTCGACGTCCAGACCCACTTCGCCGACGAGCGCGAGCGGCTGTTCTCGAATCAGCTGAACTACGACATCGTCGGCGGCTCCACGCACCGCCTCGACATGTCCTTCGGGGCCGCCTACCGGGTGACGGACTGGATGTCGGTCGGGCTCGGGGCGACGTTTCTGCCGGGGGCGAGGCCCCAGTCGGAGGCGTTTTTGCCGGACGTCACCGATCAGAGTGACCTCGATCTGAACGCCGACATCAAATCGACGAACGCCTGGGGGGTGCTCGGGGGGCTTCTCATCGAGCCGGGCTCGAATGTCGATCTCGCCCTCTCGTTTCGCGACGCGGTCTCCTTCGACATCAAAGGGCGGAATCGAGTTCGGTTCGGGACGGGGGGCGCCACGGCGGGGTCGGCGACCCAGGAGATCGATTGGACCATCAGCTACTCGCCGGCGATGGTCTTCGCCGGCAGTGCGGTCGACATCGGCGACCTGACGCTGCAGCTCGACGCGAAGTACGCCCGCTGGTCGGACTACCGCGACGACCACTCGAACGACGCGGGGTTTCACGACACCGTGTCGCCGAAGCTGGGCGCCGAGTATGCGCTCGGCGACGCGACGGACGTCCGGGCCGGACTGTCGTTCGTGCCGACGCCGGTCCCGGAGCAGACGGGACGGACGAACTACGTCGACAACCATCGCATCGTCACTGGGCTCGGGGCGGGGCACGCTTTCGACGTCGGCGAGCAGTCGTTCGAGGTCGAGTGGGGGGTGCAGCTGCATCTGCTGGTGCCGCGCACGCACCGCAAACGCGTCCCCTCCGACCCGCCGGACTGCGGACCGGGGGTGTCCCGGCTGTGCGACGAGGTGCCCGACGATACGACCGACCCGGAGACGGGGCGTCGGTACGCGGCGGCGCAGGGGTTGCAGACCGGCAATCCCGGATTTCCGGCGTATTCGTCCGGCGGCTGGCTCGGGGCGGTCAATGTCGAGGTGACGTGGTTGCCCGACCGAGAGTAAGGATGAATTATGAATTATGAGTTATGAATTATGACGGGTTTGCGGTGCGTAGGGTGCAAGACGGCAGACGAGGTGGCGTGAGAACCGGTTAGTGGTGCGTAAGGGTCACCGATGGTGATAGACCGGCGAGCAGGTCGTGCTTCAGCGCCGTGGAACACGGTCGGTTTGCCACCTGGCGATCGCGACGGGGGGAGGAGCGTCGGTTCAACCACCTGTTAATCGACGACGGAGAGCCCACGTGGAGGGCGCACACGCGTACAGATGGCTGACGGCCGTGGCGGTCGTCGCCGTGTTGGGGGGCTGCGATCCGGAGCGGCCTTCGACGGGTGCGTTCGACGCAGGGGGCGCGTCCGATGCGGTCAACGCCGAGGCGAGAGGGGACGGCGATGCGGGGACAGTCGCGTTCGGCCGCGGGAACGGGACCGGGAAGATGGACGGCGTCTGGATGCTGGTGCACCAGCGGAGCAACTGCGTGCTGGGGACCGAGCAGGTCAGCCGGACGGTCTATCGGGTGCGAATTCGCCAAGAAGGAAAGACCCTCGTCGAGGAACGCGAACTTTGCAGCACCGACATCGGCCGGGTCGCCGGGGTGACCGTCGATGCGCCGCGCTCGGTCGTCGAGTCGGTCTCGTTCCCCAGGGTCGACCGCGGGTTGGTCTCCAACGTGCGGGCCGGCTCGCAGTACGTCTCGTCGACGGAGGTGGCGCTGTGGGGGTTGGACCTGTCGGATCCGGCGACCGCATCGCTGCCGGCCGAGGGTGACGACCCCGCCGTCGTCGACGCCGACGGCGACGGGAATCCCGGGATCACATTTCTCGTCAACGGCGGGAGCTGCGAGCGCTACGCCGGGCAACGCGATTTGATTCGATACGTCGGCCAGTTCGAGACGCCCACGCTGATCCGCGGCCGTTCGACGGCGTCGACCGACCTGAAGGTCTACGGAGCGACCGACTCGTTCTGCTCCGACGCACCCCCGGTCGTCGCCAATGACGCCGCCAGCGAATTCGCGCTCGCCCGCATCGACGGCCGAGGGGGCGCCCCGGACGCCGACCGCGACGGCGACGACGAGATCGCCTGCGAGGAGATCCGTCGGTTGCCCGACGAGCGGCTGATCGAGCCGCGCGAACCCGAGGACGAACGATGCGAGTAAGTTGTGTCAGCCCGCCCGCCGACAGGTGTTCCCGACCAAGGTGTCACGGCTTTTCGCCCAGTGGACAGCCGGTCCCGTGGGGCGTCTCGTCTTGCAGGCGGTCGTCGCCGTGCGGTACATTCCCGCCGATCTCGGAACGCGACGAATCTCGGGAGTGTATTCGTGAATGATGATGCCTCGCCCAGTCCTCGGGGCCGACGCTCTCCCCGGTCCACTCGGGAAAAGGTCGACCGTCGATCGCCGCGGGTCGGTCCGATCCTGTCCCTGCTTCTCCTCGCCGCCGCGCTGTGTCTGGTGGCCAGTCCGGCACTGGCAGCCGGGTCGGGCTCGACGAGTCGAGCGGCGCAGTACGTCTTCGTGGTCGACGATTCGGGAAGCATGTCGAAGGAGGTTCGCGGGCAGCCCGCGGCCGACCCGAACCGGCTGGCTGTTTTCGGCGTGCGTTCGATCCTCAGCATGCTCGACGATCGCGACGAAGCGACGGTCGTCCGGCTGAACGGTCCGGCCCAGGGACAGAAGCCACCTCCGATCCGCCCGCTGAAGGAAAACCGCTCCAAGCTGCGCAAGCTGACCGCGCTCGACAGCAAGCTGGCTGCGTACGGCGGGGCCGAGACCCCGTGTAAGCGGGCGCTGGGCACGGTGAAGGAGCGGCTCCGCCAGGCGCACCGCCCGGGGGTCGCTCAGGTCGTGATGTTTCTGACCGATGGTGCGTGCACGGGACCCGCACCGGACCCGAAGGCTTTCCTCGAGGGCCTGCCGTCGGCCGAGGAGGGTCTGTTCAAATTCTACCTGCTCCGATTCAGCGGGCGGAATTACACGGAGTCGCTGGCGACGCTGGCCGATCGGACCGGGGGGACGTCGATCGAGGTGTCGGCCGGAGAGCCGACGTCGATCCTCGATTCGTTCGCCAGTGCACTGTCGCGTTCTCAGGGTTATCGGTCGTACGTGTTGACGCCCTCCGACGCGAAGTTGGCGTCGCACGGTGCAGCGCGTCGAGTGCGACTGCTGGCGGTCGCGCCGGGCAGCGGTCCGGAGCTGTCGCTCTCCGTCGAGGGACGTTCGCCGGGGGCTGGGCCGAAGCCGCTGGAGGCCTCGCGACGGACCGGGACGCATCAGTACGAAGACGGCCGGACCTACCGATATGCGGCGCTGGATTATCAGCCGGGCGAGGTGCCGGTGTCGGTCGACGTGGAGGGGGCGGGGTCGAACTGGAAGGTCGTCGCCGTGCCCGAGTATCGGCTCTTCACGGAGCTATCGATCCGAAAGGGCGAGTGCGGGACCGGCGGCGTGTCGGTCGGCGCGGTCGAGGTCGGATCGAGCGTCTGTGCGGAGGTGCGACTGGTCAACGCCGGCGGCGACCCCGTCGGCAGCGACGTGGTCGGCGGAGGAACCGAGGCGGTGGTCCGGTATCGCGGTCCCGACGATTCGGAGGCCCGGGAACTGCCGGCCCAGCAGGTCGGCGACCGCGCCGTCTACCGGCTCGAACGGGTCAACCTGTCGAAGGGGAATCACATCTTCGACCCGGTCGTGCGACTCGCCGTGCCCGGGGGCGAGGGGCGGACGGTCGACATCGAGGGGGGAGCGCAGACACTTCAGGCCTCGTCGTTGGCGGTATCCGCGACGCCCTCGGAGTTGAACGCCGGGGACCTCAAACCGGGTGGGAAGTCGTTTCACGAGCTGAAGATCGCGGGGAACTTTCCGCCGACCCAGGCGCGGCTGTCGGTCAAAAACCGCGACGAGATCCCGGACTGCGTGTCGTTCTCGCTGAGCGACGTTCCCGAGGGAAAGACGCAGGAGTTGACGCCGGGTCAGACGTACACGCTGGGCGTCGACGTGGCGCCGTACTGTGGGCCCTCGACGTTCGACCGCCAGTTCGAGGCGGTGCTCCGGGTCGAGTTCGCCGACTCCGCGACGCGGTCGGTGCCGACACTGGTCGTGCCGACCTCCTTGCATCTGACGAACCAGATGTCGGTCCCCGAGGCGGTCGAAATCTCCGCGACCGGCGGGGGGACCGGAACAGCGCGAGTGGAGCTGTCGGGCAACTTCACCCGCGAGATGGCGTTCACCGCGATGGTCCCCCCGACGGCCGAGCGCGCCAAGTGGCCGGACCGCGGGTTGCTCGAGCTCGCCTTTCTCGACGACGAGGGGGCGGCCGTGAAGAGCGGCCAGCGGCCGGCCAGAGAGCACGGTGTGACCGTCCCGGCCGGGGGAGGCGAAGCCGTCGCGCTCCGGGCCGCTCCCGACGTCTGCTGCGGCGGCGGCACGTGGAAGACGGAGCTCGCGCTTGTTCCCGATTCGGGGACGCCGTCTCCGATCCGGATCCCGGTCCGTGTCGACGTCGAGTCGGCCGGTGTCGCCGCGTGCTGGGGCAGTACCGCGCTGCTGATTCTCGCGCTGGTGTTGCTGGTACTCGCCGCGCTCTACGGTTACGGTATGTACCGCAGCACGCATCGGATCGACCCGGAACGGATGGCGGCGAAAGTCAAGCCGCTGGTCTACGACGACTACGGTCGCCCCTCGCCCGCCGACGAACGGCGGAAGGGTCGGGCGCGCGACATCGTCGAGGAGCAGTTCGCCGAGAATCGCTGGGAGCGCTGGACAGCATGGTTTCAGGCCAACCCGCTGAAGTTCGGGTTGCCCGGAGAGGACTACTACGAATGCGTCGAGTTCAGCGTCGACTCGAGACGGCCGGAGGTCTGGATCGACGACATCAAGGGCACTCGCAACTTTCGAAGCGAGGTCGACGCCGACGCCGGACGATACACGAAACTGATGTTCGTCCAGGCCCAGCCCGGGCTCGAGTTCTTCGCGGTCCCCGACGAGCGGCAGCGGGTGGCGGGGCTGAAACTCGAGCGGTCGTTCGGCGGCGGGCCCGGTGGCGACGAGCCTCAGCTGGTCAAGCTGCGCGGCGACCGGCTGTTGCGCGAGACCGATGGGGACGGCGGGGATCTGGCCGGGTGGGAGATCGGCTGACGGGAAGGCGGAAGGTTGAAGGTAGAAGGATGAAGGTAGAAGGATGAAGGCAGAAGGTAGAAGGCAGAAGGATGAAGGCAGAAGGATGAAGGCAGAAGGTAGAAGGCAGAAGGGGAAGGGGGAAGGATGAAGGCAGAAGGAAGGCGGAATTATGAGTTATGAATTATGAGGGATGAATGAGAACGGTAGCGCGGGCGTAGGCGGGCAGTCGGGATCACCATCCCGGCCGGCGGGGATTCATCCCCGCCGGTTGTCACAGACCGCCGAGCAGGCGGTGCTTCAGCGCCGTGGAAGACGGTCGACGAACCCCAGGTGGTTCGGCGCGCACGACGCAGATTCATACTCGACGATTCATACTCGACGGATCCGCTGATTCGAGCGCGGAGGTGCCCAGATGGCGAACGGCGACAACGTGGTGGTCGACGAACTCATCAAGCAGCCGAGCATGGTCTCGCCGACGTTGTTCGTCGGCCTGGGCGGCTGCGGGTGCCAGATCGTCGCTCGGGTGGCCGAGCACCTCAAGCAGCGGCCCGACTACGAGGAGCGATACTCGGACCTGGTCAAGTTCGGGTTGGTCGACACGAACATCAACGACCTCGAGTCATACCGGGAGCACGCCGACGAGCGGTTTCTGATCAGCGACTTCGAGAAGGAGGAGTACGCGAACTTCGCGTCGGGCCAGAAGTTCCTCGAGGAGGACGACTACTTCACCCAGTGGATCCCCCGGGACTACCGGTTCCGAGCGGGTGACACGGCGGGTGCGGGTCAGATCCGGATCGAGTCGCGGCTCGGCTGCTACTACCAGATGAAGCACGGCGACTTCGTGCCACGCTTCCGGCGGCTGTTGGAGGAGCTGAAGTCCCACGAGCACGGCCACCGCCGGCTCGAATCCGACGAGATCCGCGTGGTGATCTGCTACTCGGTCGCCGGCGGCACCGGGTCGGGCGCATTCCTTCCGATCGCCTACACGCTGCGCGACGAGGCGGCCCAGTTGGGCAAGCCCGAGATGCTCGGGGTCAACGTCCTGCCGGCGGTCTTCGAGGACGTCACCGGCGCCAACAAGGACGGGACGTTCGCCAACGGCTACGCCGCGCTGAAGGAGCTCGAACACCTGATGAAGCTCGGCGCGCCCGAGTCGAAGTTCTACCCCGAGGACGGGCGCGAGTTTCACTACAACCCCGCCGACAAGTCGAACACCCACGTCCACCATCAGCCCTTCGATTTCGTCTACATGGTGGACAAACCGGAGTCGTTCACGGTCGACGACGTCGTCGATTCGGCCGCCGACGGGCTCTACCTGCAGCTCTTTTCGCCGCTGTTCGGGGTCCAGGCCAGCGACTACGACAACTACACCCAGCACCAGCGCTTTCTGGTCCCGCACGACTTCGAGGCCAAGGGGATCGTCGGCTACACGCAGTTCTACGCCTCCTACGGCGCCGCGGTGCTGCTGGTCCCGGTCCCGGGGCTGGTCGAGTACTGCAGCCGCGCGGCGGCGCTCGACGTGATGAGCGCGAGCTTCCTCGGCTCGATCCCGGGCGGCGAGGCGTACGCGCAGTTGCGGGCGAACCGCGAGCCCTTCGATCAGGTCAAGGAGCGGGACGAGGAAGACGCGCCGATGGTCCACGTCTCGGAGTTCGACAAGCGGGACGAAGGGCTTCGACAGACGCTCCGCGACCGTCTGTTCCAGAAGCGGATCCGGCTGCTGGCGAAGTGCGAGTTCGACGCCAGCGAGTCGGGGCGGTTCCGACCGTTCTTCCGGCACGGACACCGCCTCGGGGCCGTCCCCCGCGAGCTCGGGGCGGTCGAGCGCGATCCGGAGCTGCGCGACCGTCAGCGCCAGCAGCTCGCCGACCGCGGGATGAACTACTCGATCGGCGCCGTCGTTTTGCCGGCCATCGCGGGTCGGGAGCCGGGCGACCAGCCGGGGCTTCTGCGCGAGGTCGGCGAGGAGCTGCGCAAGAAATCGCGCGAGATCAAGGGGAACGAGCGCAAGCGCGAGGGGCAGGCCGTCCGCTGGTGGAAGTCCCAGGCCAATAGCTGGGCCGAGCGGCTCAAGAACCACGGTCTGCAGACGCTCTCGGAGGGCTACTACTCGCAGAACGTCGAGTACCCGGGGATGGAGTCGCTGGTCGAGCTCGATTTCCTGGAGGAGGACGCCGACCAGGTCAGCCTGACGGCGAAGCGATACGCGGCCCTTCAGATCCTCGAGGAGCTCCAGGAGCAGCCCCCCGAGCCGAATCCCCCGGGCGGCTTCGAGCTGACCGACCATCAGGATTCGGACGAGCTGTACGACGCCCAGGCCATCGAGCAGGTCATCGACGACCTGATGGACCAGGCCCAGCGGCGGGCGTACGCCGAGATCCAGCGGGAGTTCAACGAGCGGCGCAACGACTTCCGCGACGCGCTGAACGAGATGCGCGAGGTCGTCCGGACGCTGGAGAGCGGGTTCGACGATTTCGAGCGACAGCAGCGCAAGCGGCTCGAGCGGCTGCGCGAGACCGGCCACACGCACTCCAACCAGTTTGTCCTCGACTCGGAGGCGTTCCAGATCGAGAACGGCCGCCGGATGTGGGACTACTTCTTCGAGGACCGCGTCTCGAACCAGCAGGAATTTCGCCTCAGCGATCCGGACGTCCAGCAGATCCTCAGCGGCACCGTCCGCACCCTGAGTCTCCGCGACGGCGGGAGCTCGACGACGCTCGAGGAGATGTTCGAACGGCTGAAGGGCTACGCCGCCGGTGTGCTCGAGGAGACAATCGGCGGCAATCCGAAGGCCGAGGAAGAGGCCGACCGCAAGGGACTGACGCTGTCGGAGGCGCTCGAGCTGGAGGTCACCTACCGGGCGCTGCACCAGAGCAACTACGAGGAGATCGATTCGGAGGGGCGCTCGGCGATCCGCGACATCGTCGCCACTTACAACGCCAAGCCGCGCGAGGAGAAGATCGACCTCGACGAGGACGTCCACCAGGACTACCTGCGCGACAAGATCGAGCGGACCGTCAAAGAGAAGGCCTCGCTGCTGTGCAGCTACGACGAGTCGCGGGACGAGCACGGCGGCGTCCGGCCGGCGGACAACTTCCTCGCCTGCATCCACGAGGACTTCGAGAACTCGACCATCGAGGAGGCCGTCACCGGGGCGGACGTCTCGGATCTGGAGTGGGTCAAGGAGGGGTGGGACGACCCGCAGAAGATCATCTTCTACCGGTCGGTGTTGAACGTCCCGCCGTATGTCTTCGGTCGGATGGACGAGATGAAGGACTACTACTACCGGTTCAAGAACCTCGCCAAGCGGCCGAAGGTCCTGCACATCGACAAGAACTGGGAGGAGACGCTGCCGGACCTCGACCCGGCGAGTGCCCAGGAGCGCCACCGCAAGGAGAAGGTCCGCCGGAACATCATCAACTTCGGCGTGCTGCTGACGATCGACGACCCCGTGCGCGAGCACGAGGGCTTCATCATCCACCGCGACGGGACCTACTACCTCCGACCGCCCCAGATCGAGATCGAGCAGACCAACGGCGAGGAGGACGAGAACGCCTGGGCGGCGCTCGGGACGTCGCTGGCCGAATCGATCGAGGGGCTCCCGTCGGTGCTCGAGGCCGAGAAGATCAAGTACCGGCAGTTCCAGCAGGTCTTGAAGGCCGTGCGCAACGGAATGGCGCCGCAGGTGCTCCAGCAGGTCGTCAAGTTGCCGATCCGCTGGCGGGAGACGCGCGACGAGCTGCGCACGCAGTACGGGTCGAACCCGACGCCGGAGCAGGAGATGATGCTCGCGGACTACACCGACGCCTTCCGCCGGATGAAGGAGGCGCTGGAGCAGTTGCTCGAGGATCTGCGCAACAAGCAGACCGAGCAGCTCGTCGCCGGCGGGCAGGCGGTCGAGAACAGCGCCGGTCTCGAGCCGGAGCTGGCCAATCGAAATCTCCGCCAGAGCATCGAGATCCTCGACGGATTCCTCGAGAGCTGGCGGGCGATGGAGAATCCGGAGGAGAGCGAGACGATTCCGGATACGTTCGAGGGACTGTTCGAGCCGATTCCGGAGCGAGAGCTGAACGAGACCGTCGAGCGGCTGCGCAGCGGCGAGTTCACGCGGGGCGGCGACCGCGAGCGGCCTTCGTCGGGCGAGGAGAGCAGCGGCGAACGGGCTGAAGATGGCGGCGGCGTGCAGCCCTCGGTGCCCTCGCCCGAGGAGGGCGACGAGACCGACGTGGGTGATTCGCCGTAGACCGGGTGCGGTCGGTGGGCTAGAAGCCCACCGCACCAAACGCACGAATTCCCCGATTCGCTAGTGAACCCGCAAGTTGCTCTGGCTACGTCGCGTAGACCGAGCTTCTGGAGCTTTGGGAAATTGATCGTTGGAGCGGTGGCCATCTTGGCCACCGTAAATACCGGTGGGCTAGAAGCCCACCGCACCAATGAAATACCGACGGTCACATGTTTAACGCTCCACCAGCTCGTGTCGACTGCGGTGGCCGCGTTTCCAGCGCGGTGTCCTGGGCGGGCTGACGAAGTCGGTCCCGCGCGCGAGACCCGCCGGCAGCGTCGACGGTTCTCCCAGCTCGCCTCGCCTCCAGACTCGCTTCCGACTCTCGCATGAGTGGCTCCTCCGACCACAACCGCGACGCGTACCCGACGGCGAACATCGTCGTCGGGGTGGGTCGCGTCGGTCTGGCGGCGCTCGAGCAGATCGGCGGCGAGTGGAGCGAGCTGTCGGTCGCCTCCGACGACCCGACTCTGAAGAACCTGCGTCTCGTCCACGTCCGACCGGACGACGACGGCCGAGGCCGGCGGTGGCGCGAACAGGAGCGCGAATACGTCCGTCTGGCCAAGTACACCGGCGACGACGACCGGCCCTCCCGGGCGCTCGACTTCGTCATCCTCCGGTCGCTCGGCATCGTTCGGTTTCACGACGGCGCCTATCAGGTCGCCATCCCGCGCGACGAGGGCGTGGTCGAGCGAGACGGCGGCGAGCCGGTCGCGCGCCGGCGCTACTTCGAGTGGAAGCACCTCAGTCCCGACCCGATCGGTGCGGCCGAGCGGCTCGCGAAGGCCGACGACGACATCCCGGACCTCGAGCGGTTCGCCGAACCGCTGCTCAACCGCGTCAAGCTGGGACACAGCCCACAGGCGGTCCTCGCCTCGATCAGTCGCTGCCGCGCGCTGTCGGAGGGCCGCGATCCGTCGCCGTGGCGGTGGATCTGCGACGAGATCCGGTGCGCGGACCTCGAGTCGGGGACGAACGGATTTCGACGGGTCTCCTTCGATCCCGACTGGCTCGAGCCGGGCGACCGACAGGGCGTCCTCGAGAATTTCGCCCAAGCCCCTGTTCGGGGATGGGAGGAGTGGTTCCGGTCGCACGTCTCGACCGTGGGCGACGGGGTCGACGGCGTGGAGCCGGAGTTGTCGATCCCGGATCTCTTCGTGCCGCGGCCGAGCGACCTCGAGGCGCCGCTCGAACCGCTCGAATTGCTCAAGGGCGACTGGGAGAAGTCGGGCTGGGCGACCGATTCCCAGACCAACGGACAGCGGGTGCAGTTCCGCCCCGCGGAGGTCAGCGAATTCCGCCTCGGTCTCTTCGATCACGACGACTCGTCGGAGGTCCATCGAACGCGCAGCGATGACTTCGCCGAACGCCTGCGCGAGCTGAGCGTGCACGCCCACCGCGGGCTGGTGCGCCTGTGGGTGGACCTGCAGCGCAACCGAGTCGAGAGTCCCGACCACACCGAACCGGAACGCCGACGGCGCGGTGAGAGTTC
>JBDGRG010000290.1:14736-25519 GCA_042218355.1 Bradymonadaceae bacterium
GAGTTCCGAGTCGCTGCGGCAGACGCTCGAACTGCTGGGTGAACTGGTGGTCCGCCCGATCGTCGGAGACGACGAGGAGGGGGGAGACGACCTCGACGAGTTGCAGTGGGCCGAGCGCGACGAGGACTGGATCGAGAGCGGGGATTTTCCGCTGGAGCCGACTCGCCAGCTCGACGAGGCGACCGTCGACCGGGCTCCGGCCGACAACGAGGCGGCTCGCGCACTCTGGGATCGATTCGAGGAGCTCGGATTTTCGCCGGACACGGACCCGCTGCCCGAGCGGCCGCTGTTCCGACAGGTCAGTTGGACCCCCGAGGATGCACGGACCGACGGCGAGGCCGACACGACGATGGGGGACCACGACGCCGAGGATCGCCGGCGGCCCGGGGCGCTGGAGTTCCGGTCGGTGCTCAACGAGGAGGCCCGCCACCTGTTCCACTTCGACCGGTTGAGGGAGGTGCGCGAGGGGACGACGGGGCCGCCCCCGCGGCTGAACATCTACGTCGTCGCCGACATGGGCGAGCCCTTCGCGCGGACCGTCACCCGGACCGTGTTGCGCGAGATCCACGCCGAACTGCTCCGCGCGTACGGGCCGCTGTTCGAGTCGTACCGCGAGGGGTTCGACCGGACGCTGGCGATCCATCCGATCCTCTGGACCCCCCATCCGGCCGACGCCTTCGGGGGGCGGTATCCGGTCGAGAACCGCTGTGAGGAGGCGGCGATCATCGAGTCGATCCAGGGAATCCGCCGCTGGGTCGAGTCGGTGCCGCGCGGGACGCGGTGCATCCCGCAGGTCTTCGTCAACAGCCGGGTCACCGACAACGCGGTCCTCGGCCGGCGCGACGCGGTCGAGGAGACCGTCGATTTCCTCTCGTTCCAGATGCGCAACCGGCTGGGCGAGGACCCGTGGTTGCGGCGGGCGGCGTCGGGATCGCCGGGGACCGACCTCTTCGCGACGTTCAGTTGCCGCGAGATCGAATTTCCCGCCATCGAGGCACGCGAGTATCTGGCGAACCGGCTCGCCCGGATGTCGCTCGCCGAGCTCGACGCCGGCGACCCCGGCGAGTCCCCGTCGCTGGACCGCGAGGCGATCGAGGCCCCGGACGCCGCCGAACTGGAGGGCGAGGGGCGCGATCGCATCCGTCAGCGGACGCGGCAGGAGGCAGAGGACTGCGAGGATCGCGTCCAGCAGCGCCTCGACATCGGATTCGACACGACGACAGCCGAGATCGAGGGGGCGTTCGACGAGTCGTACGAGGCCACGCTGGTCCGGCGCATCCACGACCGCTGGCGGTCGATCACCCGCGACCGTGGATTGATGGACGAGGTCGTCGACGACCTACGGACCCGGAGCACGAAGGAGCTCGGCGAGCTGCTCGAGGAGATCCGTGAGGTCGGCGATCGGCTCGTCGAGGAGTACGCCTCGGAGGGGGATCTCGGGGCGGCGAAGGCGGGATTCAACGAGCTGACCCGCTGGTCGGGCGACGAATTGCGCGAGGCGGAGCGCCAGCGCCGCGAGGGGGAACGCGAGTGCCTGGAGAACAGCGAGCCGACGATGGACGCCGTCGAGTCCGCCCGCCGGGCGGTTGCCGCCGCGGCTCCGGACAAACCGCGCGGATCGGCGATGCGGACGGCGGAGCTGGCCTGGCTGCTGATGTGCCCGGCGATGGGCGCGCCGATCTCCTGGGCGGTCGCACTGTACACCGGCATGCCCTCCTCGCCGGGGCCGCTCGAATTCGTCTTCGGGCCGCTCGGGTACCTGGTCGGCGGACTGGTGCTGTACGCGCTCGGCCGGTACCTGATGCGGCGCCACATGGCGAATCGTATCGAGGAGATCCAGTCGGCGATCGACCGACTCGCGGAGTCGGCGGGCGAGGTCGTCGACGGGTCCGGTGCGAGCGTCGGCGGGAGGACTTCGATCCGGTCGTTCGTCGAGGCGCGGCTGGGTTACGCGGGCCGGCTCGCGGCGCGGAACTACGCCCGCCGTGTCTACGAGCGCGTGGCGCGCGACGACCAGCTCGCCCAGCGGATCTACCGGAGCATCGACGTCCAGCGCGAGCACCTCCTCCGGCGCGCCGAGGCACTGGGCGTGCGAGTCGAGATGGGCGACGGCGCGGAGGGCGAAGACGAGGAGGATCTGTCGGAGCTGTTCGGGGGGCGCGGCGAACGAGGGCGGCCCTCGCTGCTCGACCCGGAGATCCTCGACGAGTACTTCCGCTCGCGGACCGGCGGGCGCTTCTCGGTCCGTCGGTCGCTGCCGACGTTCATCGACCGGGCCGGCGGGTTCGACAACTGGCGGCGGACGGCCGTGCTGTCGGACACCGACCGCCTGATGGACTACGGGCGCGAGCGGTTCTCCGAGCTCGTCGACCGGCCCGTCGCCGACCAGATGGCCTTCGGCGAACGGGCCGGCGACCGCATCGTCGAATTCGCGCGCGACGTCTATCCAAACCTCGGGTTTGCCGCGAAGTTCTCCGGATACGAGGGGATGGATCCGGACGGGATCGACATCGTCGCCGACTCGGCGCTCGTTTTGAACCCCAAACTGCGCGGCGTCTTCGAGCGGGCCCGCCAGCGCAACGACGTCGAGGCCGAGACCGAGACACTCGACGTCATCGAGGCCGGCGTCGACCCGAACGCGGCCTACATGCTGTCGCTCGCCTCCGGGCTCCGGCCCCACAGCATTCAGAACCTGCTCCGTCACGAATCGTACACCGATCGGGGGGACATGCCCGACGATCGGACGTTTCCGCTGTCGGGTGAACCGCCCGGGTCGGAGTCGCCCAGCCCGATCAACCACCTGACGGGGCACGACGAGCTGCGCGACAGCATCAACGAGCCGATCCTCCGGGAGTTCCAGCGCGGTCGGGCGCAGCTCGGCGCGGTGCCGTCGGGGGTCCGAGCGGCCCGCGAGGCGGCCTCGCGGTCGGCCGAGGAGATCGACGGGAAAGAAGGAGAGGGGGAGTCTGCGGCCGAGGAGGGCGGGAACGATGGCACCGCGGACACCTCGGAGGCTTCCGGCGACGGAGCGGCGTCGGAGCTCGACCGCTCCGTATCGGACGACGACGCGGCCGAAGGAACCGACAGAGCGGGCACCGACGAGGAGACGCCGGGTGCGGATGAGCGCGACGGCGAGTCGACCGATGCCGCCGACGGACCGGGGGGCGACGAAACAGGAGCGGATGCGGGCCGGACAGTGGACCGCGGAGAGAGCAACCTCGGCGGCGCCGACACCGACGGTACGCCGATCGGAAAGATCGACCTCAAACCGCCCCCGTCGCTCGGCGAATCCTCGCAGGACGGCGACGAGTCGGCCCAGGAGCGCGAGGGCGGTGGCGAGTCGGAGTCCGACCCCGGGGAGACGACCGACGCGACCGACGCGGACGAGGACGATGCCCGGTGAGCTGATGGATATCGCGGGGGCGTACCTCAGTCAGATCCTCGGCAAGATCTGGCTATTGATCGCCGCGCTGCTCGACCTCGCCCGCAACCTGTCGGGCGGCGCGACGGCGATCATGGCGGTCGGCTATCTCGGGCTGCTCGTCGGGGCGGCGTGGCTGATGCAGCGCCGGCTGAACGGGAAGCTCGAGGCCGAGCCCGCCGACGACGTCTCGATCCTCTGGCAGGAGTGTGTCTTCTCGCTGCCCGGGCTGTTCTGCTTTCTGATCGAGCTGCCGTTTTTGATCGTCTACTGGTTCGCCAAGTGGGTCTTCTCGCTGCTGGTCGGGCTGCTAGGTGGGTCGACGGACGACGGGAGTGAAAAGGCCGAGGAACCGCTCGCAACGGCGACGCTCGGGCCCTCGTTCTTCCTCGCCGGGTTCGTCACCTTCGGCATCTATCTGATCTCGCTGGCCGCCGAGCCGCTTCTGCGCGCTCAGTTCGATCTCTCGGCGGGCTATCCCGCCTGGCAGTATCTGCTGCTCGGCCACCAGCCGTACCTGGCCTGGTATCTGCCGCTCAGCCGGTTTCCACCGCTCTGGTCGCTCGCCTCGGTCGTCGTCTGGGGGACGATCTGGTGGTGGGTGGGCCGGGCGATCCGACTCTACTACGCGGATTCGCTCGGTCGGAATCTGATCGACGACCGCGGCGAGCCCGGGGTGCTCGACGCCTGGCGGGAGTGGTTCGCCGCGACCGATCTGCTCGAGCCGGACGAGTCGTACATGCGCTGGGCGGTCTGGGCGCCGGTCGGCGCGAGTCCCTTCCTCCTGTGGACCTGGTGGACCACCGGCGAGCGCCCGTACCGCATGGACGCCTCGCTGGCGGCCGTCACGCTGATGCTCTGGCTCGGATGGTCGCTCCATTTGCTGCTGTCGGGCGTCGAGCGGCCGCCCGAACCCGAGGAGGAGGAAGAGGACGAGGAGGTCGATCCGGACCGACTCGGATGGCCCGATGTGCTGGACGAGCTCGAGGCCTCGCGGCAGCTCGACCGCCCCGAACCGGTGCGGCCGCCGCGCGCCGTTCCGACGCTGCCGCTGAGGAGCCTGGAGGGCCGGTCGCGGGAGGTCCTCTCGCCGCTCGTGACCGAATTGGTGCCGGGCGACGAGCGTCTGACGCGGATGCAGCGCGACGTGCTGGCGACCCTCTCGCTGCAGGGCTTCGTCCATACCGAGCCGCCGGTCGACCCGCGCGAGATGTCGATGTCCGACACGACCTCGGGTCGGCTGCAGTCCGAGGAGGAGATGCGCCACCGCAATCAGGTGGTGCTCGCCCCGGAGGGTTCCGGCAAGTCGACGCTGGCGCTGATCGCGGCCGCCAACGAGAAGCTGGTTCACACCCGGTCGACGCTGATCGTCGCCCGTGACGCCGAGCGGGCCGACGAGCTGTACGAGTCGTTTCGCCGGGCGGTCGAGACCTCGACGCTGCGGTGGAACGTCCGAGGGCGGCGAGTCGGAGACGACATGGTCGACGATCTCTCCCGGGGGATCTTGCCGGACATCGCCTTCGTCAGTCTCGAGGAGCTGGTGCTCGATCTCCTCGATTCTCCCTCCGCCTATCGTTCGTTCCTCGAGAATCTCGGACTGGTCGTCGTCGACGACGTCGAGTCGTTCTGCGGGGCGATCGAGTTACACGCACAGCTCGGGTTCCGGCGGCTCTCCCAGCGGGTGCGGGCATTCGCCGGCGTTCGCCAACTGGGCGAGGAGAGCGCCCCCCGCATGTTGGTGCTCGGGAGCGACACGATGCAGAACACGGCGATGTGGGCGAGGTCGCTCTGTGGCATCGATGCGGTCACGCGCGTCTTCGGTCGACCGGAGTCGCGCTCGACGGGCGACGGGCAGCCCGTGCGCCAGCAGTCGGTCTACCGTGGCCGGGATTTCCGCAATGCCTCGGGCGAGCCCCTCGAGGCCGTGCGGATCGCCGAAGCCTGCGAGCGGCTCGGACTTCCCTGGCACTACCGTCCGGCCGGCGACGGCCGGCGCGAGCGGGGTCGCGGGGCGCTCAATCTGCGCGAGGAACCCGAACACCACGTCGAGGATCCGGCCGACGCCTGTGCCGTGCTGGTCGAGGGCCACGTCAGTCAGGTCCACCGGGAGCTCGACCGGCTCGCGCGCGCCGGCAGCCGGTTCAATCCGTTCGCCGCCGCCGGCCACGACGACGTCGACGCGACGCCCGAGGGGACCGAGATCGGCGTCGTCACCGTCATAGACCGGGACGAGGCGACCGCCTTCACGGAGCTGGATCGCAACGCCCCGCTGGCGGACGCCATCGATTCGCTGCCCCGCCCGATCGTCCGGCCGCCGGTGGGCGAGCTGACGGAGTCCCATCTGGCCGCGGAGCTGACCGACCACTGGCTCGAGACGGAGGACATTCTCGACGTCTTCGGCAACGAGACCGTCCGAACGCTGGATCGCCTGGCGCGGGCGGATCTGTTGATGACCGAGGAGCGGACCGACGTGCGCGAGAATCGCGCCGAGTACGAGACGCAGTTGTACGTCCGCGTGCCGGCGACCGCCGTCGGCGGCGGTCGGGAGCTGTCGGACCGCGAGGAGACCGTCGCGCTGCCGTCTCCGGTCTCTCAGGTCGAACTACCGGGGGTCGAGAGCGTCGCGATCCGCGATCGGACGAATCTGACACAGATCTCGCGCACCGCCGCCGGCAGTGCACCGTACGTCTACTACGCCGGTCGGATCTTCGAATCGCCGCAGGGCCGCTACGTCGTCGTAGGGACGGTCGAGGAGAACCGCGACGAACTCGAGGAGACCGGGCCGGTCTCGGACCGCGACATCCTGGTCGAGCCGTATCTCGACGAGGAGATCTCGAGCCCGCGCCGTCGCACTCGTATCGCGCCGGCCGGTGGCGGGGAGGACGGGTTCGCGACGAATCCGGTCTTCGTCGGCGATGCGCCCGTCGGCGTCGGGCTCGAGACGGTCTCGGTCGAGTATCGGCACCTCGCGACTTACCGACTCGGGCCGGAAGGGGGCGAGGTGCGACAGCGGATCGTCCAGTCCGGCGGCGCCGATCCGAGGGAGCTGGAGACCGAGGCGCTGGCGGTCGTGCCGAATCCAGCGGCGCTGGACCGCGACGAGGCCCCCGCGTTGACCCTGCGCGGTGCGCGAGTCGTCGCCGCCGCCATGCGCGCGGTGCTGCCGGTCGTCTACCGCGGGTCGGACACACACACCGAGGTGATGCTCCACGTCGAGGGCGACGATCCGCCGATGGAGCGGGAACTGTCGACCGAGGAGGGGCTGTTTCTCTGCGACCCGCACGCCGGCGGGCGGGGGTCGGCGAGGGCGATTCACCGAGACGGGGTCGAGCTGGTCCTCCGGTTCTGTCGGCTCTATCTGGAGAGAGTGCTCGATTACGACCGTCTGCTCGCGCGATTCGACCACTGGGCGACTGAAGCGTCGGCCCGCGAGTCGGGCAGCGATCTCGACGACGTGCCCGACGACGAGCTGCGGCGGGAGGTGCTGGAGTGGCTCGACAGCCGGCTGCGCCCCGAGGGCGGGCCGATCGAGCCCGCAGCGGGTGAAGCGGTCGAGAGCAGCGGTCGTGAGCCGGGCGAGGGCGACGTCATCGACATCGGTCGCGCCTGGTACAGCCCGGCCGAGCGGCCCGAGGACCTGATCTGGACGAAGCACCGCTGGCAGCTCGCCGATTCGACCGCCGGCGCGACCGGCGAGGCGATGGCCGTCGAGTGCGACCTCACGGACCGCGAGGACGTCTACCCGACCATCGAGGAGGTGGAGGCGGGCAGGATCGTGACCGTACAGTTCGGCGGTGACGCGATGGCCGACATCGGGCTGGACCGCCACGTCTTCGCCGACCTGACCGATTCGGACTCCGAGGTCTACACCCGGTGGTCGGAGCGAGTTGCCGGATGGCGCCGGGGAGACGACGACGGAGTCGTCGCGTTCCACGTCGGGGCGGTTCGATCGTTCGACCTGGCCGCGTCCCAGCCGGAACCGGAAGAGTCCGAGGCGGAACTCGTCAAATCCCCCCCGCCGCGGGTCCGCGAGCGGGTCGACGGCGCCGCCGCTCGCATCGGGGCGCATCTCGAGCCGCTCGAGCCGCTCACCTCGCTGCTGGGGGGCGAGATCCTCGAGTCGGGCCGGGTCGGGAGTACCTCGTCCGTCGATACCCGCCGCCGGGACCGAGACGTCGCGGGATGCGGTCGAGACCCCGGCCGGGGCGCTGATGCACCGACGGGCAGATGGCAATGCCAAACCGCTACTGGCCGGGACACTACTGGCGCTTTGCGGATACGAGATCGGACTTTTCGTGCGGCCGGGCGACGGCCGCATCGTGCTCGGTGCGGATCTGCCGCCGGTGTCGCAGACTCCCGCCTCGGAGGCCGGAGGAGAGGGCGAGACGCCGGCATCCGAGTCGGTCGACGCCCGGATCGCGGCCTGGCACGAGATGGTGGGCGTGGCGCCGTTCGACGACGTCGCAAAGTGGGTGTTCGTGCCGTTGAGAGCGGTGTCGGAGTGGCGGTGATGGCGCTGGCCACGTAGCCAGAGCATCTTGCTCTGGTACGGGATTTCGCCGCTGGCTCTGATTTGGTGCGGTGGGCTTCTGGAGCTTTGAGAAAATGATCGTTGGAGCGGTGGCCAAGATGGCCACCGCACCAATGGAGAAAAAGATGCCTACCGACACGGATTGACGAGAAATGTGACCGCCGACGACGCCGCGAGGGGTACGCTTCGGGACGGAGCCTGAGAACTCCAATGCACCAGAGGTCGTCTTGAATCGACACAGCGCCACAGAGCGAGGAACGAAACGCGGCGTGACCGTCGCGAGCCCGACCGCGACGATCATCGCCCGGACCCTCGCACTCGCCGCCGTCGCACTCCTCGCCGTCGGATGCGCCGAGGGCGAACGGCGGCTGCCGTATCCCGACTTCGACCCGCGCGCCCCAATCCCGGAACTGGGCGACTCGCCGGGGGACGACCGCCAGACGTCGAGTGAAGGTTCGTCTAAGTTTGAGAAAGCAATTCAGGAAAACCTCGAGTCAAAGCCGAAAGGTTCGGAGGAAGAGAAGAAACCGGTCTCCCGCCAGGTGGTCCCGATCGCCGGCGCCTTCGCGGGTGAGATCCCGGTACAGTTCGAGGATTGGAGCTGGTCGCGGACCGACTCGGCGACCGTCGTGACCTACTCGAAGAAGGGGGACAGTCCAGATGCCATCATTTACGCGGAGTCGTTCTCGGAGCTGGGTCGGACGTTCCCCTCGCTCGACATCGCGCGATTCCTCTACACGGTCGATCCGTCGTACGGCCAGTCTGCGACGATACCGCAGCTCACGGGCGGCGGGCTCGGGAACGCCGCCTCGGAGTTCGAGCTGTCGCCGAACAAAGTGGTCTCGACCATCCTCCGCGGCTCGAGCAGCACGCTCGGGCTCGGCCTGAACTACCAGTCGCGGCGCGGCACGTTCAGCGGCTGGCGGTGGGTCGGCCGGAACGGGCACGGCGTGGATCTCCGCTTCGCCCGGACGCGGGGACGGTTCGGGACCTCGACCTCCGGCGACCGGAGCAGGGCGATGGCGAGGTTTCGCCAAATGTCCCGGAAGATGCCTGAGATGAAACACGCCAGCGAATCGCTCGGTCGCATCGGGGCGAGCGAGCAGGCCGAAGGACCGACCGGAGTCGGCGGTGATGCGAACCGCGCCGATGCAGCGCGGGGCACTCCGTCGGCGGGCTGGATGTTGATCGGTCAGGTCACCGAGCGTCGACGGACCCCGGTCCATCTCGCGGTCGGCTGCCGGTCGCCGTGTCCGGTCGCCGGGGAACTCGCCCACTTCCTCGGGTCGCTCCGCCCGCAGGCCGAGGTGCGAGGGCGACTCGCGACGCCGAGCGAGCCCGATTTCCGCGCGTTCGCCGACAAACGGGGCCTGCCCCTCGTCGACCGAGACGAGCTGCCGTCGCTCACCGAGAGTATCCGGAGCCTGCGGCGGTAAGAAGCCCGAGCGCCTCCGGAATCCGGGCCAATCTGGGTCGTCGTCCGGCGGCGACATGCCGACCTCGCCCGGCGACCTCGTGCCGGGCGACAAGGGCGTCCCCGACTCGAAGGACATCGAGGAGGCCGCGGACAAACTCAAAGGGCTCGGATTTTGAACGTGCCGACGCGTAACTCGCCGAGAAGGTTTTTCGATTCCGTCCGACCGTCCGACCTCGCGTCGGTCCGCGGAGTCTAGCTCGTGACGGTGGCTGCCAGAGAGGTGATCACGACCCCCGGGTGGTCCCGTCCGTTCGGGCGTCGGCGGTGCCGACCGAAAGACGGCTGTGCGCGACGAATTTCGGTCTACAGTTCGGACTCAGGTACGCGTGCCCACGTGGGGCCCTCCGGCGCGCCCGTGCGCGCCCGCCCGACCAACTGCCGGCCGAGGGAGGCCGCACGACCCGGTGGGTCAGACCGGGCCGTGGGATGGCGGCGTCCCCCGCACCCTGGAACCGCTTCAACCGCAGAAAACGGCCGGACGCCGAACCCCTCCCTCCATGTCTGTTATCGACGATCGTCGCAGTATCGTTGCGTCGAATGTCGGTTGGCAGAGCGATCGACGTCCGACGGCGAACTTGCCTCCGTCGAAGGAGTGGACGCGCATGCCCGGCGCCACGCTTGTCGAGGGTCTGATTCGACACCGGGGGCGGCTGATCATCGATCACGTTCTCGCTGACCGATCGCTGGTGGTCGGCGACGAGGGGCACCCTCGTCGACTCCGCCACCGCGGTTCCCTCCCCAGCACGGATCGCCCCTCGCTGGGCCCGCTTGTTCGGTCGAATCGTGTTGGAGATACGCCCGTGGGAGTTTGTGCGGTCGGGGGTTCAATTGCTGAATTGCTCGATCGGTCATGGTAGTTAACTTCTACTTCATTGGGGCGATGGCCATCTTGGCCACCATCGCACCAATCATCGGCTTGCCCCGATTGATTTTTGAACCCCCATCAGCGATCGCAGACATCGATTTCGGCCGGACGAGCCAACTGGATTCGCTCGATCGACAAACGTGCATAACTCCTGCCCAAACCCCGACGGAGGTTCGACATGGGCGTGATGATCGACGGCGAGTGGCTGCCGGACGGGAGTCTCGACAGCGGGGGCGATTCGGACGAGTTCCAACGGTCACCGACCGAGTTTCACAACTGGATCACCGCCGACGGCGAGCCGGGCCCGACGGGAGAGGGCGGTTTTCCGGCCGAGCCGAATCGGTATCACCTCTACGGGGCCCTCAACTGCCCGTGGTGCCACCGGACGACCCTCGTTCGGGAGGTAAAGGAACTCCAGTCGCTGGTCGGGACCTCGACCGTCTACCCGCTGCGCGACGAACGCGGGTGGGTCTTCGGCGACGAGCCGCG
>JBDGRG010000290.1:25529-28595 GCA_042218355.1 Bradymonadaceae bacterium
CCTTCACGGATACGAGGCCGTACACCAGCTCTACTCGCATGCCGATCCCGACTACACGGGCCGGGTCACGGTCCCGGTCCTATGGGACCGCCAGCGCGAGACGATCGTCAACAACGAGTCGTCCGAGATCATCCGAATGTTCAACCGGGCGTTCGAGGCGCAGACGGAGGAGACGCCGGATCTCTACCCCTCCGACCTGGCGGACGAGATCGACGCACTCAACGAGCGGATCTACGAGATCGTCAACAACGGCGTCTACAAGGCGGGCTTCGCCGGCTCGCAGGAGGCATACGAACGGGCCTTCGACGCGCTCTTCGAGACACTCGACGATCTCGACGACCGGCTGGCGTCGAACCGCTATCTACTGGGAGACCGGATCACCGAGGCCGACTGGCGGCTGTTTCCCACACTCGCCCGGTTCGACGCCGCCTACTACGGCGCCTTCAAGTGCAACCTCCGCCGGCTGGTCGACTACGACCACCTGTGGCCGTACGCGCGCGAACTCTACCAGCGGCCCGGCATCGCCGAGACGGTCGATTTCGACGTCTACCGGCAGGGGTACTACTCGAGCCACGATGTCGTGCCCAAGGGCCCCGAGCTGCACTTTGACGAGCCGCACGATCGCCGTGAGCCTCTACAGTGAGGATGCACGGGGGCGCCTGGTGCGATCCAACACCGTCAAATGAAGGGCCATCGGTTGAGCCGTCCAAAGACCCACTCGCTCCGCTCGCGGGTGCCCAGCCATTCCGGAAGTAGTAGCGGGAACCACACCGTCGCCAGACACCTCCGGGGGGGCAGCGTCGAGGAATTGGCAACACGGAGATCGAGCAACTCAGCGGCTGCAACCGACCTTCCACAATTTCCGATCAGACCACGATTGAGAGACTTCAGATATCATGACCTTTCCGTTTGTGCCGAGGTGCAACATCCATTAGACTAAGAGCCAAGCTGACTGGGCACAGGAAACTACGACCGTCCGGTTCACCTTTTCAAACGGGCTAGGCCATGAAGAAACTTGGCTGGCTTTTTCTCCCTGTTGTATTTGTCGTCATTCCTTGATCGGGGTACGCGGTGACTTTTGACCCCATCGACTGCAACGGTAAGCGTTCAGCCCCGTGCGCAGGCGCTGCACGCGGGCACGAGGCCTACGTCGGCAGCAGCCGCGGCATCGGTTCGTCCGAACTGATGTGACGCCAGGCATCTTCGAAGAAGCCCATCACTTCTCGTCCCTGGCGTCTGAGGGTCTCGACCACCGACAGGGTCCGTTCGACGTATCGGCTCCCTCGCTCGGATTCGGTCCCGAAACAGTGCTTGCGCCACATCACCGCGGGCCGGACCGCCCGCTCGGCCGCATTGTTGGTCGGCGGGACGTCCTCCTCGTCGAGGAACGTCCACATCGCATCCTCGACCTTCAGCAGCTGTCGGAATCGGTCGGGATCTTCAGCGTCCTCCGCCCCCACCTTCAGTGTCGTGGAGATCGCCTCGCGCAGGTCGGCGATCTCCCCGGATTCGGACCTTGTCGCCGGGTCTGACCGTCGGTCCGCCAGCCAGTCGAACAGATCCCCGATATATCCGGCCAACAGCGCCCCCAGCTCGCCCGTCAGGCCGTTCTCGAGGGCCCATCCTTTGAAGTTTCGCTGAAGATGAGCCAGGCAGAGCTGGCGAGCATCGGTCTCAATCCAGTTATATGCCCCGTGACGGTCGGTAATGACCGTTCCCGATGGCTGGTCTCCCAGAAGCTCTTCAGCAACCTCACTTCCCCGGGACGGATCGATCCGGTAGACCGCCCGCTTTCTGTCGGTCATTACCCACAGCCAGCGGTTGTCTCCGGCCTGCTGCCAGCTCGTCTCGTCCAGGTGAATCTGATCAGACTGCTGCACTTCATCTCGCGTCCGGATGTACGGCTGCTCGAGCGCGTCGGTCGCCCGGGCTTCGAGGTTCGAGACGGTCCCCAGACTCATCTCGACGTCGCACACGTCGCCGACGGCCCGCCGGGTGGTCCGCCGGCTGAGACGGGCCACACCGGTCAGATAGGTGGCAATCGCCGAGACGACCGGCCCGAACGAACTCGTCGGCACCTCGTCCGGAAGGTCAGCCAGCGTCCATGCCCCACAGTCGTCACACTCCAGCGAATGCTGGCGATACTCGGTGACGTACTTTTCGATCTCGACGTCTGTGACCTGATGGCAGCTCGGCTTTCGATCCTCGCCGGCCAGCCCGGCTCCGCAGCAACGACACTCGTCCGGTTTGACGTCCTCGACTTCGTCGACCTCCGAGGACGGCACGTCCTCCCGATGGTGACCCTCGTGGCCGGGCTGGGCGCCCTGCTGGCGATCACTGTCTTCTCCACAGTCACCGTCTCGACCCTCACCCGGTCCGTCCGAGGAGGGCGGCTTCGAGGAGTTCGTCGAGTCCTTCGCCTGTTTCGCTTTCAGTCGACCGACAATTTCGTCGAGTTCCTCGACGGTGCCTTCCAGCTCGTCGATTCGCTCGCGCAGACGCTCGATCTCCCGGTCGCGTCTGCGACACCCCTCGCAATCTGGTTGGTCGTCCGTTCGGTCGTCCATGACTCCACAGGGAAAGGCGGTCGTCCATGACCGGGTCGCGCTACACCTTCGCATGCATGCGATCACTCGCGCAAGCGCCGTGCGCCCGCTACGTGCTCGCCTGAGGCTGAACGGTTACCGAAGTCCACAGTACCCTACCTCAAAGCGACCGGCAAACAGTTGACCCCGAAACACAATCTTAAAATTATCAGGCTTGCGGGCCGAATTGTTCGAGAAAAAAAGAAGTGCCCCGGTCTGCCGAGTGGTCATTGCTACATTTTGCAACACGGAAAAAAGCGTCACACGATAGAGTTCCGGGTGGGGACCGGCGCGTATAAAAAAGGAGATTGCATTACGTACACAGGTCCGCTGTTAACCTTCCCAGGTAGGCTCGCAACTGGGAAACGGTCCGTCCAAGTTTCGGTAAAAAACCTCGATTGGACCGTACTTAGCAATTAGAAAGCTAGCCCGGATTATTTACGACGGAAGGGCTTTCGTAAGTGGAGATCGGGTGTAAAAT
>JBDGRG010000291.1:0-1567 GCA_042218355.1 Bradymonadaceae bacterium
CGTGTTCTGCGTCGCCACCTCGAGGTCGCTCCCCCCGCCCCCGAGACGACTGGAGACGGTCGACTGCCGACGTCCCACCTACCGTCGCAGTTCGGCCGCCCGATCCACGACGGCCTTCACATCGGGGAGATCGTAACGGTACAGGCCGTACCGTCCGGCGGCCATGTACAGTTGGCCCGCCTCGACGGTGATATCCGCCGGCCAGCGCCGGACCGGGAAGAACTCGGCATCCGTCCGTCCGAGGCCGGCACCGACGTCGGCCGCCAGCACGCCGCCGGGGACCGACAGCAACGCCCGGCCGCGCACGACCCGCTTCAGGTCCGCCCAGCTGGGCAGTCGGGGGGCGTGTGAGACCCGGAGTCCGTCGTCGAGCTGCAGGACGGAGAGCCGACGTGCGGCCCGGTCGCCGTCCGTCTCCGACTCCGGCACCGCGCTGGCCGGCTCGTGGCTGACCAGGATCCGATGTCGGTCGATCTGAACCGAATCGATCCGTCGGTTCCGGAATCGCCGGACCGCCTTCAGGTGGGCGCGGCCGTCTCGCAACTCGAGCACGTCGATGCTCGTCTCGGCGACATGCTCGCCCCACAACCGGTCGCGAGTGACCAGCGTGTCGCCGCGCACTGCCAGGAGTTTCCCGGGAATGTTGACCGAACCCCCGATCTTTGGGCGGGCGGGGTCGGAGAAGTCGACGGTCTTGACGTAGTAGCGCCGGTAGGGGCGCGAGTCGCCGGGCTTGTCGTACGGGGTGCGATGGGTGACGTAGACGGTCGACCCGCGCGCAAGGAAATCGACGTCCCGCTCGCTGGTCGGCATCGTGACGGGTACTCGCAGCCGAGGTGACTTCCCGGAGAGGTCGAGCATCTGGAACGTGAAGGTCTTCCACCGCACGTGGACCTCGTTCGACCACGACCCGCGTCGAGTGGGCACGGCGTACCGGCCGACCTTCTCACAGGTTCGGTCGCCCTGTGAGTCGATGGTGCACTTCGTCAACGTTCCGGAACAGCGCCTGGGTGTCCTCGTCCCGTCCGGCCGCTCGAGATACCGGCAGTGAACCGCCCCGCCGTAATAGGTGCAACCTCCCTCGCGGCGCTCTCTCCAGCTGCACGCCTCGCGGATCTCCAGCCGCCGCTCGGGCTCGATCTGCACGACGTGACGGGTGCCCTTCAGCTCGCGGTTGGACTCCGCGGTGGCGAAGACCAATCCGCCGTCGACCGCCGCGGCCCGATAGTCCAGCACCCGACGGGTCGGCCGTTCGCGGAAGCCTCGCCGCCGTGGAGCCCCCGCCCCGCCCCCGGGCTCCCGGGCCACGCTGCAGGACGGGCAGCCGCCGGCGCGGCGATGGCGCGGCGTATTCCAGCGCACGAATCCGGAGGGGCGCACCTGGTCGGTCAGGAACGTCCCCTCGGGCACCGGATTCGACGGATCGGAGAGATCCCAGACAGCCAGGCGGGTAGCGTGTTCCGAATCCCCTCGGGCGCGTGCGGCGACCACCAGCCGCTGACCGCTGCGGAAGATCCGCGAGCGAGCCGGAACCGAGATCTGCGCGACCGGATCGGCCGTGTCGGGA
>JBDGRG010000291.1:1577-4639 GCA_042218355.1 Bradymonadaceae bacterium
GTCGGGATGCTCGGACGCCGGCACGATCTCGAGGCGATCCGTCCCCTCCGACTTCCGCCGACGCCGGTACGCGCGCGGGGAACGGCGCTGGCCATCGCGGCGAACCGCATGCTCCCCGAACTGCCAGTAGCGGACGTACGACGGACTCAGCTCGACGCGTCCGGTCTCGACCGGCGAGTTCGGATCCGAGGTGTCGTAGAGGCTCAGTTCGGACCGAGAGATGTTGCCCGTCACGTCGTGCCGCCGGTCGGCGGCGAAGCTGCGGCGGACCTTCGATCCGTGCTCCATCACGCCCCGGGGGGTCAGCGTGTTTTTGGAGAAGGTGAACACCTGGACGCCGGCGCGATACTCGTCGCGGTCGTGGTCCCAGCCGCGGAACGGGAGCAGCACCAGGCCCGTCTCGACGGTCCCGTCGGCGGTCTTCACACTGGTCGCATCCCGCAGAACCGTGAACGCACGGTCGTCGCGGTTGGCCTCCGAGCGGCTGTAGTCGAGCTGGACCTTCTCGCGGTCGATCATCGGCTCGGGGTTCTTCAGATCGACGGCGTCGTAGAGACTGACCGCCATCGTCCGGCCACCGTCGGCGTTGTCGACACCGATGCCGACCAGCCGTTGGCCGTCGGCGACCGGGACGAAGTAGTCGTTCCAGCCGCTGACGATGAACTCACTCTTCAGATCCAGCCCGCCCCGTGGGCCGATGGCGATGGCATGAAACGGGTCGGTCCGTTGGAAGGTGACCACGAACGCACGGTCGGCCATGAAGAGCGTCGCCTCGAGCCGCTCGTCCTCGGCGAACGACACGTGATCGACGGGAGAGGGGTCGTGGATGTTCGAGATGTCGAATGTCTGGAGGTGGTTCAGCGGCTCGTCGCCCCGTGTGGACCCGGAGACCACGCGCAAGACGTCGCCGTGGACGTGCATGTTGTGTTCGTTCTGCACCCGACCGGGGACGCGGACGTCGCCTCCCATGACCATCCGACCCGATGGATCGGAGATGTCGACGACCGCCACCCGGCTGGCGTCGTCGTTCCGGTCGTCGCTGCGGCGCGCGACGAGCAGGCGGTTGTCGATCCCCCGCACGTCGGTGACGTCTCCCCCCAGGTCGAGCATCGACGCGCGCTTCAGCTCGCCCCGACCGGAGACCGAGAAACTTCGGACTTTCGTCCGTTGGCCCTGTTCACTGTGAGCTTCGGAGACGACGAACAGCGCCTCGCGGCCGCGGCCTCGGGTCAGGCGACTCGTGCGGATTTCACCACTGAGCCGTTTGGTCTCGACGACCGACGGATCGGTCGGATCGGAGATGTCGACGACGGCAACGACCGAGCCGGAGACGCGTCTGGGCAGAAAGTGCGAGGCCCGCGGGCGATACCCCTGCCAGTCGTTGAGCAGGGCGTAGACCTTGTTGCCGACGAGGTACATTTCGACCGGATCGCCGTGGAGACGGGCTCGCCCGATCACGGATGGATGTCTCGGGTCGGAGAAATCGACGACCTGGAGCCCCCGATACCGGTTGAGATTGAGGATCTGGTCCGAGTGGCGGACGACCTCGTAGACATCCCCCTCCTCGATCGACCGCTTGCGACCCCGTTTGCTCGGCGCCGCAAAACTGCCCCGCCGCCCTCCCGCTCCCGCCTCGGCCTGCTCGTTTTCGGGGGTTTCGGCTCCGTCCCGCGCACCGGCCGTCGCGAACGAGGACTCACCGGGTTTCGGCGTCGGTTGCGGGTCGGTCGCAGCGGTGTCGGCGTCCGAGTCGACTCCGCTACATCCGCCGACTCCGAACAGAAAAGCGGCGACGAGTAACGCGGAAAGACCCGCGACATCGAACCCGGCCTTCTCGGATCGACGTGGCGTGCGCATGGTGTTCTCCCGGTCGAGCGACGCGAAACTTCGAATGTCGCCCGATCGTCACCGCAAGATCGATTCCACGCCGCCCGAACGGTGCCGGATCGCGGCGATTTCCGGGAGAAGTCCCCCCGTCCCCCCCATCCGACGCCGACCGGCCGGACGTCGGAAGCATACAGATTTTTGAGGCTGGCGAGGCGCCGGCTGGAGAAATTCGAGGGGGCTACCAGCGCGCCGAACGAATCGACCAGTCGAGCCCGGCACAGTAGCGCCAACCAGTCTCGAACTCGACCGACTCGCCCCCGCGCGCCGGAACCGAGATCGACTCGAGTCTCCGCGTGGGGGATTCCCCCTCGCTGCGCCGGCAGGTCACCGACAGTTCCAGCCGTCGGATCGAACGCGCCGCTCGATTGTCGAGCTGGAGCTCGACGCGCAATCGCCGTCGGCCCGCCTCGTTTCGATAGTCGTGGGACGTGATGTTCAGCTCCAGCCAGGGTTCGACGTCCGCCCGGCGATTCGCGGTCTCGTCGGTCGGAGCAAGGGTCACTCGCCCCTCGGACTCGTCGATCTCGTTCTCGTACCGGCGGAGCAGATTGAGACCGAGCAGGCCGACCACCGGACGCTCGTCGACCTCGACGTGGGGGACACAGGGGGCGCAGACGGAGAAGGTCACCCCGGCATGGCGATGTCCGTCGAGCGAGATGCTGTCGGCGAGTCCGAAACGGATTTTTCGCATCCCGCCGGCGGTGCGGGCGATCGACGTCGGGGCGCTCTTCGAGGGCATGATGCCGGCGCGGCGGGCGAACCCGGGGCGGAGAGTCGTATAGGTCGCCCCCGTATCGTAGACGAACATGACGGGTCGCCCCTCGACGCGGGCGGGCACGAGAATGACGGACCCCTCCCGCCGGAACGGCAGTTCGATGATGCGACTCCCGCGCCCCGGAACGCGCGAGTCGTCGCTCGACGACTCGCCGGCGACCGACTTCACCACCGGCCGTTCCGTCTCGGAGTCGTCGTCGTCACTCGCCCCGGACGGCGTCTCCGCACTCTGTTCGAACAGGTCGATCGGTTCGCCCGCTTCGACCGGGGGACCGGGGAAGGTCACCGCCACCAGGACGCCGAGGGCGAGGCCTGGAGCAACGTCGGGTCTCATGCCGTCTCCCAGAGGTAATTGTTCAGGCGTGCGATTGACAGGCCACGAAGACGCGAAGGCACGAAGA
>JBDGRG010000292.1:0-774 GCA_042218355.1 Bradymonadaceae bacterium
TGTCCGCCTCGCCGCCGGCCACGACCATCTCGGACTCCAGCCCGAGGTCGTCGATCAACCGGGCCGTCTCGATATTCTTCTCGACGATGGTGTGCGGTCCGCGCTCGAGGAGGTAGCCCTCGCGTCGTATCGAGTCGATCCGTCCCCCGGGCCGGTCGCGTTTCTCGAGGAGGACCGGCTCGAATTCCGGACGCTGATCGAGGTGATACGCGGTGACCAGACCGGTAATGCCGGCGCCGACGATGGCGATTCGTTTCGTCATGGGCGAGTGGTCGAGCTGTCGAGTAGTCGAGCCGTCGAGTAGTCGAGTGGTCGAGCCGTCGCTCGGCTGGCGGTGTTCTGGCGCCGCGGGGTGTCCTGCACCGAATCAGCCGGCGGTCGGAGTTTCATTGATGGGCGCGGTGGGCGAGAAGCCCACCGCCCCGACGGACGACGTCTACCGAGAAAATTCCGAATGCGCATCAACTACTGGTCGGTGGACGCACCGAAGCGGCGTAACGATCGCCGAACGGCACTCGCCCGCCTGCGTTCCCCGCTCCCAGCTCCCCGGTCGATCTCCCTCGTTACCGTCTCGACGGTTCCGCCGGAACGGGGTGACCGTCGTCGTCGACGGCGACGAAGACGAGTTCGGCCTCGGTCACCTTGACGCTCGTGTCGCGATCGTGGCCGCGCTGGGCGACGACGAGAACCTCGACGACGATCGAGGTGTCGCCGACCTCCCTGGTGCGGGTGTAGAAGCCGACCCAGTCCCCCACGTTCACCGGCGCGACGAAC
>JBDGRG010000292.1:784-15380 GCA_042218355.1 Bradymonadaceae bacterium
CTGACGGCGGTGTTTTGGGACAAAGAGACAGTCGAAGTAGCCGAGAACAACCGCACGACGACGAAGCAGGTCGCGCGGAATGTCTCGGCGCTCGATATGTCTGTCACGCTCGGGAAAGGCTGGCCGACGGCCGAACTCGACCTCCCGCATCACCTTCGTCACCACCCGGGTCTGCGCCGTTTTTCGAGCCTCTTCACCGGCGGCGAGGTCGACCTGGCTGAGGATGACACCTCCGAAGATCGACCCGAGTGCGTTGGTGTGCTTGGGCATCATGACGACTCGGATCGTCGGCTCCGGACCGTACGTTTCGAGTTCCTCGCGCAGACTGTCGGGGCGGTACTGGCGGGTCATCGCACGGAGGTCGTGGCGGCGGGTTCAGTGGGAGTCGGCGATGGTCTGGACGAACCGTTCGACGGACTCGGGGCGGGCCGACGGGCGGATGCCGTGGCCGAGATTGGCGATGAAGCCGTCTCGGCCGTCCATCGCCTTCGACAGTCGGCGGGCGTGTGTCTCGACGACCTCGGGCGGGGCACTCATCAGCGCGGGATCGAGGTTGCCCTGGACGGCCGTATCGGCTCCGACTGCGTCGGCAGTTTGGCGCAGACGGGCTCGCCAGTCCACGCCCAGGACGTCGTAACCGGGCGGACGGGCGTCGGGCCCCAGGTGATGCATGCCCTTGGGGAAGTAGATCAGCGGGGCGTCGGCGTCGACGGCGTCGGCCAGCCGGGCGGCCGGGTCGACGGCGAGTTCGGCGAAGGCCTCGGGGGCGAGGGCGTCGGCCCAGGAGTCGAACACCTGGACGGCGTCCGCGCCGGACTCGAGTTGCAACTCGACGAACTCCGCCAGTGCGTCGGCGAGCTTGTCGACCAGCGCGCGGAGTAGCTCGGGTTCTTCGTAGTAGATTCGCTTGCACTCGGTCTTCTGCTTCGCGCTGCCCCCCTCGACCATGTAGGTCGCCAGCGTCCAGGGGGCACCGACGAAGCCGAGCAGCGCGCGATCCCCGCCCAGTTCCTCTCGTACCAGTTCCAGCGCCCGGCCCACGTGCGACTGCCTCTCCGCGACGCCGCTGGCATCCAGCCGGTCGATCGCGGAAGGCGAATCCGCGGCGAAGTCCATCTCGATCCCACCTCCGTCGGGGAAACTGTATCCCTGACCCATCGCCTCGGGGACGACCAGGATGTCCGAGAAGACGATCGCGGCGTCCAGGTCGAACCGCCGCATCGGTTGCATCGTCACCTCGCGAGCCAGCTCCGGGTCGGCGATGACGTCGTGGAACGAGTGGTCCTCGCGCAGCTCGCGGTACTCGGGGAGATACCGGCCGGCCTGACGCATGACCCAGACCGGGGGGCGGTCGACGGGTTTACAGCGGCAGGCGCGGAGAAAACGGGTTCGGGCATCCATGGGCGAGTGGTCGAGTCGTCGAGTAGCCGGAGCGTAGACCGAGCTTCCAGCTCCTGTCCGGGCGTGTGCAGTCGAGCGGCCGGAGCGTAGACCGAGCTTCCAGCTCGTGTCCGGGCGTGTGCAGTCGAGCGGCCGGAGCGTAGACCGAGCTTCCAGCTCGTGTCCGGGCACGTGCGGTCGAGCCACGAGCGTACGACCATTGGCCGGCGACACGATTGAAAGCCTCCCACCGCGATCGCCATTCGACACCCCCACGCCGATCGCCAACCCGGCCGGCGTCGCTTCAGCGTCGCCGGTTGGCGCAGACCGAGCGCAGGCGGCCGTTTCGACGCCGTGAGAATCGGTCGACCGACCGAACCCCGATGGGAGAGAGTGACACCTTCGGCGCCGGAGCGAGTCGACCGGTTGCATCCACCGAGTAGATGCGTCGGCTTCCCCACGGACGTCCGACGGCTCAATCCTCTCCTCCGACGGCCGCGTCGAACATCCCCTCGACGCTGGGGTCGTCGGGGACGGCGTCGACCTGCACGCCCCGGCCCGACAGCGCCTGCGCCGTCGACGGCCCGATGGCTGCCAGACGGGTGCGCTCGGGCACGGTGCCGCCGGCCTGCGCCATGAAGATCGCCACGCCGCGCGGGCTGGTCAGGAACACCCAGTCGGGCGGAGCCTCCCGAAGGCGCGCTGCCAGGTCGGGGTGGTCCACCGGGCGAGTTTCGTAGACGGGTCGGTCCGTGAACGCAACGCCCCGCGAGCGGAGGACCGACGAGAGGTCCCGGCGATTCCCGGCCAGCGACAGAGCGACCACGCGTTCGGGGAGGTCCGTCCGCGCCAGCTCTGCTTTGATTCCCTCGAAGTCGTGGCGTTCGGGAATCTCGGGGCGAGTGCCGACGACCTCCTCGACCGCGTCGGCGGTCTTCGGCCCGACGGCCCACCACTCGATCTCGTCGCGGTCGGCCAATTCGGAGCCGAGTCCGAGTTCGTCGAGGGCCGCGACGGCGTTTCGACTGTAGATCACGACCGCGACCGGACCGTCGAGGAGAGCAGTGACCTGGTCCGGCCGGATGTCGAGCGGCTTCGCCTCGAGCATCGGAACGTGATCGACCGTCACGTCGGACCGGTCGACCTCCGGAGGGCGGGTGCCCGTGTAGAGGACGCGGGTCGCGTCGGCCTGATCGGTGTCAGTCATCTCACTGCCCCTCGTCGAGGATCGCTCCGGCGCCGCGCCGGAGGAAGAGCTCTGCCATCGACTCCGCCATCGCCACCGGCGCGGAGCCGGTCGAGCGGTCGCGCAACTCCCGTGCGCCATCGACGTCGCCGACCCATCCGTACAGCGCCCACTCTCCCTCCTCGCGGTGGCAGTAGACCCCGATCGGCGCCGTACATCCCCCCTCGAGCCGCGCGAGGAACGTCCGTTCGGCCCGGCAGGCCGTCGTCGTCCGTTCGTGCCAGATGGGCTCGAAGAGGTCGTGCAGATCGTCGCGGTCGTCGGCCATCTCGACGCCGATCGCCGCCTGTGATGCCGCAGGGACGTGGCGGGTGGGATCGAGTTCCGCGGCGATCGCCGACTCGCGGCCCAGCCGCTCGAGTGCCGTCGCCGCCATGATCAGACCGTCCCAGTTCTCGTCGTCGAGCTTGTCCAGTCGGGTGCCGATGTTTCCCCGCACTCCGACGAATTCCAGATCCGGCCGCCGCCGTCGCAGCTGGCCGCGGCGCCGGGGGCTCCCGGTGGCGACGACACCGCCCTGTGGCAGTTCGTCGACGGCGTTCCAGCGGCGCGAGACGAGGGCGTCGGCCGGATTTCCGCGCTCGAGGGAGCCCGCGTAGACCAGGCCCTCGGGCAGTTCCGAGCGGAGGTCCTTCAGAGAGTGGACGGCGCAGTCGACCTCGCCGGCGAGCAGGGCGCGCTCGAGGGTGGCCGTGAAGACGCCCTCGGCGTCGATCTCCGGAACGGACTGATCGCGGACCCGGTCGCCGAGCGTCTCCATCCCGACGATGGTGGTCTCGACGTCCTCGTTGGCACGCTCGAGGGCGGTGCCGACGCGCTCGGCCTGCCAGCGCGCCAGCCGGGAGGTCCGAGAGCCGATTTCGATGGTCGTCGAAGTAGTCAAGTCGTCAGGCGGTCGGAGTCGTCGAGTGGTCGTGGGCCTCCCGTCGGTCGGCCCGGCTATTGGGCGATTTCGGCCTCCCTCCGGTCGGCCTCGGCGATTGAGCTATTGAGCCTACGACCGCACAACCGCTGCTCCACGGAATGCTCCGTACCTTCGGAAGCGGTCGAGCCGTCAAGGGGTCGAGCCGTCGAGCGGTTGAGCCCTCAATCGTCCGGCCATTCCCGTGCACCGCGGTCGAGCTGTCGAATCATCGCACCATGTGCCCCCCAAACCCCAGTACCTCGATACCTCAGTACCTCGATACCCCAGTACTTCAGTACGTCGATACCATCTCGCCTCTTGCATCTCGCGTCTTGCGCCTCGCCTCGTGCCTCTCGCGTCTCGCTTCTTGCCTCTCGCGACGCAAACCACTGAAGCCTCGAAGCTCCGCTCACGACGCATTCCCCCGACGCCCCTCGATACCCCAGTACCTCCCATTCACTCGTCCGAATTCTCCTCGAACTCGCGCAGATTGTACAGCGACCAGACCGTCTGCAACTGCTCCTGGGACAGCGAGTTGTCCTCGACGGCCGATCTCAGGTTGGTGATCGGGAAGTGCAGGAGCTTCTTGACGAGCCCCTTGGAGAATCGCTCCAACCGGTCCATCTCGTCCTCGGAGATGTCGCCCTCGTGGCGGGCCAGTTCCTGCTGGCGGACGTCCTCGAAGTAACGGGCGAGCGTCGAGATCGTCGGATCGACCTGCAGTTGCTGGCGCCAGGACTCCCACTGGTCGACGAAGTCGTCGACGACCGCTTCGGCCGCCGGGATCTCCGCGCGCCGGGCCTGCAGGTTGTCCTCGACGACCGACTCCAGGTCGTCCATGTCGTAGAGGTAGACGCCCGGCAGATCGCCGGCGGCCGGGGCGACGTTTCGGGGGTTGCTGACGTCGATCAGAAACAGCGGTTCCTGGCGTCTCGCCCGGACGACGCGCTGGGCGAGGTCGGCCTCGACGACCGGCTCGTCCGCGCCGACGGCGACCAGCCCGACGTCGGCCGATTGGAGGACCTCGTCGAGCTCGTCGAGCGGCCGATAGTCGCCGCCGTATCGGCCGGCCAGCCGTTCGCCACTCGATCGACTTCGATTGACCACGCGGAAGTCCGTGGCCCCGGCCTCGGCAAAATGTTCGGCGGCCGTCTCGGCGGTCTCTCCTGCCCCCACCAGCACGACGGTCCGTCCGTCGAAGGACCCGAAGATCTTCTCTGCCAGGTCGACGGCGACCGAGCTGACCGACACGGCGCCCTCGCAGAGCGCGGTATCGGTGCGGACGTCCTTGCCGCATCGGACGGCGAACCGGAAGAGCTGGTCGAGGACCGGCGACCCGTCGCTGCGTTCGAGGAGGAGGTCGTGGGCGTCGTGTACCTGTCCGAGGATTTCGTTTTCGCCCAGCGCGACGGATTCCAGCGAGGCGGCGACGCGGAACAGATGGCGAGCAGCGGACGAGCGCTCCATCCGTTCGGGGTCGGGCAGTTCCGAACCGTCGTCCTCGTTCAGTTCGCCGACCAGCGGGCGGAGATCGGCCCACTCGATCGGATCGCCGAAGTGGTAGAATTCGGTGCGGTGGCAGGTCGACAGCACCGCCCACTCCCCGCCCAGTTGGGAGCGAAGCTCGGGGAGGACGGCGCGGATGTCGTCGTCCGACAGGGCGAGTTCGTCCCGTTCCTCCAGGGAGGTATTCGCCTGGTCGAACCTGAAGAGCTGTAGTGTACCTTCGTCGTGCATCACTGGAACGTGTGGAGGGTTCCGGACTGTGAGAGCACGACGACCATCGAGATCATGAAGACCAGGTAGCCTCCCAGCGACAGGTAGCCCATCCGCCTGCCCGACAGACCGCGGCTCTCGGCGGTGATCAGACCGCCGACGTAACTCAACCACGCCAGATCGGCGACGATGATGGCGGGATGGCCGAGCGGATCGACCGTGCCGAAGTTCGCGACCGCGACGTAGTGTCCCAGCCCCAGGCCCACGCCCAGCAGCGCGACCCCGGCGATGGCCGCCAGTTTGCTCATCTCCTCCAGCGTCGCCAGCGGGGGGAGCCGCCGGAAAACTACGCCGAGATCGCCGGATTTCAACTGCACGGAGAGCAGGACGTACATCAGCGCGTAGAGGGCGCTGATCGTCAATCCCGCGAAGCCGAAGACGGTAAAGAGGACGTGGAGTCCGAAGATCGGATCGCGCGCCGATTGGGGGCCGACGCCGGGGTCGGTCCAGAGGATCGCGGAGGCGAGCTGGAAGAGGGCGGCGATCGCCACGAAGAACACGCCGGTGTCGGCGTCGCCGTGTCGACGTTCGTCGAAGGCGTAGATCGCTGCGATGCTCAGCGCCAGCAGCGCGAGAAACTCGGAACGCGAGGTGAAAGGAAAGTGCCCGGTGTGGAGCCCGACGGCGGCCAGATAGACGGCCTGCAGGGCGAGCCCGGCATGGAGGAGTCGCGAACCGACGAACTGGCCCGGTGTGCGCCCCTCGCGGAAGAAGTGCCGGGCGTAGAAGGCGAAGACTCCGATCCAGACGATCGGGAGGAGGATGGTGGCAATGTGGATGAACGTCTCCACGGCGTCGTCCTCGTAGCCGACAGTGGTCCGTGCGCGATCGGTCGTTCGAATGGACGGCGGTGAGACCGTCGTTCGCGGTCAGTCGCCCTCGTCGCGACTCGGTCCGTCGAGGACCTCGCCGTCGCGGACCCGGACGTGCCCCAGGCAGGGCATCCGGCGGCGGACGTCCTCGACGCGCTCGCGGTCGAGTTCGGCGTGAATGACGCCCTCGCCGTCGGGCGCCGAGGCGACCCGGTGCCCCCACGGGTCGTAGACCGACGAGTGCCCGTACGACGCGCGGTCGCCGAAGTGGTGCCCCCACTGGTTCGGCGCGAGTAGCCAGTACTGGTTCTCGATCGCCCGCGCTCGCAGCAACGGGTGCCAGTGGTCGCGTCCCGTCTGGCGGGTGAACGCCGAGGGGACGACCGTCGCGTCGACCTCTCGCTCCGCCAGCGCCCGGTAAAGCGCCGGGAAGCGCAGGTCGTAGCAGATCGACAGGCCGATCCGCCACTCCCGTCCGTCTCGCTCGGTGACGGTGGCGGTTCGGATGGCCTCGCCGCTGCGGACGTGGTTCGATTCGCGGAACGATCGTCCCCCTTCGACATCGACGTCGAACAGATGGAGCTTTCGATACGTCTGGCGCAGTTCCCCGTCCGGCGCGAGGTGAACGAGGGTGTTGTACGTGCGATCGGGTTCGTCGGTCGCCTCGGGGAAGCTCCCCACCGTCACCCAGGTGTCGAGTGAATCGGCCAGTTCCCGGAAGTGGTCCACGATGGGGCCGTCGAGTGGTTCGGCCACCTCGACCTTCTCGTGGTCGCGGCCGAGGAATGGCGCGTTCTCCGGCAGGAGGAGCCAGTCCGTCTCGATCTCGGCCGCCCGCCGGGCCAGTTCGTCACAACGCCGAAGGTTCGTCTCGACGTCGCGGGTGCCGTTCAACTGGACCAGTGCAACGCGTAGCATCGGTACGAACTCCTCGTGGAAGGGATCGATGGATGGGCGGGGGGCGAAGCCGGGCGGCGGTGGTGTGTGTCTTGACACTCTCCCCACCCTCTCACTATACAAATCGTAGCGGATCCGCCCTTCCGATTCGAGGAGCCCGCGGTTCGTCCGCGGGACTCCACAGTTTTCGCAGCGCGCGAAAGCGGGTTTCGACCCGCTTTTTTTATTGGGCCCGTTCGCCGGTCCGGCTGCGCCGGGCGGGCGGCACCGACGGGCGAATTGCCGTTCCAGCGACGAGCGACGAGTATGACGGACGACAGCTACCGGCGACAACCGACCGACCGGCGGGGAGAGGACGCCGAGGGATCCGGGGAGGCGCCGGTCGCGGAGCTGACCGACGAGCTTCGAGACAAGATCCTCTCCTGGAGTCGCGAGGCGGCTCAGGCTCACGGGATGGGGCTGTTCGACGTCGAGCCGACGGCCCAGGGACGCTGGATCATCCGGGTCTTCGTCGAGCGGCTCGACGCCGATTCGGAGGACGACGACGGGGAGGGAGGGGTCACGGTCGACACGTGTGCGGAGATCAGTCGATACATCGAGGCATACCTCGATGCCGAGGAGGGAGTGCCTCCGAACTACGTCCTCGAGGTCTCCAGCCCCGGGCTGGAGCGGCCGCTGGAGAAACCGCGCCACGTCGAACGGGCGGTCGGCGAGCGGGTCCAGCTGGTCGTGCGCGAACAGATCCACGGCAAGAACAAGATCGTCGGCACGCTCGCCTCGTTCGACGAGGGCGTGTTGCGATTGGAGTTCGAGGAGCGAGAACCGGGCGAGGTGCACTGGGACGACGTCAAGAGCGCTCGGATCAAACGCAAGTTCGACGAGCTCTAGCCGGCGGGCCGTCGAGAGGGCCGGCTGTCGAGCCGCCGGACTGTCGGGTCGCCGATCTCCGAACGTACGACCGCCACACGGCACGACCGCACGATCGCAAATCGCACGACCGGGAAGTTGCACGGTCGAGGCGGCTGTCGCTTCGACCGACCGTCGAGCCGGCGCGGTGCGGATGTCGACTGGCGTCAGCTGTCATCTGCCAACTGCGGTGTGATTCCGAAGCTCTCGCCGCAACGAGGAGACGGATTATGGATTTGGAAAGCGTTATCGACCAGGTCGGCCGGGACAAGGGCATCGAGCGCGAGACGCTGATCGATACCCTCGAGGCCGCGATCCTGACGGCTGCACGCAAGACCTACGGCGAAGAGCGCGAGATCGAGGCTCGCTACGACGACGATACGGGACAGATCGACCTGTATCAGATCGTCACGGTCAACGAGGAGGTCGAGAATCCGTACCGCGAGGCGTCGGTCGACGAAGTCCGGGAGGCGGGATTCGACGCCGAACCGGGCGACGAGCTGCTCTTCCAGATCTTCTACCGGGAGGAGGACAAGGAGAAGGCGAAGTTGCAGGACGAGCGGTACGGCGACATTCTGAATCTCGATTCGTACAACTCGACCTTCGGTCGGATCGCCGCTCAGACCGCCAAGCAGGTCATCATCCAGCGGGTCCGCGAGGCCGAGCGCGACAACATCTACGAGGAGTACAAGGACCGCGGCGGCGAGATGGTCACGGGGATCGTCCGCCGGTTCGAGAAGGGAAACATCATCATCGACCTGGGACGAGCCGACGCGATCCTCCCGAACGAGGAGCAGACCCCGCGGGAGAACTACCGACCCGGCGACCGCCTCCAGGCGATGATCAAGGAGGTCAAACGGTCGAGTCGCGACCCGCAGGTCGTGCTGACCCGGGCGGATCCGCAGATGCTCATCAAGCTGTTCGAGCAGGAGGTCCCGGAGATCTACGAGGGGATCGTCCGGATCGTCGCCGTCGCACGCGAGCCGGGCGTCCGCAGCAAGGTCGCCGTCTACAGCAAGGACAGCGACGTCGACCCGGTCGGGGCGTGTGTCGGCATGCGCGGCTCACGCGTCCAGTCGGTAGTGCAGGAACTGCGCGGCGAGAAGATCGACATCGTCCCCTACGAGGAGGATGCCGCGCGGTTCGTCTGCAATGCGATCAGCCCGGCGGAGGTCTCGAAGGTCCTGATCGACGAGACCAACATGACGATGGAGCTGATCGTGCCGGACGATCAGCTCAGCCTCGCCATCGGGAAAGGCGGACAGAACGTCCGTCTGGCCGCACAGTTGACCGGTTGGGATCTCGACATCATCAGCGAGACCCGGCTGGAGAACATGATGGAGGAGGCCCGGGAGAATCTCGTCGAGTTCGACGGGATCACCGAGGACATGGTCGATACCCTGTTCCGGCTCGGGTACAACAAGCTCGATCACATCAGCGAAGCGGGGATCGAGGAACTCTCCCAGATCCCGGGGATCGAGGAGGAGGCCGCCGAGAAGCTGATGGAGGCCGCCGACGAGATCATGGCCCGGCCCGATCCGGGGTCGCGCGAGGCGATGACCGAGGAAGAGCTCGAGATGAAGGAGCTCGAGAAGGTCCGCGGTATCGGCGCCTCGCTGTCGGAGGACTTCTACAACGCGGGATACGAGACGATCGACCACATCGCGTTCGCTCAGGACCTCGAGGAGATGGCGGAGAAGACCGATCTGCACGAGAAAAAGGTCAAGCAGATCTGGCACGCCGCCCGAGAGTACTTCGAGAAGGACCTCGACCTGAGCGAGGAGGAGATCGAACAGCGCCGCGAGGAGTTCTTCGCCGAGCCGGACGAGGACGAGCAAGAGGAGGAGGCGGAAGCCTCGGAGGAGACGGATGCCGAGACTGCCGAGGCCGAATCCGACGAAGCCGACGCCGACACGGAGACGGCCGACGAAGCCGACGCCGACGCGGAGACGGCCGACGCGGACGAGGGCTCCGACGACGAGCCGGAAACGACCGAAGCATCCGGCTCGACGGAGCGTTCGAACGACGAGCAGTCGGCGGAGGCCGATGCGGACGACGACGTCGAGGAGGCCGTCGCGTCGGAGTCCGACGAGACCTCCTCCGGGAACGAGGAGAAAGAATCGGAGTCCTCGCCGGGTGGGGCGCGAGCCTGATGCGCCGATCGACGCGAGCAGACGGGACGGCGCCGGGCCCCGATCGCCGGGGGGGCGGCCTGCACTCGGGAATCCGCGGCGCGCGGTGGACGTTAAGTGCGAGGCCGGACGGCACGGTGCCCGGTTACGGGTGGAGACGATGAGTGAGCCCGAGACAGGCCAGAACCCTCATACGGTTCGGTGCGCCGGTTGTCAGCAGGACGGCCCGGCGTTAGAACTCGAACGTTTCGTCTACCACGACTCTGTGGGGCTGGTTCACGACATGCGCCGCGAAGCTCCGGGTGAGGCGACCTGGACGCATCCCCTCGTCGGATGCCTCCGTCCGGCCGTCTGGTCGGGGTTCTCACGGGAGCTGGCCGCCGAACTGCCGGAGTTGGACGCCGTCGAACTGGTCGAGAAGGTCCGCGCGAACGTCCGGGCGCGGTGGCGCGAACGGACCGCCGATGCGCTCCGCATGGGCGGCGCGGTCGCGGGAGCGGAGCGTGTCGACCGACGCATCGCCTCGGGCGACCTCGAGTTGCTCGTCCTCGCATCGGACGCGGGCGGCGACGAGATCGAGCAGTTGCGACGCGCCGCAGATCGAGCGGACGTCGCCGTCATCGACGAGTTGTCGGCCGAGACACTCGGCCGCGTCGTCGATAGTCGGCGATGTCGGGCGATGGCGTTTCCCTCGGGGGAACGCACCGAGGCGATCGGTCGCGACCTCGAGAAGATTATCTGTCTGGAGGCGGACGACGTCCGGTCGTGACGCCACCGGGTCGTCCGTTCGACGGACACCCCGGAGAGGGCCGACCGGGCATTCGTGCCCGACCACGGACGCACGATTTCGTTTCGATTGACTCGACGATTCGAGACCGGAGAACAGATGCCAAACCTCGGACAGCGTGTTCGCGAGCTCGCCGACGAGCTCGGATACGACAAGCACAAGCTCGTCGACCGTATCAACGAGCTCGAGCTGGGCTTCTCCGTCGACAATTTCATGTCGCGGCTCGACGACGACGAAGTCGAGGAGCTGAAGTCCGCGCTCGAGGAGGCCGACGACCAGGCCGACGGGGAGGACGCCGGGCAGGGGGCGGAGGCCGGTGACGGCATCGGTCCGACGGTGATCAAGCGGGGCGATGACGAGCCCGGCGCCGAACCGGCGGCCGAAGCCGAGGAGTCCGGCGCCGAGGAGCCGGTGGTCGAACCCGACGAGGGCGAAGCGGCCGACGAGACGGAGGCCGGGGAGGCCCCCGAGGAGCCGACCGAAGAGCCGGCCGACGAGCCCGTCGAGGTCTCGGCCGAGGCCGAGTCCGACGAGGAGCAGCCGGTCGAAGCCGAACCCGCCGAACCGGCGGCGGAGGCCGACGACGAGGCGGTCGCCGAAGCAGACGGCGTCGAGGCTGCCGACGAGGAGCAGCCACAGGAGCCCGAGGCCGAACCGACCGAGGGGGAAGAGGAGGCGCCGGCGCAGGAGGCGGCCGGCGAGGAGACCGACGTCCGTCGCCCGGAGGACGATCAGCCCGCGGAGCCGACCGGCGAGCCCGAGCAGGTGCCGGCCGAAGAGGTGGAGGACGGCGCGCAGGTCGTCGGGCAGATCCAGGAGAACGTCGTCAAGGATCGGCTCGAGGCCGAGGGCAAGGAGTTCAAGTCCGACGAGGAGAAGAAGAAGGAGAAGAAACAGAAGCGCGAGAAGAAGAGCAGCCCCGGCAAGCGAGTCGTCGAGGGGCAGGATCTGTACGACTCGGACGCGCGAGCCCGGAATCGGAAGCGGTCACAGCAGAACCAGGGACCGCAGAAGACCGAGATCACCGAGGCGGCCGAGCACAAGCGCGTCATCGAGATGGAGGACGTCATCAGCGTCAGCGACCTGGCCGAGGAGATGGGGGTGAAGGCCGGTGAGGTCGCGATGAAGCTGATGGAGTCGGGCATCAACGCGAACGTCAACACGACGCTCGACTACGAGACGGCCGCACTGGTCGCCGACGAGTACGGCTATTCGGTCGAGAACGTCGCCTTCGACATCTCGGATTTCTACGACACCTCGGAGGATCCCGAGGAGGCGAAAGAACCGCGCCCGCCGGTGGTGACGGTGATGGGGCACGTCGACCACGGGAAGACGTCCCTGCTGGACGCCATCCGCGAGACCGACGTGTTGGCCGAGGAGGTCGGAGGGATCACCCAGCACATCGGAGCGTACAAGGTCGCCACCGAGTCGGGGAACGAGGTGACGTTTCTCGATACACCCGGACACGAGGCGTTCACCGCGCTCCGCGCTCGCGGCGCGCACCTGACCGACGTCGTCGTACTCGTCGTCGCGGCCGACGACGGCGTGATGCCCCAGACCGTCGAGGCGATCAATCACGCTCAGGAGGCTGGGGTCCCGATGATCGTCGCGATCAACAAGATCGACAAGGAGACCGCCAATCCGGAACGCATCAAGCAGGCGCTGACGGAGTACGAACTCGTCCCCGAGGACTGGGGGGGGACGACCCAGTACGTCGAAGTCAGTGCGACCGAGAAGCTGAACATCTCGGACCTGCTCGAGTCGATCGAGCTCCAGGCGGAACTCGAACAGCTCGAGGCCAATCCCGATCGACAGGCGCAGGGGTTGGTCGTCGAGTCCGAGTTGACCAAGGGGCGCGGGCCCGTCGCGTCGGTGCTGGTCCGGCGCGGGACGCTCCACAAGGGGGATGTTCTGGTCAGTGGGAAGTCCTACGGCAGCGTGCGGACGATGCACGACGAGCGTGGCCGCGAACTGGAGGAGGCCGGGCCGAGCGAGCCGGTCGAGATCACCGGTCTGAACGGCGTGCCGCAGGCAGGCGAGCCGTTCTTCGTCGTCGAGTCCGAGTCCGATGCCCAGCAAATCGCCGACAACGTCGAGGCGCAGCGCCGGAAGGAGGACATGGCGACGACCGCCGAGGACGTCTCCGGTGGCATCGAAGACCTCTCGGCGATGCTCCAGGCCGAGGACACCAAGGAGCTGAAGGTCATCATCAAGGGCGACGTCCAAGGATCGGTCGAGGCGCTGAAGGAGGCGTTCGTCAGCCTCGGAAACGAGGAGGCGCAGGTCGACGTCATCCACACCGGCGTCGGGGCCGTGACCGAGAACGACGTCAATCTGGCGGCCTCCTCCGACACGGCCGCGCTGATCGTCGGGTTCAACGTCCGGCCGGACCAGCGCGCCAAGGAGATCGCCGACAAACAGGGCGTCGAGATTCTGACGCACTCGGTGATCTACGACGCCATCGACCAGGTGCGCAACATTCTGGAAGGGCTGCTCGAACCGGAGATCGAGGAGCGCGTGCTCGGCACCGCCGAGGTTCGCGAACTGTTCGAGTCCTCCAAAGCCGGCACGATCGCCGGGTGCTACGTCACCGACGGCAAGGTCACGCGCAACGCCAAGGCGCGGCTCGTCCGCGACGGTCGGATCGTCTACGAGACCGACATCGCCTCGCTGAAGCGCTATCAGGAGGACGTCAAAGAGGTGCGCGAGGGGTACGAGTGCGGCATTACCCTCGAGGGCTACGACGACATCAAGCTGGGGGACGAGATCGAGGCCTTCGAGCTCGTCGAGGTCTCGGCGACACTCAACTAAACGAGGGGATAGGGGGAAGGGGATGGGGGATAGGGAACCCGAAGCGTCGCCACGCCGCTGGGGGAGCGACTGGAACACCACCGGCCGCCGGAAGGTTGTGACGAGGTGAGTTTAGCGTCAGTGTGGATAGGCTCGGATAAAGTCATCGAGGTCCCCCACGGTGTCTCCTCGAGCGGCTCCCGGTCGGACCCGAGATGCGATCGTCGGAGAGAGCGTCTGAACGTTCTACAGCGGAGGAGCTGGTTCGGAGACCGTCTCGGTTCGAATCGAGCATTTTAACTGCGCAACCTTCCCATCGGTTCCCCATCCCCTTCCCCCTATCCCCTATCCCCCTCACAATGGGTAAAGAAGAATTCGACCGCGCCGATCGCGTCGGCCAGAAACTACAGGAGATTCTGGGGCGGCTGCTGCTCCGCCAAATCGACGATCCGCGGCTCCGCCAGGTGGAGATCACGGACGTCGAACTCAGTCCGGACCTTCGGAATGCAAAGGTCTACTTCGTCCTGATCGGGGAGGACGCGGCCTCGCGAGACGAGGCGGCGCAGGGGCTCGAACACGCCCTGGGGTACATCAAGCGCGAGGTCGCCGATCGGCTCGACACCAAGTACGTGCCGGAGATCGACTTCCGCTTCGACGAGACCCTCGAGGAGGCGCGCCGCATCGAGGAAATCCTGGACGAGGTCGACACCGACTGACCGAGCTCGGGCGGGGACGAGGTGTCGGTTCGGGTCTCCCCCACCTTTCTGGATTCGAGTTCTCCCACAACGAGGTTCCCGCATGTCCGCCGAAGACGACGAGGTCGCCGTCACCGCTCCCGAGCGTATCGAGAAGAACCTCGAGGCGGCCGCTGCGTTCGTCCGGGAGCACGACTCGTTTCTCGTCGTCAGCCATGTCGAACCGGACGGCGACGCGATCGGTTCGACCCTCGGACTCGCCGGACTCCTG